>JBKPAK010000147.1:0-29882 GCA_046726415.1 Candidatus Methylomirabilota bacterium
CGCCTGAGACGGGTGAGGAGCTGGACAAGCTAATGGTGCTGCATGCGTGGACGGCCCGGCGTCTCGTCAACTAATTCGGCGTTCATTCTTCTATGCGCGGGAACGACCTACCTCTCGGCCGGGCGGATCGACGAGGCCGCCAGCCACGCCCTCTGCCTCGCCGCTGACGTCGCGTCGACAGGCGGCGCCGAGGATGCTGAAGGCTACTACGGCGAGGCGCTGGCCCTCGCCGAGCCGCGCGGCATGCGCCCGCTCGTCGCCCACTGTCACCTCGGCTTCGGCATGTTCTATCGCGCAACCGCCCAGCCGGAGTCCGCCAAGCATCACCTGGCCACCGCCGCGACCATGTTTCGGGACATGGAGATGCGATCCTGGCTAGAGAAGGCGACATTACGTTAGCCACCTACGCTGACCGCTGGCGGGCAGGCGGCGGAGGAGAGATCGAGCCGAAGACGTTGGCCAGCTACCGGCAACTGCTCACCCTTCACGTGCTCCCCGTCCTTGGATCCCTCAAGAAACGAGACATCCGAAGGCGGCACATCACGGGTCTGCTGATGTCCAAGCGGGCGGGTCGACTCCAGCCAGAGAGAGGGAAGGGCGCCGAGCACAGGAAGAACAGCAGCTACTCGAAGAACACCGTTCGGCTCATCAACGCCGCGCTGTCGTCAGTACTCACGGACGCCATCGACGACGGCTCATCGCGCGCGATCCCCTCCAAGAGCCGGTGCACCGCACGCTGCTGCGACTCTACGACCAGCTGGGCCGACGAGACGCTGCACTCAATCAGTCCCAACGTTGCGTGAGTCTCTGCGACGCGAGCTCGGAGTGGAGCCGGAGGGGAGATTGCGAGGATACGAGTGACGCTCGCCGAGGGCGTGTATTCGTCCTCGATCAGGCGGGCTTCGATCCGGCCTCGGCGAGACGGCGCTTCGCCTCATCCACGATCTCGGTGGGCAGTGGCCCTTTGAGGGCGGCGGCGACGTTGTCGTGCAGGTGCTCTACGCTCTTCGTGCCGACGATCGTCGTGTCGAGGTTCGGATCCGACAGCGTGAAGCGGAGCATGAACTCCATTCGGCTGATCCCATCGAGCAGGTCGTCGAGGTGCGCATCATCCCAGCGGCGCTGGAGGTCGTTGGCCGAGACCATGTAGTAGTGGCGCTGCTTCCAGGCGGTCGGGGCACCGCGCGCGACGCCGCCGCGGATGATGATACCCGCGCCCGCTGCGGAGGCTCTGGCGATGGCGTCTTCGTGGTCCCGCTGCAGCGCCGAGTACGGGATCTGGAAGGCGTCGAAGACGCCCATCTCGATCTGCTCGTTCAAGTTGGGGAGCGTGCCCGACACGCCAACGAAGCGGACTTTGCCCTCGCGCCGCAGGGCGAAGGCTTCCTGAAGCGCCCCCTCTGCCTCGAACTCATCCCGGGTCAGGCTGCGGTGAAACTGGACGAGGTCGAGGTGCTCTGTTTTCAGGATTCGCAGGCTGTTCTCAACGCCGCGGCGGATGTTCGCCGCCGTGTGGCGGTGCTCGCTCGCCGCGCCGGGGACGCAGCCGCACTTCGACGCAAGAAAGTACTCGGAGCGGCGATGCGCGATGAAGCGCCCGATCAGCTCCTCGCTGCGGCCGTAATCGATCGAGGTATCGATGAAGTTGATGCCAGCGTCGAGCACGGCGTTGAGGACTCGTTCAGCGTCTTCGTCCGAAATCTGAGGACCGCGCGGCTGCCCTCGCAGCTCCATGGCGCCGAAGCCGAGAGTCGTCACATCGAGGCCGGTGCCGCCGAGCCTCCGCCGCGGCAGATCCCCATGCAAATCCCTTCCTCGATTGCCGCTGCTCAGGTCCACCTCACACGTAGGTGTGGGTGATCACTTCCCAGCTATGGCCGTTGGCGTCGCGGAAGTAGAAGCCGCGGCCCATATGCCGGTGGTTGATCTGCATATCGTCCTGGGACATCGGCCCACTGCCGAAGGCGAGGCCTTCGTCCTTGACCCGCTGCAGGATGGCATCGAAGTCGGCGTCCGAGGCGAGGAAGGCATAATGGTGACGGTCGAAGTTCTCGCGGTTGTCGAAGTCCAGTGACAGCGTGTCGTTGACCTTGACGGGCGCGAAGTGGCCCCACGGGCCCTTGTACTGGAGGCCGAAGATGCGCGCGATGAAGCGCGCCGAGGCCTCCTTGTCGTGAGCCGGGACGATCGTGTGGTCGAGGAACAGTGCCATCGCCCTCTCCTTCCTCCGATTATAGGTCGGTCGGCAAGCAGCGCCGCCTCCTGTTTCGCCGCCGGCTCTGCCGCGGATGCGCCTGGTCCGCCAGCTGGGTGCCCGAGGTTCCCTGACGCTCGACGAGGAGGCGCACGGCTGAGGGTGATGCCCGGCCATCCTGAGCCATCCAGGGGCGGCCATCGTGCGCCACCCCGGTGGGACGTGATCGGACTTCTTGGCGCCAAGCCCGATCGCAAACAGATCGTGAGTCGGCAGCTACCCCCCTGTATCACGCTGTCGCAGCACGCCGAGCGATTTGACCGGCCCTGTCCCGCATAGTGGGCTGGCCGGCGGTCATCCGGTCCCGTCGCCTCCAGTCCGCCGCCCCGGGGTGGACGCGCCCAGGCCCCGCTGGGCTCGCCTGGAGGGCCGCTCGCTACACGCCGCCGCGGCCGTGCCCGCGCGGCCGGGAGCATCTCTGTCGCTACCTCTTGCGCCCCCGCTGGCCCCGGGAGCGGTTGTCGGAGAGCTTCACGGGCACGCGAGCATCACCTATGGTCTCCCCACTGCGGAGAGCCGCGCTCTGAATCAGCGAATAGGCAGGCCCGTCGCAGGATCGAGCCAGAGGCGACGCATGTTGGGCTGGGCGAAGTCGACCATGTCGGCGAGCGAGCCGGCAATGTTGTCGAACGAGATCGGACTGATGCGCTGCCCGCCGAGCCAGTTGTCCTCGATGAAGCGCAGGATCGAAGTCTGATCGCTGAGCGCATGGCTCACGGAGTTCTCCTTGGCGTACGGAGAGATCACCAGGAGGGGCAGCCGCGGCCCGTAGCCACAGCGGGCGCCTGGCCCATCATTCTTGCTCCCGCAGAGGAAGTCGAGTGGCGTGTTCGACTGGTTGATGATCGGCGGCATCACGTGGTCGTACCAGCCGTCCGAGTCATCCCAGGCGATGACGACCGCCATGTGGCGCCACTCAGGGAGGCGCTGGAGTCGATTCAGGGTCGTGACCAGGAAGACCTGCTCGTCGAGGGGATCGGAGTTGCCGGGATGCCCGTTCTGGTAGGCCGGACCCTTGAGAAACGAGACCGCAGGAAGGTGGCCGGCAAACGCGGCCTTCCAGAACCAGTTGAGGTCGTACAGGTGGTTCGCCCGATCCGTCTTGCCCACCATGGCCACCGACGTCGGTGGAAGATGGAGCGGGTTCGCCGTCGAGGCAAAGTACTGGAACGGATTGTGATGCGGCACGTAGTCCTGGAACCTCAGGGGGTCGGTCGCGGGATCGACGCCGACCGCGCGATCGAAGGCCTCGAGCGGATGGCTGCTCGAACAGCCCCCGTCGCGCGTCCGCTCGAATCCTCCCTGGAACCAGCCCCAGGTCACGCCCGCCGCGGTGAGCAGATCACCGATGTTCCGGCCGGTCATCGCGGCCGTGCTGCCCGTCGAGCAGACGTCCCAGTAGGGGTCGGTATCGTCGACGAAGGTCCCGAGCTGTCCGTTCGTCGGCGCGGCGACGGCCGCGGACGAGACGGGGGGGCCGCACTCGGGGACGTCCCCGAACACAGAGGTGGGCGGCCCGCACAGGACCCCGTAGCTGTCGCCGGCGGTCAGGTTCAGCGCGCCCCGCGTGGACTGGCCCGACATGGTGGCGAAGCTGTTGTCGGAGAGGGCGAAGCGCTGGGCGTAATTCCAGAGCGCGGTGACGGTGTTGCCGTCGAAGTACCCCATCAACGTGTCCCAGCGCCCGTCGCTCCCCTTGTGACAGAACTGCCGGGAGTTGGTCGGGCCCTGGGCGTCGAACCGGGGAAACCGGTCCATCAGGCCGCCGTTGCGCGCGCGCTGCTCGGCCGTGTACTCGTGGTCCTGATCGCACGTATACGACTGCGTCCGATCGATGCGGAACGGATTGGATGAATTGGGATTCCGCTCGAGCAGGGTCCGCGTCAGCCCGTTCACCGAAGGCGTATCCGGGTGCGCGTGGAAGGAAGGTTGCCCGGGCGGGTTGGCGGCGACCGGATAGGTCGCGAAGTAGGCGTCGAACGAGCGGTTCTCCTGGAAAATGACCACCAAGTACTTGATCGGGGTGGCGGTGTCGAGGCGGGGTGACGCGGGAGCCGTCGCGACGACCAGGACGAGCAGCAGGAGACCGACCCGCCCGGCGAGTTGGGACCGCCGAAACTTTCCCATGTGTTTGCTCGGGCCGAAGCATACCTCATCGCTCGGGGCGGACGGCTTGGGCTGCGAGGATCTTCCGCGACTGCGGGAAGGTGGACTCGCTGTGGGGATAGTCGGGGCCCCACATCATTTTGTCCACGCCGATGACGTCGCGGAGGCGAATGCCGATGACGTCCTCCTGATATCTACGCCAGCTCCTCCAGCAACGCTTTGGCCTCCTGGAGATCGGCAGTGTCAAAGCCCTCGGTAAACCACGCGTAGACCCCAGCCAGCAGATCGTGCGCCTCCTGCCGTTTCCCTTCCTGGTGCCAGAGCCGACTCAGACTCATGGCGGCCCGCAACTCCAGCGATTTTGCCTCCTGGCGGCGGGCCACATCGAGGGCCCGCTGGAAGCAGGTCTCCACCTCGGCTTGCGGTGTCCCCGGCTGGCGCAGGAGGAAGCCCCTCCGGAGACGATACAGCTCCGCCTCCACCATGCGTTGTCCCGTGGCCTGCGCGGCCGCCAGTGCCTCGTCCAGGGTGGCAAGTCCCGCCTCGACCTGCCCGTCTTGGGCGTAGACGTCGGCCAGCAGCCCCAGAAAATACGGCTCCCAGACCGCGCTCCCCGTCTCTCGCACGGCCGCCAGGTCCTGACGGATCTGGCCGATCTGCTCCCCCCGCTGGCCGAGCGCAGTCCTCGTCCCGCCGCACAGGATTCCGCCGATCGCCCGAAAGAGCGCAAACCCCTGCTCCGTCGCCAGAGCGATGAGCGCCTCGGCCTGCTCGTGCGCGGCGTCCGTTTCCCGGCGCAGCTCGTAGGCGATGGCCGTCAGCATCCTCGCGAAGGCCAGACTCGGGGGATGCACCAGCTCCTGGGCTAGGGCGTGCCCAGCGTGCAGGTGTCGCAGAGCCTGGTCGGGATAGCCCAGCAACCAGAGGACCACGGCCGCCCCGCCCCGGCAACACACGCCAGGGTCGTGCCCATAGAGGACGGCCAGCGCGCGGTGCTGCTGAGGGTCGTAGAGCGCCAGGCCCTGCCCCAGGTGGGTACGCGCCAGGGGCAGCTCTCCCATCAGGAGCTGGGTGGTCCAGAGCGCGTGGTGGGCCTCCAGCCGGCGCGACGAGTCGTGTCCCTGCTGCGCCAGCTGTAGACACTGCTCCCCCAGCTCGCGCGCCGTCTCGTACGCCCCCCGCCCGTTATAGAACTGCCAGAGTCCCCGCAGGACGGAGAAGAGCTGGGGCGTCTCGCCCACGCGCTGACAGAGCGCCCGCGCCCGGGCATAGGCGTGTTCCACCTCGGGGGCGCCAAATCCCCTCGTGTTCATCAACGCCGGGCCCAGGGTGATCTGCAAGAGCAGCTCCTGCTGGATGCGCTCGTCGGTCTCCGGGAGCGTCTGGAGCACCGCGAGCCCGGTCTTCAGGTGGCTGATCGCCTCGAGGTGGGCGGAGCGCGCCACCGCCCTCTCGCCTGCCCGCTGCCAGTACCCGACCGCCTGAGCAGCGTGCCCGGCCTCGGTGAGGTGGTGTGCCAGCAGTTCCGGCTGGGTCGCTACCATCTCAGGAAACTGCGCTTCGAGCACCTGCGCAGTCCGCTGGTGGATCTGTTGCCGGGTGCTCTTGAGCAACGAGGCATAGGCCGCGTCCTGGATCAATGCATGCTTGAACATGTAGCGGGCCCTCGGCGGCCGGCCGCGCTGGTAGAGGAGCTCGGCGGCCACCAATTGCTCCAGCGCCGCCTTGAGGCTGTTTTCGTCCTGCGGGGCAATACTCCGGACCAGCTCATAGGTAAACTCCCGCCCCAGCACCGCCCCAAGCTGGGCGACCTCTTTGGGTGCCGGGAGCTGATCCAGGCGGGCCATGAGCGCATCCTGCAAGGTGTCGGGAATCGCCACCGTGCGCAGCGGCCCCGTCAGCACATACTTGCCTGCCTCTTCCCGGAGCAGGGGGGACGCCAGCAACACCTTTGTCAGCTCTTCGACATACAGCGGCACCCCATCCGTCTTGGTCACGATGTGCTGCACCACCTCGGGGGGCAGGACGTTGCCTCCTACCCGCTGAGCAATCAGCGCCTCGACCTGCCGGCGCTCCAGGCGATTGAGCACGAGCGAGGTGAGGTGGGAGCGTGGCGGCCAGGGCGGGCGAAACGCAGGGCGAGACGTCAGGACGTGCAGCATCGGCGCCGTGGGCGCCTGCTCGATCACGAGCCCGAGGATCTCCAGCGTGGTTGGGTCGGCCCAGTGCAGGTCTTCCCACACCGCCAGCACGGGTTGCCGCTCCGCCTGTGCCGCCAGCCATGCGACCAGCGTGTCCAGCGTCTGCTGCTTCTGCTGCTGCGGGGTCCCCGTCAGGGGCGCATACCGGTCTGCCGGGAGCGGAACCGCCAGCAACCCGGCGAACAGCGGCACTGCTTCGGCCAGCGGCAGATCAGAGGACTGCAGCCCCGCTTCCAGCTTGCTCAGCCGGGTCGCGGAGGCATCGTCCGCCGCAAGGTGCCATACGTGCTCGAGGTGGGTGATCACGGGATAGAGGACGCTGGCGGTGTGATAGGGCGAGCAGCGAAAGGCCATGCGCGGCGAGCCCTCCGCACGCACGTGCGCCCGCAGCGCCCCCACCAGAGCTGACTTGCCAATACCGGCCTCGCCGCTGACGAAGACGACCTGCCCCAGCCCGGCCTTGCTCTCGTTCCAGCGGCGGAGTAGAAGCCCGCCTTCTTCCTCGCGCCCCACCAGCGTCGGCACCGTGGCGGTCACAACGTCCTCGTCAGGACCGGGCGCCGCCAGGGGGCCACGCACACGGCTGATCGCCATGGGCTCGGCAACCCCGCGGAGGGTATGGGTCCCGAGATCTTCCAGGGCAAATGTTCCGGACACGAGCCGAGCGGTCACGGCGCTGATCATCACCGTGTCGGGCGAGGCGAGGGCTTCGAGCCGGGCCGCGATATTCAGGGTTTCACCCATCGCCAGGCGCTCGTGCCGCTCGGCGCCTCCCATCACCCCCACGACGACCGGACCGGTGTGGATACCGAGCCGCACGGCCAGCTTCACCCCGTACAGTCCCATCAGCCGGGTGTTCAGGGTGGCCATCGCTTCGATAATGCCGAGGCCCGTGTGCACCGCGCGCCGGGCATCGTCTTCATGGGCCGTGGGGTAGCCAAAGTAGACCCACAGCCCATCGCCGAGATACTGGGAGATATGCCCCGCGTACTGCTTGATGACCGCGGTTGCGGTCTCCTGGTACGCATACACGACTGCCCGGAAGTCCTCCGGGTCAAGTTGGCCCGAGAGCTGGGTGGAGCCCACCAGGTCGCAGAAGAGCACGGTGAGCTGCCGTCGCTCGGCCTCGTCTGGATCGCTGTGTAGTCCCGCGGACGTGGGGACAGGCACATCCTCTGGCGTATGTGACGCACCGTGGTCCGCGGGGAGGGCGGCGGGTGCCACCGCCGAGTCGGGTGCCCGCGGTGCGTCCTCCCCCGTCCAGACGAGCCCCTGGCCGTCCTCCTCGCGCGCTAGCCGGCGAAAGCGCAGCTCGTCCCGGACGGCGTGCAGGCAGTCATGGTCCACGCCCAGCACCTGGCGCAGGGTCCGGTACGTGACCCGCTGCTCGCGCTGGAGCAGCGCCATCACCGCCAGGAGCACGGTGTGGAGCCGGCGCTCGGCCTCGGCCTGCTGGCGGATGCCTGGCTCCGTGCCAGGAGGTGTCCCTGTCCAGACCAGGATCGCGGCCTGTTCATCGACAGCGAGGTGCTGGGCGTTGATGAGCTCGTCCTTCAGATCCTCCAGGCAGGCATCGTCGAGCTGGAACTCGCGCTTGAGGCCACGATAGGTCACCCGACCGCGCTCCCGCAAAAGTGCCACCACCCGGTCGAGCACCTCGTAAAACCCCATCGCGCCGCCCTCTCCCCCGCGAGGTCTGACGATCACTTCACTGGCACGAGCACCGGCGCCCCTTTCTTTTTGATCAACATCACCAGGAATTTTGCCGGCCGCGTGGTGCTTGCGTTCCGGCCGACGACGTGAATATCGTCGGGCGCCTCGTAGAACGTCTGCCCTGGCCCTAGCGTCACTTCCTGTCCCCCTCGCACCTGCATGACCACCGCGCCTTCCAGCACGTAGATGAACCCGTGCGCATCGTGACGGTGCACGGGGTCCGCCCCGCCCGGCGGATACTCCACGGTGAACATCAAGACTTCCTTGCCTGGAAAGTCAGTCAGATCTTTCGACATGAGCGACACGACGTCAGGTTGCTGAGCCGTTGCCGTATTCGTCATGAGGAAAAGCAGGAGCAGTGAAAGTGTCGTCTTCTTCATCGTTGCCCTTTCCGTGCGCCGGTGGAAAACCCTATGGCGGTACCTGTGCGCCGTTCCTTCAGGGGGCCAAGGCTCATCGCGTCCTCGGCTGGCGGAGCCAATCCTCGAGACGGATTGTCCCGATGTGCGCATGGTCGCCGGGCACCAGCGAGCGATCGTCGAGGCGAACGCCGAAATAGCCCGCCAGGGGGTCGGGGACAACCTCCCGCGGGTCGTTGGTTGCCTTGAGGTAGCGCGCGACCATCTCGCTCATCGGCAGCCGTTCGGGGCCGGCGATCTCGATCGTGTCGTTGAGAGGCGCGCCGAGCGCAGCGTCCGCCACCGCCTTGGCAACATCGTCGGCAGCGATGGGCTGGAAGCTGGCGTTCGAGAGGCGAACACGTGTGTTGTCGGTGCCGGCAGCGGCGATGGCGCCGAGAAATTCGAAAAACTGCGTTGCCCGGATGATCGTGTAGGGGATGCCTGCCTTCGTGATCGCCTGTTCCTGGGCCAGCTTGGCGCGAAAATAACCACTATCCTGCAGGCGGTCGGTGCCGACGACCGAGAGGGCGACGTGATGACGGACGGAGGCCTCTCGCTCCGCGCGTGCGAGATTGCGGCCCGAGTTCTCGAAGAAGGCAAGGGCCGCTGCAGCCTCGAACGACGGAGAGTTTGAGAGGTCGACGACCACCTGCGCGCCGACCAGCGCCTCAGCCAGACCTTGGCCGGTCGTGGCATCCACGCCGGTGTTGGGTGAGGCGGCCAGGGTCTGGTGACCCTGCTCGGTCAGCCTCTTCACGACCTTGGTGCCGATGAGGCCGGTGCCTCCAATCACGACGATCTTCATTGTGTGTCTCCTTCCTTTCCGCACAGCCTGCCGGTTCAGCGCTTGATGAAGGCGAGAAGATCGGCATTGATCACATCGGCGTGTGTCGTGCACATGCCATGCGGAAATTTCTCGTAGATCTCGAGCGTGCTCTTTTTCAGGGGTTTCGGAGTGTAGGCGACATGAACGTCCTGAGCGGGCGGTCGCACCGTCCGTGGGCCCGCCCCGATGACGCAGTCTACCAACTCGGACGCTGGCCGCCCCAGGAGTACCCAGGAGCCGGCTGCCATGGGTCAGGCTACCTGCCTCCTCGGACCTACCTCCTCGCGCGCCGACCGCGCCCAACCGGCTGAGCGGCATCCTAATGCCGGCATACCGCGGGCGTCAACCGGCGCGCGGGACAGTCCGGTCAGCGCGGAGGACGCCTCGCCGCACCGCGCAGGCACGACGACGTCCACCGCCCCGAATCGATCAGGGCGCGGCGGCGGGCTCGGGTGGGCCGGGGCTCGGCCCTGAGCAGGCCATCCTCGCGCACCTGGGCCGCTCTCAATCGGGTCGAGCCCCGGGCCCACCCCGCCCGCGTCCTGATCCGATCAACGAGAGCCGCGGCGGACCCCGTGGTGTCGGCGCCGCGCGGCGTCATCGGTGCCGATCCTGCCGGGCCCCGTGCTCCCAGTGCCGGTTGACGGCCGAAGTGTGCCAGCATAGCCTCCCGCTCAGCCTCGGCGGGGTGGCCGGCGCGCGCGGAGCTGGTCATGTGCGCTGTGCCTACGGCTCCAGCGGGAATCCAGCGTGCGGAGGTGGGGGGTGGACGGCAGGGGGCGGCGCGCACGCGGTGGGGGAGCGAGGGTGGAGGGCGTTGATGCCGCCTACGCTCTTGATGAGGATGCGGAAGATCCAGGTCTTGAGTGATGAGCGGCCCTCGAACGCCCACATGCCCTGGATCACGCCGACCCAGGTGTCCGGCACCACCTCGTCCGCGACGGCGCGATTGGAGATGTAAAGGCGGGCGACGCGGCGGAGGCTCGCGTGATAGTGGTAACGAGATGCGCAAAACGCGATTTTGTCACCACGGCGCAGCCCTTCGATCACGCTCCCATCGTCGGGCGCAGCGACCGGCGAGGCTCCTGAAGTGTTCTCCGCCTCGATCATACCCGCCCCATCCACGCTCTCGGTACCCGCGTATGTGCCCGTGCGGCGCGCTTAGCCTCGCCCTGCGGTATGAATTCTAGGTGCAAGACCGTGGACGCGCAGCCAACGCATCCGTCGATAGACCAATCAGCAGACCGCGCACCGACGTGGATGTGCGAACGCGTGCGAGTTGAGTGAACGCTCCGCCCGAAGGGGCGTGCATCACGGCCGTGAAGGCGCGCGCATCGAAAGGGCAAGGCGTGCGCAGCAGGTCCATCGGAAAGAGGCGCGCACTCGCGTCGCATGAACACCGTTGGGAGGAACGCAGGTGAGCACGATTTCAGTGAACGATGATCCGACGATCTACGACGAGGACCGAGTACTCACCGGCTGGAGGACGATGCACCGAGGGTTGACCCGACTCGTGCTAGCAGCTATCCTGCCCGCGATAGTGCTTTGCGGCTGCGCAACGGTTGCCCCGGTCAACGTTCCCGTTGACCGGGTGCGACCGGAGACCGGCTACCGCATCGCCAAGTTTCTGGTACGGGATCGAGGTCCAACGAACAACCCTGACGCACTTGTTCTACTAGCGTTCTCCGGCGGCGGCACTCGTGCCGCAGCTCTTTCTTACGGCGTACTTGAGGAGCTGCGGCGCACGCCGATCGTGGTTAAGGGGCACCAGCATTCCATGCTTGACGAAGTGGACCTGATAGCTGGCGTGTCCGGTGGCAGTTTCACCGCATTGACGTATGCGCTCTATGGCGAGCGGCTATTCCACGAGTATCAGCAACGCTTTCTCAAACGGAACGTTCAAGGTGAGCTGATCCAGCGACTCCTTAACCCAGCGACCTGGCCTCGGCTGGCGAGCGATAGCTATGGCCGCTCCGAACTAGCCGCGGACTATTACGACGAGATTCTCTTCGGAGGTGCCACATTCAGCCACCTGATTCCGCTCGAAACTCCCGTCGTGGTCGTGACCGGGACGGACCTGTCCACTGGCGCACGATTCGAATTCTCGCAGGACACCTTTGATCTCCTGTGTTCCGACCTCGGGGCAGTGCGGTTGGCCCGCGCAGCCGCGACATCGTCGGCAGTCCCCGTTCTTCTCTCTCCAGTTACCTATCGGAACTACGGCGGGAAGTGTGGCGCGATGTTGCCGATCTGGGTTCAGGACGTTGCGAACACAGAACACGCGGCCCGCCCAGCCGGACGAGCGTTGTTGCGCTATCGTGATTTCAAGGCACTCGAGGACAGCGAGAACCGTCCCTACCTCCACATCGTCGATGGCGGGGTCTCGGACAACCTCGGACTTCGTGGCATGCTCGAAGCGTTCGAGCAATTGGAGGCGAGTCCGGCGTTCCAACGCGAGATGCGCTTCTCCGAACTGCGTCATATTGTCGTAATCGCGGTCAATTCTCGCTCGGCCCCAGCCACCGATTGGGATCGACACTCTGCGCCGCCAAGTATTGTGTCGCAGTTGATCCAAGCCTCAAGCGTTCCGATCGATCATTTCTCCTTCGAATCCGTGGAACTCTTGAGAGATATTGCCGCGCGGTGGGCGGACCGACGTGAGCTCGCGATTGCGCGGCGCCTCGATGCTGGCCAATCGCGGACCGAGGCCGAGGCATCCGTGCCACGGATTACATTCGATGCGATCGACGTCAGCTTTGACGCGATCGAAGACCCATCGGAGCGGCGCGACTTCATGGAGATGCCGACGACCTTCTTCTTGCCCGCGGAATCCATCGACCGGCTGCGTGAATTGGGTGGCCGGCTTCTGCGCAACTCGCGCCCCTATAAGATTCTGCTCGAGCGCATTGCGGAGCTCGCGAAACGCGACACTCCGTCGTCCGTGAAGCCAAAGGCGCACTGAGTAACGGCATCGGCCTTTCCCGAGAGGCGGGCGACGCGGCCGAGGCTCGCGTGGTAGTGGTCAACGAGGCGCGCAAACGCGGTTTCGTCACCACGGCGCAGCCCTTCGATCACGCTCCCATCGTCGGGCACCGCGACTGTGCCCACGGCTCCAGCGGGAATCCAGCGCACGGAGGTGGGGGTGGACGGCAGGGGGAGGGGCGCACGCGTCTGCTGTCTTCCGCCCCCCTTTCCCTTCTTGCGTACCGGGGGCGACGGCCATCCAACGACGCACTTGCGCCACGGCGACCGAGTCGGCCGCAGTGCGTTGACACGGCGCGAGGATATCGCAACGGGAATCGCAACGAAGAGACGATCGCGGCGGTCGGAGGCAGCTGCTCGTGCCGAGAATCGCGCGGTTACCGGGAGATCGGCTCTGGCACCGTCGTTGCCCAGCGCTTCCGCCATGCACTCGACATCCGCCCACCTACTCTTCCAGGAGCAGCCCCCGCGGGAGAAACGACGCTTGCTGGGTTTCGTGGTTTCGAACTGCACCTGGAAGAATGGCGAGCTTGTGGCGAGCTACCGACAACCCTTTGATTTACTGTCCGAATCTGTTGCGAAAGACCCCCAACTGGTCAGAGCGGACACCCCGAAAGACCAGCGATGTCTTGGCTGGCAACTATGCTCTCGATAGCCGCGGTGTACCAGGACGTACGTGGCCATCGACGATCCTCCTCTGCGCGAACGCCGTCCGTGAGGTATCATTCCGGCCAACCGCGGTCAACGGATCGGGAGACCACCCTCACCGCCGAAGGAGGCTTCCTATGTGGACCCGCCGCCAGGTACTCGCGCAGTTCGGTATCGCCGCCGCTGCCGTCCACACGCTCGACCCGCACGAGATCTGCTGCAGCGTCGACGCCCACGCAGCCACCAATGAGAAGAATCTCTTCGAGCTCAAGAAGGTCGCGGACGGCGTGTACGCTGCGTTCGCCGGGCCCGCGTACAAGGTCAACTCGAACGCAGCCGTCATCCTGACGAACGACGGCGCCGTCGTCGTTGACACGCACTCCAAGCCGTCGGCCGCGGCCGCGCTGTACAAGGAGATCCAGGGCGTCACGAAGAATCCCGTGAAGAAGGTCGTCAACAGCCACTTCCACTGGGATCACTGGCAGGGCAACGAGATCTACAGGGGCGCCTATCCCACCCTGGAGATCATCGCCTCAGAGCAGACCCGCCAGAACATGACGAAGCCGGACGCGGGCGTC
Organism: Candidatus Methylomirabilota bacterium; assembly: GCA_046726415.1. Taxonomy (GTDB): domain Bacteria; phylum Methylomirabilota; class Methylomirabilia; order Rokubacteriales; family CSP1-6; genus CAVWFS01. Next base: position 13,710 of record JBKPAK010000147.1, read on the forward strand.
GGTGGCATCCCGCACATCGAGAGACAGATCGCCGCATTGCCCGCCGAGATCGAGAAGCTGAAGGAGGAGGTCGTCAAGACGTCGGACGCCGCCGCGAAGGCGCGGGTCGAGTCGAACCTCCGCCAGGCGGAGACGTACCTCGAGGAGCTGAAGAAGATGAGACCGGCCCCGCCGACGCGCGGGGTCCCCGGCGGCGTCACGACGCTCCGCGAGGGCGGCCGCGAGATCCAGCTCCACGTCGTCGGTCGCGCGCACACCGACGGCGATGTCTTCGTGTACCTGCCGAAGGAGAAGGTGCTGGTGACCGGCGACGCCGTGGTCGACTGGATGCCGTTCATCGGCGACGGCTTCCCGGAGGATTGGGTGCAGTCGCTCGCCACGCTCGAGAAGCTCGACTTCACGCACATCATCCCCGGCCACGGCGACATCGCGCCGAAGAGCCAGATCACGTTCCTGAAGAACTACCTGGCCGACCTGATCGCCGCCGTGAAGAAAGCGGCCGCGGACCGCGCGACGCTCGAAGAGATGAAGCCGAAGGTCGCCGACCAGCTCGCTCCGAAGTACGAGGCCGGGATGTCGAAGTACTGGACCGGCCGCTATCGCGACCGAATCGCCGTCAACATCGAGCACGTCCACAAGAAGGTGGTCAAGCCGGCCTGACGATTGCCGCCCGCAGGCCGGCTGCTGGCTCGAGCCGGTGCTGCGGGAGGCGATCAGCTACGGGCGGTTCGCCGGGGGCCTGCTCCGCAGCCGCTATCGCTGCGCCTCTAGGTCGGGCGCAAAACCGGGACGCTCCGGAGAGGCTGGGCAGCGTTCCCGCCGTGGGTGTTTCTGCACGGAGGCCCGCATCACCCGCGACGAGAGTCAGGCGCGCAAGGTCTTCACGAAGACGCTCCGTGCGTCCGCGCTGCTGCTGCACTTCTCTCCGGCTGACTCCGAGGTGGCAAAGTGGTAGCAAAACACCGAGGCGCCGACGGGCTCACGCGGCAGGCCAGCTTCGCCGGTGCTCACGGTCTCCGGCTATACACGCGCTGGGCCAAGACGGGCTTCATCTGCCCCCCGTCGATGTTGATTGACACGCCGTTGACGAAACTGGACCGTTCCGAGGCGAGGAAGAGCACGACGTTCGTAACCTCCCGCGGCTCGGCGATCCGCCCGAGCTTCAGCGGAATGCTGTCCACATGGGCCCTCACGACCTCTTGGACACTGAGCCCTCGGTTCCGGGCGATGTGCTCGAAGAGGCCGCGCATGAGCCCCGTCTCCACCGGGCCGGGGTTCACGGCGTTGACGTAGATCCCCTCTGCACCGTACTGCTCGGCGAGGGTCGCGGTAAAGATCTGCTCCGCAGCGCAGCAGATGGCGGGCACGATCTCCCAGTACGCGCACTTGACTCCGTCGTTGCCTACGACATTGACGATCCGACCCCCGCCCTGTCGGCGCATCACGGGGATCGCCGCACGGGTACACCGCACTAGCCCCATGAGCTTGAGCTGGATGCCGCGGTCCCAGTCGTCGTCGCTCAGCTGCTCGACGGTGCCGCCCGGGGCTACCCCGGCACTGTTGACCAGGACGTCCAGGCGTCCCAGGGCCTTGACGACCTCGCCGATCAGGCGCTCCGGTTCCCCACGCTGGCTCAGGTCGACCGGAATCCCGATCACCTTCGCCCCGGTGGCCTGCCCGATCTCTTTCGCCTTCGCGTCCAGATCGGCCTTGGTGCGCGCGCAGATCGCCACGTGGGCGCTCTCCTCCGCGAAGCCCAGCGCGATGTCCGCACCGATGCCGCGCGTCGCTCCGGTGATGAGCACCACCTTCCCCTTCAGCCCAAGATCCATGTCGTGTCTCCTTCTCTCCGTGAAATACGGGAGCTCAGCGCGGGAGGCTTCGCAAGAAGTCGAGGACCGTGCGGTTGAAGGCCGCCGGCTCCTCGAGGTTCAAAGTGTGCCCGGTGCGGGGCAGCACCGTGAGCGTCGCGTCCGGGAAAGTCTGCGCCAGGAACCGGCTGGCGTCGAGCGCCGGGGTATCTTCCTCTCCGACGATCACGAGCGTCGGCACCCGCAGCCCCCGCAGCCGGGCCTCGAGTTCGTACATCGTCGGCCGGCGCAGCTGGACGCCGCGCAGGGTGTTGGCGAGACCGACAGAGGACAGCGCCGCGAAGTCTGCGTGGAACTTCCGCCACATGGCAGCGTCTTTACGGACCAGGTGGATACGTGTCGGCCCGCGCAGGTAGTCTTCGGCCACCCGACGTACACCCTCCCGCTCGAACCGATCGGCGATCGCTCCGAACTCTTCGAGGAACTGCCGCTTATCCCCGGAGCCCGTACCATCATGAATATCAGCGACTAGCGGCTTCCTTATCGACGCCTCCTGGCCCTCAGGCTCGGTGACTGCATCGGCGCGCTGGTCCGCAACACCGATCTCGCGGCGGATAGGCGCCTGCGGCGTGACTATGGCCTGCCCTCGCGCGCGCTCGTCGCCGGCGCGTCGGGTCAGCTGCGCAACAAAGCGACCACCGCGGGGAACCTGCTTCAGCGAACGCGCTGCTCTTACCTCTACGATACCAACCAGCCGTGCAACAAGCGCCAGCCCGGCAGTGGCTGCGCTGCGATCTGTGGCTTCAGCCGAGAGCATGCCGTGGTGGGCGTCAGCGAGGCGTGTTCACGGCGACCAATCCGTCACGCACCTCCGGCGCCCGCGTGACGTTCGAGCCCGGCGCTCGGACGGCATGGCACACCCACTCGCTGGGCCAGATCCCGATCGTGAGCGGCCGGCTCCGGCTGGGTCAGCATAAGTTGGTCGAAATCGAGGAAATCCGGCGATGACGCATATCGCCATCCAGGAGCATCTCAACGAGAAGACCGTCGAGTGGATGGAGAAGGTCAGCGACACGCAGTACGGCACGCAGTCGATACTCGAGGGTCAGGATCATACGCGGGCTGGCCCAACGCGATTACGGCGATCTCCGTGGCCAAGGAAGTACTTCAGACGGAGTGATGCCCACCTCTCGGGCCCGATCGGAGGGATGGAGACGGTCCTCTGCGCTTTCCGCATCGGCCCTCGTTCTCGCCATCCGCAGAGCGATATGCGAGACTACGATCTGCTCGCCTATGCGAGCGCAGAGGACACGTCATGGGCGAGGAGCCCTCGATAAAGCGCCGGCTCGCCGCCATTCTCGCCGCCGATATCGCCGGCTACAGCCGGCTCATGCACGGGGACGAGGCCGCCACCGTGCGCGACCTCAAGGCCCATCAGAGCGTGATCCTGCCGCTGATCGGCCGGCACGGTGGGCGAATCATCGATACCGCCGGCGACGGCATCCTGGCGGAGTTTCCCAGCGTCATCGGCGCCACCGAGTGCGCGGTCGAGATCCAGACCGTGATGACCGAGCGCAACGAGGGGGTGCCCGAGAGCCGCCGCATGCTGTTTCGCATCGGTATCAATCTGGGCGACGTGATCCACGACGAAACCCGGATCTACGGTGACGGCATCAACATCGCGGCGCGGCTGGAAGCGCTCGCGGAGCCGGGCGGCGTGCTCGTTTCCAACCCCGTCTACGATCAGGTCCGCGGCAAGCTGCCCCTCACATTCGAGGATCTGGGCGAGCGGCAGGTCAAGAACATCGAGCAGCCGGTGCGAATCTATCGGCTCCCCATTCCGGGAGCCTCCTCCGGGGCCGTGGCCACGCCAGTCAGGCGTCCCGCCATGACGGACCACCGACGTTGGACCGTGTGGGGCCTGGCGGCGGCGCTCCTGACTCTCCTCGGAGCGGGAGCAGCTTGGTGGATGGGTTCGCGCTTCCCTCCAGGCCAGCGAGCAGACAGCAGAGAGGCGCCGCGTCTCTCGATCGTCGTGCTGCCCTTTAGGAACCTCAGTGGCGATCCGAGCCAGGACTACTTTGCCGATGGCATCACTGAAGACCTGACCAGTGACCTGTCGCGAATTGCTGGAAGCTTTGTCATTTCCAGGAACACCGCGTTCTCATTCAAGGGCAAGGCCGTTGATGTCCGGCAGATTGGCCGCGAGTTGGGTGTCCGGTATGTGCTCGAGGGGAGCGTACGCCGGATGGGAGGCACTGTCCGCGTCAACGCGCAGCTCATCGACGCGGGCACCGGCGCACATCTGTGGTCCGAACAGATGGATGTTGATCAACGCACGGTGGGGACCTCCCAGGACAACTTCGGCATCGCGAATGGCCTTGCCCGGATGCTCAGTGTCGAGCTCGTCAACGTCGAAGGGCGCCGGGCGCCGCGCGCCAACTCGGATGCGGTGGACCTCACCATGCGTGGCTGGTCCGTCTTGAATGGAGGGCCGACGAACAAGGACGACGTGCAGAGATCCGTCGCGTTGTTCGAGGATGCTCTTCGAATCGATCCTGTTAATGGTCAGGCCCGAGTCGGGCTCGCCCAGGCCCTCACGCTCATCTACCGCAACCGTTGGGATCCCGAACCGGCCCAGGTGCTAGCCCGTGCGGACGAAGCAGCCACTCGGGCCATTTCCACCGCGCCCAACTACGCCCTTGCCCATTCCGTGAAGGCCGAGGTTCTTGGGTTGTCCAATCGCTTCGATGCTGCGCTTGCCACGTACGATCGAGCCATCGTCCTGGATCGCAACCAGGCGGTTGCCTACGTTGGGCGGGCGAGAAACTTGATCGTGATTGGTCGCGCCGCGGAGGCGTTGGCGCCCGTCGAGAAAGCGATACGTCTGAGTCCGCGCGATCCTGAGTTGTATGTCTGGTACTTCGTCCTCTGCCACGCACACACGCATTTGGCCCGCGACACCTCGGCAATAGAATGGTGCAACAAGTCGATTGCGACCGGTAAGACGTTCTGGTTCGCCTACGTCGATCTCGCCTCTGCGTACGCGTGGCGCGGGCAGAAGGCCGAGGCGGCGGCCGCGATGGCGGAACTCCTGAAGCTGAGACCTGGGTACACGGTGCAAAGATTGGAGCAGGAAGGATCAGGAGTCTCCGACAACCCAGCGTTCCGCAGGGAATACCAGCGGATTGTCGCGGGAGCACGTAAGGCCGGGCTGCCAGAACACTAACGCGAATCCGAAATGGTCATGAGGTTATGACGGCAGCCGACGGCGCTGCCGCGCGGCAAGCCTGTCATAGGTTTCTGCCCGACCTCGTCATCACCGATCTGGAACTTCCCAAGTTACACGGTCTAGCTCTCATCGCGCGCCTTCACGAGGTAGGGGCGGATGTGGGCATCATTGCCATGTCGGGCAGCGACCGCGCGTTTGAAGGCCGCAAGGGCACTCGGCGTCTCTGTCGTGCTCCACAAGCCGATCGCGATGACCGATTTCGTGGCGGCAGTCCGTTCGACGCTGCCGGCGTAGGCTGGCCGCTCGCCGTTCGTCCAAAGCGAGGCAAGCTCCAGGCGCGCGCACACACTGGAGACGCCTGGCCGATCGTTCGGGGGAGCGAAAGTCATCACGAGGTCGGCGGCAGCGACCTCAGGCCGCCCGACGGCGGCCCGAGGTACCGGGGTCCTGCCGCGGAATGCGGTCCTCAAACGTTCCATCCGCCAATCTGCTCCTTGGCACGGCCGATAGCGCTTTCCGTCGTGGCCTGCACGTTGGCCAGACCGCGCGCGACCGTATCCCGGGCTTGAGTGGGCTTGTCCTGCGCGAGTTGGCGCATACGGTCACCCCAAAACCACACAAGCGCCCCTCCCGCTATCGCTCCGGCCACAAATCCGATCACGATGTACCCTCCCCGCTGGCGCTTCTCGTTATCTGAACGCGTTGAACAGCACCCACAGGCGTATCAGCGTCCCAAAGAACTCTAAGGCGCCAAGCGGTCGTGTACTTTCACCGGCGTCCCTCCCGATCGGACGGTGACGCGCCCCCCGCTTCGCTGAGTGCGTCGAACGAGACAATCAGGTCTCGACGCGCAGCTGGCGCACACGCCTGCACAGCGACCGGAGCGCGTCCTGAAGACTCGACGGCAGGATGACGCATCGCGCTTCGGCGCGGGAAGGCCTCGATAACCCTCGTCAGACATCAATGGGCTTGCTCGATCACGAGCGACCGCGTACAACACTCTTGCTTGGGGCGGCTCTCCCACTGGCCGGTTTTGCCCCGTCTACGACTGGCCGGTTTTCAGGGGTTCACCGAGGCCATGTGCGGCCGGAAGATGATGACGCTAGGCCGTGTGCGCCCGGGCCCAGAGCTAGCGAAGGCCCAGATAGCTAAGAATCGCGATCACGACCACGACCACGCCGATGATGTAAAAGATGTTCATGCCGCCTCCGTCCTCTTGGGGTGGTGAGCTGCCTCTAACTATTCCTCGTACGCACGCCGGATGCCTTGCGTTCAAATATCGGCGACGGCGAGGGGTGACGTCGATTACTCCTCGGTCGCGCCTGCCTGGCGGAACGTTCAGTCATCCGGCCGGCGACAGCCACATGACCGCCGCCGTCGAAGCACGAGGGCCTCGCCCAGCACCCGCGCCCGACTGCGCCCTCCTACTACACCGAAGTGCAACCTAAATGCCGCCCAGAGTTCCTCACGGTCCGGCTTTCCGCGCCTCACGCGCGCCGGGCGATTGCTGATCCCGTGCCGTTGTGGGCTTTCCGGCATGAGCCGGCATGTACCGGTGAGAAATGCGCCCACCACGGTGGCGGCGCCGACGATCTCCAGGGGCACGCTGAGCTGACCCGGTTCTACAAAGTCCATCCGCCGGCCCATCGCACCCGAGTGGCTCCAGGTGTCGTTTGCATCGATCGGAGAGGTCGCGGGCCTTACGGGTTCGAGGATCAGCACAGACAGGCGTGCGCGCGGTAGGCGCCCCCTAATTATCTCGCACGCGCTTTGAAGTGGCCTCCGAGAAGGCGGACAGCAGCGACCAAAAGCTCGATGCCCTGATCAGTAAAGGAGTACTCCCAGAAACCACGGCGCGACCGCCCACGTGGCTGTCGACTTGCGGGCGGCGACGGCCCGCCGGTGAGTGGAAATGGCTGTATTCCTAACGCGACGCACCAGCCCCGGGTCGTCGAGGATGACCCCACGCGAAGCGCGAGACCAAGCGAGCGGCGGCACGCGGGGTTAGCATCCGGCCTCGGCGTCACCGCGCGGCCGCACCGCCTGGACGCCGGCAATGTCGCGCTCGACGACCTCGTCCTCGACGGCGAAGATGTCGCTGAGCAGCCGATCGTAGCGCTCGCCCCTGATTCGAACTCAATCTTCAAGCCAAGCATACGGACGTACCAGTCGCGGGAGCGAGCCAGGTTCGCAATCGGGGTTCTGAGATGGTCGAACTTGATCATGGCTCATGTTTCCTGCCAACTCCGCGAGGGCGCGCTATGATCGCCTTGCCACAAATGGTGGCCGAACCTGCGTGGAAGTGTACCAGGGAGGCCTACAAGGCTAGGCGATGGCCGTTTCGCTCCCGGTGAGCAGCTTGGCGACAGAGCGATCGCCCAGCAACCACCCCGGAGTGAGGGCGATCGCCCAGTCCCCCCGCTCGAGGTGAGCGACCAGGTCGCCGGCCCGACTCAGGTGGCGCAGGTGGCAGCAATGGGGCTGACCGGGAGGAACAGCGTGCCGCGTTCAGTGACCGGGCTCTCCTGATGTCGGACGGTCGGCCGCCGGTTGGGCCTGTGCTATACGATCCGCGCCGCGCTGAGGTCCTCGCAGATCCCTATCCCGCCTTCCGCCGGCTTCGGATCGAGGACCCCGTCCACTGGAGCGAGATCCTCGGCGGGTGGGTACTCACCCGCTATGAGGATGTGAAGGCCGGCCTGTACGACCCGCGTCTCTCGTCCGACCGCATCACGCCGTTCCTCGAGCACCACGGTCGAGGGCGGCCGGAGGTCCATGAACTGGGGCAGCTCGTCGGCCGCTGGGTCGTGTTTACCGACCCGCCCACCCACACCCGGCTGCGCCAGCTCATGAACACGGCGTTCACCTCGCGGGCCGTGGAACGTCTCCGACCTAAGATCCAAGAGGTGATCGACGACCTGCTCGGGCGGATCGAGGAGCACGGACGGATGGACGCGATCCGCGACTTCGCTTATCCGCTGCCCGTGATTGTGATCGCAGGGATGCTGGGCGTTCCCGTGCACGACCGCGACCGTCTCAAAGCCTGGTCCGATGAGCTGGCGCTGTTCGTGGGCAGCTCCCTGAACGCGAGCGACAAGTACGAGCGGGCCCGGCGGGGCGTCGCGGAGATGACCGACTACTTCCGGGACCTCGTGACCGCGCGGCGCCGGCAGCCGAGGGACGATCTGATCAGCAGCCTGGGCGCAGCCGAGGAACGCGGCGCAGTGCTCAGTGAGGACGAGATGGTGGCGACTTGCGTGTTGCTCCTGTTCGCCGGCCACGAGACGACGACGAACCTGATCGGCAACGGCCTGCTCGCTCTACTCGGCTATCCCGATCAGCTCCGGGCACTGCGGCACGATCCCGGACTGGCGCCGTCAGCCGTGGAGGAGCTGTTGCGGTACGAGGGGCCCACCCAGGCCCAGACCCGTGTAGCCCGGGAGGACATCGAGCTGAACGGCCGGAACATCAGGCAGGGCGATCGCGTCTTCCTGATGCTGAGCGCCGCCAACCGGGATCCGGCTCGCTTCCCCGAGCCCGACCGCCTCGATCTGCGCCGGCCCGACAACCATCACGTGGCCTTCGGCCACGGCATCCACTTCTGCATCGGCGCCCCCCTCGCGCGGCTCGAGGGACAGATCGCCCTCACCACCATTGTCCGTCGTCTGACCGATCTCACGCTCTTGACCGATACGCCCGAGTGGCTGGACTCGCTAGTCTTCCGGGGTGTTCGATCGCTACCCGTTGGCTTCGGGTCCTTGTAGAGCCGCGTCGATCACCGCCCGTGCTGGGGTGAGCGGGTGACGGCTGCCGGCGTGAGCACGCGCGTGCGGAACTAGCCCCGGACGTAGCCCAACACTCACCACAGGAGGACACCAGGTCGGGTGCACCCGGCCGACCGCCGTCGCTCGCGGTTGCGCACTGGCCCGGTCCCGCGTGAGCGCGGGCCGCCGGCCGGCTCTGAGACGTTGACGGCGAGCGAGCGCTGCCTCTAAATACTGGCGAGCCGGGGTGACCACCCGTGAGGGCACTATGCCGGTGGCTCCGGGACATCGTCGCGGAAGGAGAGTGAGGAGTGGCCACCAACGTCGATCTGGCGATCGCCCTGCCACAGGCCTTCGTGCGCGAGCCCATCCCCGTCCCCAAGATCCGGACGTTCCTCGGCCGCGTCGACGGCCTCGGATACCACGGCGTGTGGGTGGTGGAGCAGATTCTCGGCCGCATGCCCTCGCTGGACCCAATCGAGCTTCTCACCTACGCCGCCGCCTTGACTGAGCGCGTACGTCTCGGCGCTGCCGTCCTCTTGACTCCGCTCCGCAGCCCGGTGCACCTCGCCAAGAGCCTCTCGACGCTCGACCAGCTGAGCGGCGGCCGCGTGATCGCGGGCGTAGGCCTGGGTGGCGACTTCGGCCAGTATCCGGCGTTCGGGATCTCACCGGAGCGGCGGGTCGCCCGTTTCAAAGAGTCCATCACGGTCATGCGCCGGCTGTGGACCGAGCCTCGCGTGACGTTCGACGGGGAGTTCTGGAAGCTGAAGGACGCGACGATGGAGCCCAAGCCACGGCAACGTCCCCATCCACCGATCTGGTTCGGCGCGCGTCATCCGGCCGCCCTGCGTCGCGCCGTCCAGCTCGGAGACGGGTTCGTGGGGGCTGGATCGGCGTCGACCGCCCAGTTCGTCGACGAGGTCCGTCAGCTCAGGACGATCTTGAAGGAGGAGGGCCGTGACGCGGCCACTTTCCGGATTGGCAAGCGCGTGTACCTCGCCCTCGACCGTGACCGCGCCCGCGCGGGCAAGCGGCTCGGGGAGTGGTTCGGCGCGTTCTATGGCCGGCCGGAGCTCGCGGAACAAGTGTGCGTGTGGGGGGACCTGGACGAATGCGTGGCCGGGCTGACGGCCGTCGTCGACGCGGGCGCCCGCTTCCTGGTCCTAAACCCGGTCTTCGACGAGCTCGAGCACCTCGAGCGGCTCGCGGCCGACGTCGGACCACGGCTCCAGGGATAGAAGGTCGGAAGCGCCACATGACCACCGAGACGGCGCTCGGTGGGCTCGTCGGAAGACTCGCCCAGGCCGATCCCGATGGGCGAGCCCTCACGTGCGGCCAGGACACGGTCTCGAGGGCAGAGCGAAGCGGCTCGCCCGCGCGTACCGCAACCTCGGCGTGAGGCAGGACTCGTTCGCAACCATCAGACTGCCAAACGGCATCGAGTTTTCGAGGCCGTGATCGCCGTCCGGAAGCTGGGCGCGACCCGCAGCCGATCTCGTCCCGGCTGCCCCCCGGCCGAGCGCCGCGCAATCATCGACCTCGCGAACCCTTCGCTGACCGTCGGCGTCGAGCCGTCCGACCACGACGGGCCGGACGACGATCCCGGTCGGCTTCGAGCCGAACACGTCGCTGTCGTCGGAGCCGTTGCCACCCGTGGTCGCCGCGTCATTCAAGGCGCCGACATCCGGCGGGAACGCGAGTACTGGACCAGACTCTCTGGTTACCACCGGGTGGGATGCCCGCTAGTCAGCCGCCAGATCCGAACCCTCGTCGTTCGATTGTCTTCGGTAAATAGCTCTGGGACGCGCCCCGAATCGATGGGGAACTGAAGGAGTTAGGGATTGAGGTGGCCGAGCGTAGGGTCTCCCGGCGACTGATCTCCTTGAGTGCACAGCGAGTGATGCGGGGGAGCGACGAACGCATGTCCCACGCCGATCCTCACCGACCGTCCGGTTGACGGGCCGAGAGGAGGAGACGTGCGCGGAGGAGTGAGGGGCCGGGAGGCCGGCGGCCTGAGGCGCCACGCCAGGTCCATCAACACCTCCGCGCCGCGGCGCCAAGGATTTCCGTCACGATCGCTTCGATGTCTTCCCATCGCGGATGGCACGGCGGCGAGTCTCTCGGCCAGGTCACGCAGCAGCGCAAGCGTGAGCATGTAGTCCGCCCGGATGGTGTCGTCGGCCGACTGGGGACCGCCTTACGCCAGCGCGCCTGGATGCCGGATCCCGTGCGCGCACTCCACGGTCATCCCCGCTGGGCGCGAAGGCCAATCCGCGCAACGCCGGGACGCGAGGCCTACCCGATGCTTTCTGACACCGTCGAGGAGCTCGTCCGCGGCGCCTCAGGCCGCCGGCCTCCCGGTCCTTCCCCGGTCCACGGAATGATCGAGATCTCCCCCGACCGTTCGAGCACCGCGTACTTGATCTGCTCCATCCGCTCGAGGCCCTGCAGGCGGCGGGCGGCGCTCAAGACGTCGCTCTCGTTGATCCTGGCTCTCCTTAGGCGCTCGCGAAGCGGGCGGCCGTCAGACACCACGATCAGCGGGGCGTCCTCCATCGATCTTTCACGCGGCATTCCCTGGGCCCCTCGCGCCTCTGGCGTGACCGGGACGGCGCTCTCCTCGACCACGACCGGCTTCAGGAGCCTGCGCGAGTAGACCTTGGTGAATTCTGCACCGAAGAACAGAATCTGGGCCGAGTAATAGATCCAGATGAGGATGACGAGGAGCGAGCCGGCGGCGCCGTACGTCGAGGCGGCCGCGCTCCGTCCGAGATAGAGGCCGATCAGCGACTTGCCGATCGAGAACAGCAGCGCGGTGACGCTCGCGCCCACCCAGACGTTGCTCCACGCGAGCTTCACATCGGGCAAGAACTTGAAGATCATCGCGAATAGGAGCGTGATAACGGCCCACGAGAAGACCACGTTGGCCCCCTCCATCAGATGGACCGGAATGGGTAACACCTCGCCGAAGAAGGTCCCGAGCGCGGCGAGCCACGTGCTCACGGCGAGGGAGACGAGCAGCAGGAAGCCGATCCCCACCACCATCGCGAAGGACCAGAACCGCTGCTGGACAACATCGATGACGCCACGCCCCGGTTTCGGAGCCACGCCCCAGATGGTGTTCAGGGCATCCTGCAGCTCACCGAAGACGCCCCACAGCCCGAACAGCAGCGTCACGATCCCGAGGCCCGTCGTGATCAGGCCGCCCTCAGTCCTGGTGTTCTCGATGGCGGCCTGAATCGCCTCCGCCGCCCGGCGTCCAACCAGATCCTCTATCTGCCGGACGATCTGGCTTTCCGCGGCCTCCCCCCCGAGGAGGAGTCCCACGAGCGCGATCACCAGGATGAGGGCCGGAGCGAGGGCGAACACGGTGTAATAGGCCAGCGCCGCCCCCAGCCGCGGCGCCCGATCCTCGTACCACTCGAAGAATGTCTCGACGACCAACGACGATGCGCGATGAAGCATCACGAGCACCTTCTGACCGCCAATGATTGTTATGAGAGCGCGGCTCCGTGGTCGCGAGTCCGGCGGCGGCGGAGAGAACTTGGTAGCCTCTCCGCCCGCGCCTATCGAATTCTCCGGCGGACAATCCCACCGGTTGCCCCTAGTGGATTTTTCAGACTGCAAACGGAAGGCCAACGGATCCGGGCGTGCGACGAAAGGACGCCAACCCTGCTGAGCCGTGCGCGGATCGGGCAAGGTCTGGGGCCGGCTTTCTTGGTATGGTGGGGTCGAGCGCATCCACCGTTTCGGTGTGGCCGATGACTGGACCAATACGTGCTCAGCCGTACCCTTCCCTACCGCCCGATCCGCAGTCTCCGTTCTGGTGGTTTCGCTGGGTGCCCGCCGTCCTCTTCGTCGTCCTCATCGTTCACTTCGTCTACGTCATCGGGCGGCTGGCCATCGTCCCAGTGCTGGCATCGTTCGCGCTCGCCTATCTGTTGAACCCGCTCATGTTGCACGGCCAGAAGCGTGGGCTCTCCCGGCCCATCGCAGCGGCCCTGGCGCTGCTCGTCGTCGCGCTGGCGGGCATCGCCCTTCTCGCCTTCGTCCTACCGGATCTCTGGGAGCAGGCCGCTGCCGCCACGCAGAAACTCCTTGGCGCGTTCACGCCGGAGAGCGTCGCTCGGCACCGCGCCTCCCTTCGGCACTATCTCCCGCTGCTGGACGAGCTTGTGGGGGATCGGCTCGAGCAGTTCCTGCGCGACCCCACCCGCGTCATCGGCTCGCCCCCGGCGTGGGCGCTCGGCGGCCTCGCCACGTTCCTCTCGACCGCGATCGCGTCCCTCGATATTCTGCTCGTGCCCTTCTTTGTCTATTACATCCTCGTGGACTTCGGCACGTGGCGGAGCGTGTCCGAGGAGCTCATTCCTCCCCGGTTCCGCGACACCTTCACTCGTCTCTTCGACGAGGTCGGGCGCATCCTCGAGTCCTATGTCCACGGCCAGCTCCTGATCGCCCTCATCATGGCGGTCCTCTATGCGGTCGGGTTCGCCGTTCTGAGAGTTCCCGCCTGGGGCGCGATCGCGACGCTGTCCGGCTTGCTGAACACGGTGCCCTATGTGGGAACGATTCTCGGGCTCGCACTCGCCAGCGCATTGGTGCTGGCCGACGGCGCGAACCTCTGGAAGCTCGGTGGCGTCATTGGCGTGTTTGTAATGGTGCAGAGCCTCGAGGGGTACTACCTGACACCGCGCATCCTGGGCGGCCGACTCAGCCTGCACCCGATGGAGGTCCTTCTCGGGTTGCTCATCGGCGGCAACCTCTTCGGCCTGCTGGGCATCCTTCTCGCCGTCCCCACGATCGCCGTCGCCAAGGTCTTCTTGAGATTCGCCCGAGAGCTTTACCGGGGCTCGCAGTTCTATCACGCCGGCGCCGTCAGCCCGGCCGAGGCGCCCAGCCCTATCCTGGAGCAACGGCTGGCCGAGGCCGCCGATACGGCGCTGGCGGACCAGGCGCGGGTAGACCGCGGCGAAGAGCGTTTGGCTCCCTTGCCGGAGAACGACGACCGCACTACGCCCGATCAAGCTCTCCGGCGGCCGCCCTGAGCGGCTGGGACCCCGTGACCGTAGCCGTGGCCGCCCAGCGTGTCGATCACGCCACGCGCGCCTGTCCAGCAGTCCAGCCACGCCGACATTCCGTCCAAAGGACCGGGTCACTCGAACGAGGCCGGAGGTGGTGGTAGACTGGCCTTGCCTTCCACTGGGCCCCCTGGTTGACGCAACGAGCGTCCCGCCCCCTGGCATTTGGCTTGCGTCTCCCGTTTCACTATGCGGCGGCCGTCTCTCTCGGAGCGTCGCGTGGCGGGTTCCCCTGATGCCTGACGAATCTGTCGTTCGCGAAAAGGCCCGCGCCGCGGTCCAGAGTGGAACGCTTCCAGGCCGACCCCCTGATCGGACGTGGGGAGGTCCGGGCGTCGGGGCAGCCTGCACGATCTGCAAGTTGCCCGTGACGAAGGACGAGATGGAATTCGAGATCCAGTTCGCGCGGGACGGAGACAGTCCCGGCCTGGATAAGTTCCACGTCCACGTCCGGTGCTTCGCGGCCTGGGAATTTGAGCGGAAGTGGGCCGCGCCCCCGCGATAGCCGCGGTCACACAAATCCACAGCGCCGCGCAGACCTGTCAGCCGTTGCCAGTCGGAAGATTGGTCGCGCGTGAGGCGGAGATCCCTAAGTCTAGGGCGTGTGGGGGTGTGACGACTCATTCCTTCCGCGATGCGTTGACACGTTGACTATCCCTTTGTTCTTGGTTACTTACAACGCGCATCGTGCCAGCGTGTCAACGCTTCGAGAAAATTGCGTAAATGCCCGTCGCCATAGCGTTTGCAACGCTTGTCAACGCTTGTCACGGATTTCTGATACCGGGGCTGCGCCCACGCCTTCAAGCGCCCCCGGGGTGTAGCGCGTCGCGAGGTCGGTCAGGACCGCCGGGTCGAGCAGGTAGAACCGGCCCCGCCGACCACCCCTCGCGCGTATGCCGAGCCACAAACCCGAGCGGAGCCATGAGTCCCGCCAGACCCCGCGTGCTCTTGAGCCATCCATATCCGCGGTCTCGAACTGCCTCGAGCAAGCTCGGCCGGGGTGAGGACTGTGCCGACTTCCGCCGCCACCCGCTCGAGCGCCCCGACTGCCCGCTCTCGTCGTCGGCCTTCCCGCGCCTCGCTCAGCTCGCGCGCCGCCCGAAGGAGCCGCTCCGCGCGGTCCCCGCCCGCCTCCACATCGGCCACCATCGCCAGCGCCAGCAACGGCGCCCAGAGGTCGACGGCCCGGTCGTCCACGTCCCGACTGTCCAGCACGTCCGGGGCGAGGTTGACGGTCGGTCCTTCCATATCAGTTGATAATGGCGGGCTCGACGGGACTTGAACCCGCGACCTCTGGATTGACAGTCCCTCTAGCTCTGTAGCCGTTACAACGGAAACCGCCGTTAAGTCGCGTGCTTAGCGGGGGTTCTGCTTCCGGTCTTTCCCCTGACATGTTGGGTCTAGTTGGCTCATTCGGGGTGGGACTGGGGGCTGGGGTACATGACGCGGTGAAAGACAGCCCCCGCCTATAAGCGGCCGAGCAGAGCTGATCGGATGTGATGGGGCGGGCCGCGAGCTTGCTCGCCGACCATGGGACCTGGGGACCACTCGGAGTTCTTCGCCGACGGGCTGCGCCGACTGGTCCGGCCGGCGGTGCCCATCGACACACTGACGGGCCCTGAGGTCGCGGAACGTGATGGCAAGCTCACCGGCCTTCGAAGAGAAACCGCTCGCTCCGCCGGAGGATGAACCCAAAACAGAGCGCGGCCGTGTCGTGGTTGCCAGCGAGGATGTATGTCTCGGGGTCCCCGAGTGCGGCGCGCAGCGAGAGCCCCGTGGCCGCGGGCACGACCGTGTCCGAGGCGCCCAGGAAGAGAAGGATGCGGGCTGGCTCGACAAAGCGGCCGAGGCGTTGCGGGTCGGTACGCACCGCCTGCGCGAACTCTCGGCGGAGCGTTTGCAAGTCCACCCCGCGGGCCTTCCAGGCGGCGCGATACGCCGCGACCGACGACTCTACACTCTCCTCGAGAATCCGCGGGAGATCACCTCCTGGAAGGACGAAGACGGCCCGGCCGATCGAGGGCTCGACGGCCAGTAGTATGCCGCCAAAAATCCCGCCCGCGGAGACCCCCACGTAATGAACTTGGCCTGCGTCGATCACGTTCATTTCCCGGAGCACCCAGAGGGCCATCCGCGCGGCAACCACCGCGTCGCGAAGGCGGACCTCGACTTCCGCCGGGGTCAGGTGTGGCTCGAGGAAGACCTTCTCGGGGACGATGACCGCGGCGTGAATGCCACCGCGTGCGTAGCGGGCAGCAAGGTAGCGCGCCGCGTAGGCGGCC
>JBKPAK010000148.1:0-12579 GCA_046726415.1 Candidatus Methylomirabilota bacterium
TCACTACGTCCTCGGCTACCCCGCGGTCGGGATCCCGAGCCTGCGAACGGTCGACCAGGAGATCGGTCCTGTCATCGACCACTTCCTCCTGTCGCCCGCGCCATGCCCCGGGAATTCCGACGGAGGGGCGATCGTCTCGACACAGGGATTCGGCGGGTTCAACGCGGCCCTCGCGCTCCGGGCCGCCACGCCCGAGGCGCTGCGCCGCTATCGCGTCGATCCGACGCTGCTCGACGCCTATCTCGAGCGATGGACCGAGATCCGGCGGGACCGCATCGAACGCGAAGCCCGCTATCGTCGCAGTCGCGGCTTCGTTCTCCGCCTCGCCGAGGAGCATCGCTGGCCGACCGCCGCTGACGCGTGAGTCACCGCGGCCAGCTCCTGGTCGACCGCGGACTCGCCACTCTCGCCGGCCTCGCGAATACGCGTCGCGCTCATCTACGCGGTCGTCCTTCGTTCAGCCGAGGCCGATGGCTCGATGGCGCGTGGAGGATGCCTCTCGTTAGATTCTAGCCACTTCCGAAGCGGGATTCTCAGCAACAGTCGCCAACGTGCCCAAAAACGTGCCCGTCAACTTCCGTGTGGCTTCCTGGAGGTCGGCGTCGGACACGATGGCGTACCTCTTGTAGATACTCTCCGTCCTGTGGCCGGTGATCTTCATAGCGACGGAACGCGCGATGGCTCGGCGCTCCATGTTCCTGACGGCCGTTCTGCGCGTGTCGTGGCGAAGACGCCCGGGTACGCCAGCGGCCTTGCATGCTGCCGCCCATGCCCTGCGATAGTCCTTCCGCCGGTCGCCAGCCTGGTAACACGGTCCAGAAACGAAGTGGGGGAAGACCCATGGGACGATCTTGCCGAGCTGGCGCTGGAGGGCTTCCACTCGGCCACGCTGGGCCGTCAGGAGCGCTTCAGCTCGTCGGTAAGGTAGACGAAGGCGGCCGTCGTCGTTCTTCGATTCCCCAGGCTCCAGCCGGAGCGTCCCGGCCTGGAGGTCGATGTGGCGCCACTGACGGGTCATGATTTCGCTCTGCGTTCGCCAGCCGTAGGTGTGCGCTACGGTCGCCGCTACCTGCAGATCGTGGTCCAGCTTGCGGCGCACGGCCTGGTACTGATGATCCTCGAAGAATCCTGCCCGCGGCGGGGCCTCCTCGAGCTTTTCGATGCGCGGAAGGCGAAGCACTTTGCCGTTGTGGTAGCCGCGCCTGGCATCGCACCGAGCACGGTCAGCTCCCGGTTGATACTCCCATTCGATGCCCCTGGCTTTTTCGTCCCATCGGGACATCGCCGCGGCTGCTGGCGGGCAGCGATGTATTCCGTAATCCTCGCCGGGGTGATCGTGACGACTCGGACGCCAGTAAAGAACGCATCAAGATGATTGAGCCGCCACCCCACCTCCACGAGGTCACGCTTGCCCGTGGTGCGGTAGTACGTCCGGAGATCGTTCGCCAGCTCGTCGTACTTCACCTTGTCCACGCGCACCATGACCGGCTCGCCCTTCACGACGGCACCTTCCCGCGCCTTCAGAAAGTCCCGGGCGGCCTTCTTGTCGTCGGTGCCGGAGCTCTCCCGCACCTTCCTTCCGTTGATGTAGTACCTCGCCCACCACACACTGCTCGGTTTTCCGCTCTTGAGTCTCGGTTGGTAGATTGATCCCACGCTAGTTCTCCTCCTTTCCTGCAGCTTAAGGGTTGATGGGCCAAATGCCCCGGTGAGTGCCACTCTCGCGCGAGGCGTCTTGCCAATTCCCAAACGTGTTCCCGGCGTTGAGCCGCGCACGAGCCCCAGCGCCGTCTGCCGGGGCGTAATCACTTTCGGCGCGGAGTTCACTTCCCAATTCCTTTTTTGCCTCGACAATGAGAAGCTCTTTAGCACGTCTAACCAAGGCATACCCTGCTGCAAGCTTCCCATATAAAGTCGGCGAGTCTCCCGCCCTCTGAATCATTTCCATCATTTGCTCGAGCATCTGCCTGGAATTCTGGGAAAGGACTACAGCTGCCATGGGCAGCGTCCTATTGACGACGGCGAACGCTTCGCTCGCGCGCCGATGGTATCACCGTTGCATAGCTTTCAATTTGTCAGTTGGCTGGCCTTCCTGGGCAGCCAAGCTGATTTGATCCTCCATACTCACCGTCAGCTTGGGACCTTCTTCGGCTTCACTTAGGCTTTCCAATAGCGTCGAATAGAGTGACTGCCTCAACTCCCATTCCTGTCTTCGAGTCGTGAGTGAACTGTTGATCCACGCGCCAAGCAATGCGCCTCCGAGGGCCACTATTGCGGCCGCAACCACCCATGCCCCCTTCACTCATCTCAGCAGCTCCGTCGCCGGCACGCCGAGAGCCTTGGCCAGGCGCCGGAGCACAGGCAGCGACGGAGACTTCCGTTTGCCGGCCTCGATCATGGACACGTAGGCGGTAGTCACTTTGGCCTTCTTTGCCAGCTCCGTACGGGTCATCTGCGCCTGCTCTCTCAGCTCGCGAAGTATTCGGGCCAACATCTGTAGTAATAATTTAACTCATCGTTAAACTCCAGGTCAAGCTTCTCCTGTCCTCGCCACATCCTGCTGGTTACTCCCGCCGCCTCGACACTCTCAGTGCCTCCACCGAGGCGTCCCAGCATCGAAGGTGAAAGGCGATGGCGAAGAACCGGAGCCTGGCCTCACCCTCAAGGATTGGCCAGCGGCACCACTCGCAGCTGACAGCGTCGTCCGCATCGTCGAGCACGGCAATGCTGCTATCGCGAACGCGCGCCGGTTAAGGGATGCATCGGCGCTTGACGCACCCGGCACAATGACTCTCGGTGGCCCGCTTGACCCCCTTTGAAGTCCATCCGCTCCAGGCGACCCTCGTGAAGCCTTTCCACCGCCCAGGCTGGGTTTACGAGGAGAAGGTTGATGGCTGGCGCATCGTCGCCTACAAGGCCGGAGCAACGTGCGCCTGGTCACTCGGAAAGGCGTCGAGCACACTGCCCGCTTTCCGGACTTGGTCAAAGCCGTGGCGGCGCTGCCGGGTATGCCCCTCGTACTCGATGGCGAGGTCGCGGTATTCGACGAACGGCTGGTGTCGCGCTTCGATCTCCTTGGTGAGCTTGGCTCGGATGTAGCTACGACGCGTCCGGTCTATATCGCCTTTGACGTCCTCCATGCGCGTGGCCGCGATCTCCGGGCGCAGCCTCTGGAGCAGCGCCGGGACGTATTGGAGCGGCTCGTGGACGGCGCCGATCTCATCTTGCCCGTACGCCGCTTGTCGGGCGACGGACAGAAGGCCTGGGAGGAAGTGCTGGCACGTGGGATTGAGGGTTACGTCGGTAAGGACCCAGCTTCTACGTACCTGACCGGCGGGCCCACCCGGTCCTGGCTCAAGGCGAAGGTGCGGCACGAGGGCCGCTTCGTGGTGGGCGGTGTCGTCGAGCGCACCGAGGGATGGAGCCTGTTGCTGGGAACGATTCAGAACGGCGGCCTGAGCTATCGGGGTCCTTGTCCATTTCGGAGTAGGGAGGCGACTCGCGGACGCACTCGCAAGCAACGGGCTGGTCCGCCCGACATCGCCATTCTCGGAACGCGTACCAGTTCCGCGGCGTGACCTGGCTCGACCCGCGTCTTGTGGCCGAAGTGACTTACAGTGACGTGACACCGGCCGGAGTCTTACGTGCGCCGGTGTTTCGGGGGTTCGCCGACGAGAGCGCCATCTCGCTTTTGTAGCACCGCATCAGTTGACGATCCGCCGCGCCGTCCACGCCCGCAGCCCGCGCACGGTGTCGAGGGCCTCATCGGTCTCTGCCGTCGGCCCGTGCTTCATACGCCGACCGACGATGCGCCGAGTGAGGAGATCGAGCCTGATCCACGCCCGCACGGGGTCAGGGCCCCTCAGAAGGTCGGCCGACGAGACAGGCCGCGCCATCATCCCTTTCGGCGGAGCACCGGGCTCGCCAACCGCCACGGCTCGTCGGTGCCCTCCGGGCGGACGAGGCCCGTGGCGTCGTCGATCTCGTTATTCCAAGACAGCGGGCAGGTGGGGTTCGTGCACGGCATCCACATGCCGCACACGCCCATGCAGTCGGCCGCCTCGTGCTCCTCGCAAACCCAGCCGTCCTCGCACTGGCCGCAGGTTATAGGCATGGTCGGTCGCTAGCTTCGCGTCCCAGCACTTGAGGTGGTAGCAGGCCACGACGAGGTTCAGCCGCGTCTCGCCGTCGGGGATCGGGAGGGGGCACCGACTCGCAGCGGGGATCGTCCTCGCTCATGAACGCGTCCGCCGACTCTCGGCGCCGAGGATGTCGGCGATCACGCCGGGGGTGTTCTTCCCCTCGCGGATTGCTCGCGCGGCGACGTACTCGGCGACGTCTTTGGGGAGGAAGAGCGTGAGCGTCAGCGTGACCCGGTGGCGCGAGACTGTCGTGGGCATGCATGCAACAGCGCGCCTGGCGACCGCTTCCGCGGGTGTGTGCGCGAGGTTGCGGGGAGACAGACCATCGGCCTCGCGCTGCTCCTTCCTCGACGCCGAGGGGCCTCACGTCACGACATCACTTGAAGAAGTACGACACGCCCACCACCCCGCTGTTGGAATTGATCCCCACGTTGGGGCTGCTGGTGTAGGCGTTCGAGACATGTTGGAAGCGGTACCCGGCATAGATGGCGGTTCGGTCCGCGACAAAATACGAGAGTCCGGCGCCGCCGAACAGGAGAAAGGCGAAGCTCGAACGCTGCTCCGCCACGCGGAGATCGGTGCCCCCCGCAGCCCCCGCGAGCTCCACGTAAGGAACGAAGCGCCCCAGGGAGGTGAAATGATACCGGGTCACTGCGGCCAGCCCGGCGTAGAAAGCGTCAACCGGGCTCACGTACCGCTGATAGATCGGCTCGAGCCCGACCTCCAGCGCCCCCTGGAGGATTCCCGGCCCTGTGGTCCCGAACGGCAGCACGCCGACTCGCACGCCCGCGTTCACGAATTCCAGCCCGGTGAACGTATCGTAGAAGTGGATCTCCGCGCCGTAGCCAGCCTCGCCCGAGATCACGAGGGCGCCTTGTCGGTAGACCTCCGCCGGGTCGAATGCCCATGCGTGTTGACCGACGGCGAGGAAGCCACCGAGGGCGAGTACGGCTATCGCCCAGCCACGTGCGCACGGATCACGAGGGATCATAGATGCTCAAGAGGGCGTCGGACCCCGTGGCGGTGTTGCCGACGCCCGTGGTGTTGCTGAAGAGGGCGTTGACCCCCGTGGCGGTGTGGCGACGCCCGTGGTGTTGTTGCTGAGGGTGGCGACCCCCGCGGCGGTGTTGTTGAAGCCCGTGGTGTTGCTGAGCAGGGCGGCCGCCCCCGTCGCGGTGTTCTGGAGGCCCGTGGTGTTGCTCTGCAGGGGCCTGAAACCCGACGCGGTGTTGAAGCTGCCCGTGGTGTTGCCCAGAAGGGCGTTGAACCCGAGCGCCGTGTTGTTGCCCGCCAACTCCTCCACGTCGGTGAAGTAGCCGTACACGTCGACCACCAGGTTGGTGGTGGTGAGGGGCTGCGCGGAGATTTGACCGTCGGCGCCGAGCTTTACATCGGCTGCGTTGGCAATGGTCTGGCCCGCCACGTAGTTCACCAGCGAGGCGAGCGGCGCGGTGCCGTTCGTCGGGAACACCGTCAGGTGGCCACCGGCCCGACGATCGTGAAGTTCAGGTCGGCCGCGACCGCGTTGGCCGGCACCCCGCAAACCCCGGTGATCGGAACATTGGTGATCTCCCCGCCCTGCAGAGCCGTGGGACGCGAGTCGAACACCCGACAGGGGGTGACCGCGATGTACTCCGGCCCGCTGAGGGGCTGCGCGGCGACTGAAGCGGCCAGACCGAGCGTCAGGACCAGCAGGAGCGTCACGGACAGGCGGATCGATGCCATGAAACCTCCCTCGAGGTAGTGTGGGGCTCGCATCTTGTCATCGGCTGCGCCCGTTGACAAGCCGAACGGCCTTCAAGGGCGCCGCACGGTCGCCACCGCCTGCCAGCCAAGACAGGATGTGGGCATCCCATTCGGCGCAGCACCAGGTTAGGCAACCGCCACGCCTCGTCGCTCCCGAGGACGAGCGCTAGAAGCGTGACGGCCGTGCGCCTCAGAGCGACCTCCGATGGCCGGGACTGTAAGGCGGGCCGTCAGCGGGGGAAGATGAGTCCGCCGAACACCGGCCCGGGGGCCACGGCTCTCGCCGCGCGGCAACGATCAGTCGTGCTCCATGACGGCCGTCGCGGTGAAGCCGCAGCAGTCGATCTCTTGAACCGGGGCAATCGACGTCCGTCGGATCTTGTCACCTCTCAGCACTGACGTGGTGTCAATGATCCCGGCGGCTTGCGTTTTCGCGTCAAGCTATCGCGGATGCCGGTGCGGTTTCATTCGGGTGCCCACCTGATAACAGCGGCGTCATGCCAAGCGTTCTCTGTGCCGACCGAAGTCTCTTGACGCTTTTCTGCGTTCGGCTTACGGTCTGTCGCGATGCCAGGCAGCCAACTTCGATCCAATGGTCGTGGTCGCGGCCTCACGCGTCGTGGGCCCTGAACCCGTGACCGTGTTCGCCGGGGTCGCCGAGGACTACCAGCGCTACCGGGTGTCGTACCCCGAGGAGGTCTTTGACTGGAGCGTGCGCGAGCACAATCTCGACGGCCGGGGGCGGTTGCTTGATGCTGGCTGCGGGACCGGATACGTCTGCCTTCCGTTGAGCCGTTGGTTTGAGGACGTGTTGGCGATTGATCCGGAACCGGACATGCTGCGCGTGGCCGCGCTCGCAGCACGCAGGCAGGGCGTGGCCAATGTCCGCTTCCTGCGCCTGCGCGCGGAGGACGTTCCCACGCCGGTGGCCCCGCTGCGCCTCGTGACGTTTGGCAACTCGTTCCATTGGACGGATCGGGTGACGGTCGCGCGAGCGCTCTTTCCCCTGATCGCCCCGGGGGTGGTCTCGTTGCCCTCGCCAGCTCCAGCGCGTGGGCGAGCGAGCAACCGTGGAAGCGCGCTCTGCTCGACACGATCACCGATTGGCTCGGCCCGGAGCGGTCCCAACGCTTCAGCACCGGCAGGCTGCCGGGCGCGCCACACCATCGAGACGTGCTCCGGGAGACGCCGTTTAGCGAGCTGCGCGTGGTTGACATCGTAAAGCGTCACACGTGGACAGCGGACACGTTGATCGGGCTGCTCTATTCCAGTTCCCTCCAAGTACGCAACGTGCTCGGCACTCGCATGGTGGAATTCGAGCGCGACCTCCGCGAACGACTCTTCCGGTTGGAGCCGGACGACCGCTTCGTGGATGACATCGAATTCACGATCACCTCGGCCAAGCGGTAGCCGGGCCCCGTGTCGCGTCATTTCCACAAGAAGCACGGCACGGGCCGTCGCTAGAACCTGAAACTGGAACCTACCCGCAGGCGGGCTCAGCTCCATCGGTGGGGGGCAGCCGCTCCTAATGCAGACGATCGTTCGCGGCCCCGACGCCGAGGAGTACGGCGCGAGCAACGCGTATCCGATCGGCGACCGGTCAACGTACTTTCGGGTGCCTTCCTGGTCGGCTCTCACAGCCATCTCGACGAGGTCTTTGAGGGGCGGCTGGTCCGCCGGGCTCCGACGCCGTCACCGCTGGCGCGCACCGCCGAGGAACCGGCGATCCGCTACGAGGTTGCAGGCCAGA
This sequence comes from Candidatus Methylomirabilota bacterium, assembly GCA_046726415.1. GTDB lineage: Bacteria > Methylomirabilota > Methylomirabilia > Rokubacteriales > CSP1-6 > CAVWFS01. Next base: position 7,639 of record JBKPAK010000148.1, read on the forward strand.
CGCGCACCCTCGACGACTACCTCGCACGGAACCCTGCCACCGGTTTTCTCGTCGCCCGCGACGACACGATCCTCGTCGAGCGCTATCAGTACGCGCGGAGCGACCGGCACCGCTTCACCTTGTGGTCAATGGCCAAGACGGTCACCGCGATGCTCGTCGGAATCGCTGTCGCGGAGGGCCGCATTCGCTCAGTGGACGATCGGGCCGCCGCCTACGAGCCTGCGCTGGCCGGCACCGAGTATGGGCGCACTTCGCTCCGGGACCTGCTCGATGTCGTCAGGCGTGCGGTTCGTCGAGGAGTATTCAGGTCGTGACGACGTCTCGATGCTGGGCCGCCGACACGTTCATGCTGATCGGCGCGGGGGGCGCCGGCGCGGTCAGACCTTTCAACACGCGGGCCGTGCCAGCCGGCACCAAGTTCTCCTATGCCTCCGTCGAGACGCAGTGCTGGGCCTCGTGCTGCGCCGCGCGGTCGGATTGCCTGTCGCCGACTATCTGCACGACAAGCTCTGGGCGCCCATGGGGGCGGAAGCCGACGCGACGTGGCTCATCGACCGCTCGGACCAGGAGGCGACCTTGTCTCAACGCGGTGCTGCGCGACTACGCGCGGCTCGGCCTTCTCCTCGCGCACGGTGGGCAGCGGCGCGGCCAACAGGTGATCCCCGCTGGTTGGCTGGAGGACGCGACGAGCGTACGCCCGGATCAGTTGCATCTCCAACCCGGAATCGCCACGCCGTTCTTCGGATACGGCTATCAGACCTGGATCTTCCCGGGGCAGCAGCGCCGGTTCTTTTCCTCGGTGTGCGGGGCCAGGCGATCTACGTCGATCCGTCCAGCCGGTTGGTCATGGTCCACACTGCCGTCCGGAAGCAACCTGTCGATTTGGCCGGCGCCCGGGAACTCGGCGCACTCTGGGGAAGCCTCGTCCGCGACTTCGGCAGGTGAGTCACGCGCGTCGATCAGGGCGCGAATGGACAGCCCTACACGGCGCTGATACCCTCACCAGCTCTGGCGGGCAGGTAGCTCCGTTGGTAGAGCACAGGACCGAAAACCTTTGAAGTAAAGACCCCTCGATAAGTCCACCACTTATCGGGGTCCTGAGCCGCTGACGGCCCGTCGGAAGCAAGCCAAAGCCTGATCGTATGCTGCGCCCCCCAAGGCCGCTATCGCGCGAGAAACCGCTGTAGCGCTTTCTGAGCGGTACTGCCAGCCTACGGCGCCCTGCTCAGTGGCGGGAACGCGGCGGAAGGCCGAAGTCCGGGCCGTCTGGCTCCGGGCCTGGGCAGTTCGGGTTCACGCGACGCTGGGGGTCGTGTGGGCGACCGGGCTGCTCCAGGCGGCTTTAGGCTACCATCGTGAGGATCGTTCATCTGCGGAACCGCGCTGGCGCTGCAGGAAAGGAACGGGCGTGGAGGGAGGCCCCGGATGAAGTGTCCCCGGTGCCAGGCTGAGAACGACGCGGGCGCGCGCTTCTGCGAGGACTGTGGCGCCCGGCTTGAGGCGGCCTGTCCGAGGTGTGGCACCCCTGTCACGCCGGGCAAGAAGTTCTGCCGATCCTGCGGCGCCGCGCTCACCACTGAGCCAGCGGGCCGTTTCGCCGGCCCCGAGTCGTACACTCCGAAACACCTCGCCGAGAAGATCCTCACCTCGCGGGCCGCTCTTGAGGGCGAGCGCAAGCAGGTCACCGTGTTGTTCGCCGACTTGAAAGGCTCGATGGAGTTGCTGGCCGACCGCGACCCGGAGGAGGCGCGGAAGCTCCTCGATCCCGTCCTCGAGCGGATGATGGAGGCTGTGCACCGCTACGAGGGCACGGTGAACCAGGTGATGGGCGACGGGATCATGGCGCTCTTCGGCGCGCCGCTGGCCTACGAGGACCACGCGGTGCGGGCGTGCTATGCGGCGTTGCGGATGCAGGAGTCGGTCAAACGGTACGCCGAAGGCGTCCGACGCCGCGAGGGCATTCTCGTTCAGATCCGCGTCGGGCTTAACTCTGGCGAGGTCGTCGTCCGATCGATCGGCAGCGATCTGCACATGGACTATTCGGCCATCGGGCCGACCACGCACTTGGCGTCCCGAATGGAGCAGATGGCCACGCCTGGGACGATCCTCATCGCGCCGGAGACGTTGCGGCTGGCTGAGGACTACGTGCAGGTGACCGCGTTGGGGGCGATGGCGGTCAAGGGGCTCGCGCACCCGGTGGACCTCTATGAGGTGACGGGAGCCGGGACGGGGCGCTCCCGGCTCCAGGCTGCCGCCGCCCGTGGGCTCACCCGGTTCGTCGGCCGCGACCCCGAGATGGAGCAGCTTCGCCAGGCCCTGGCGCGGGCTGCGGAAGGCCACGGGCAGGTCGTGGCGGTCATCGGCGAGGCGGGGGTAGGCAAGTCGCGCCTCGTCTACGAGCTCACGAACTCCCATCGCCTGGAGGGCTGGCTGGTCCTCGAGAGCGCCTCGGTCCCGTACGGCAGGGCAACAAGCTACTTGCCGGTGATCGTCCTCCTCAAGGGCTACTTCAAGATCCAGGACCGGCACGATCTCCGAGAAATCCGTGAGAAGATGACGGGGAAGCTCCTCACGCTCGATCGCGCGCTCGAGCCTACGCTCCCCGCATTGCTAGCCCTGCTCGACCCGACCGCGGACGACTCCAAATGGCAGACGTCGGACCCGGTTGAGCGTCGCCAGCGCTCGCTCGATGCCGTGAAGCAGCTGCTGCTACGGGAAGCGCGTGAGCAACCTCTCCTCGTGATCTTCGAGGATCTCCACTGGATCGACGGCGAGACTCAGACTGTTCTCGACACACTCGTCGACAGCCTAGGCTCGGCGCGTCTGTTGCTGCTCGTGAACTATCGTCCCGAGTACCAGCACGCCTGGGGCGGCAAGACGTACTACAGCCAACTGCGACTGGACGCGCTCCCGGCCGAGAGTACTGGGGAGCTGCTGGATGGGCTCCTCGGCGACGATTCTGAACTCGCGTCGCTCAAGCAACTCCTTGTCACGCGCGGTAACCCGTTTTTCCTAGAAGAAACCATCCGCACACTGGTGGAAACCAAGGCACTGGTGGGGGAACGAGGACGGTATCGAATGACGCAACCCCTCCAGGCCATTCAAGTTCCGCCCACGGTTCAGGCGGTGCTCGCGGCGCGCATCGACCGTCTTCCTCCGGACGACAAACGCCTCCTACAGGTCGCTTCCGTCGTTGGCGAAGACGTGCCATGGCTATTGCTCCGAGCAATCACCGAGATCCCAGACGAAGCGCTCCGCCGCGGACTCGATCACCTGCAGGCCACCGAGTTCCTCTATGAGACCGGGCTGTTTCCGGATCTCGAGTATTCGTTCAAGCACGCGCTCACGCACGAGGTGATATACGGCGGGTTGCTGCAGGAGCGGCGCCGCGAACTCCACGCGCGGATCGTTGATGCGATCGAAACGCTCCACCGGGACCGCCTCGGCGAGCACATCGAGCGGCTCGCCCATCACGCGCTTCGTGGCGACTTGCGAGAGAAGGCTGTCGACTATGCGCGGCAGGCTGCACTAAAGGCGGCTGCGCGGTCGGCGCTCTCAGACGCCCGGGCCTGGTTCGAGCAGGCGCTGAGTGTCGTCGATACGCTGCCGGGGAGCGCGTCCACGCTGGAGCAGGCCTTCGACATCCGCGTGGAGCTCCGGCGCGTGCTGGCCCAGCTCGGTGAACCCCGGCGAATGCTGGAGCGCCTGCGCGAAGCCGAGACCCTCGCCGAGAAATTGAACGACGACCGCCGGCGTGGTCGTGTCTGTGCGTTCATGACGACCGCATACTCACTGCTCGGCGAGCTAGACGCCGCGCTCGTCACCGGCACCCGCGCGTTGGAGATCGCCGGGCGCCTCGGGGACCTGAGACTCCGCATCCTCACCACGAGCTTTCTTGAGCAGGCGCATTACCTCCGGGGCGAGTACGAGCGGGTGATCGAACTGGCCACCGACAACCTAGCGGCGCTGCCCGCCGACTGGATCTACGAGCATTTCGGAAACGCCGCACCGGCATCGGTCTACGATCGCGTCCAGCTCGTCGTGAGCCTCGCCGAGCTCGGCAGATTCGCCGAGGCGGCCGAGAACGCAGCCGAGGCGAACCGACTCGCCGAGCCAACGCACCATCCGTACACCGTGAGTCAGGCCCACCGCGCCGCGAGCATGCTTCACCTCCTTGAGGGCGACTGGACGAAGGCGCGTTCACGAATCGAGCATTGGATCGCGGTGCTCCGGACCAGGAACGTTGTCCTCCAGCTTCCGATCGCGGTCGCCGCCTCCGCCTGGGTACTGGCCCAACTCGGCGAAGCGAGCGAGGCGCTGAACCGGCTTCGGGAAGGGGAGCACCTCCTCGAGCGTGCCGCGGCGAGGGGATTTATCGGCTACCGCAGCTGGGCCTGGCTAGGTCGGGCCTGTCTGCTGCTCAATCAGCTCGACGAGGCCCAGCGCTTGAGTGCCCGCGCGGTCGAATCCTCTCGGAGTCATCCCGGGTTCGCGGCCCATGAGCTGCACCTGCTCGGCGACATCGCGACCCATCCCAACCGGTTCGACCCCGAGCGCGGCGAGGCCCGCTACCGCCAGGCGCTGGTCCTCGCCGAGCCGCGCGGCATGCGCCCGGTCGTGGCCCACTGTCAGCTCGGCCTCGGCAAGCTCTACCGGCGCACAGGCCAGCGCGAGCAGACCCGCCAGCACCTCGCCACCGCGATAACGCTCTACCGCGACATGGACATGCGGTTCTATCTGGAGCAGGCGGAGGCGGAAGTGAGCGAGCTGACGTGAAGAAGCCGCAGCGCTCCGATGGCAGCTCTCCTCAGCGCGCCGCCACCCCCGAACACCATCACCTCATCCTCGACCAGTTCACGCGCCAGGCCGCGGCGTTCTCGGTGTCGCCTCACATCAAGGACGAAGCCGCGCTTCGGCTCATCGTCGAGTGGAGCGGCGCGG
>JBKPAK010000149.1:0-23647 GCA_046726415.1 Candidatus Methylomirabilota bacterium
GCCTTGGCCAGCAACCACCGCCAGTCGTCAGTCGTGTATTTGCTGTGCACCGGGAAGAGGCGGAAGCCGCGCCGCAGGCTCTCCGCCTCTCCCTCGCCCAGAGTTTCTCGGCGCCAGGCCAGATAGGTCTCGAGGGGCTGACGTATCCAGTCGTTCACCAGGAAGATTCCTCCGGAAGCCAGCACGCGCCGAATCTCGGTCAGCACGGGCAGTGGCTCGTCGAGGACGTGCAGCACCGATGACATGCTCACCAGGTGCACGGTGCCCGCGGCGTGAGGCAGAGGGTACGTGGCCAGATCGAGGAGGGCCAGCGTCGGCTTTGCCCCGGTGTACGCGAGCTGCTGGCCATAGGTGATCATCGCCGGGGTCACGTCGTATCCGTACAGGGTGGCCTCCGGATACCGTTCCCCGAGATCACGCAGACAGAGACCAGGACCACAGCCAAGATCGATCATCGTCGGGCGCGGTGGGAGAGAAGGCGCCACCTGCGCGGTAAAGAGGCCCCAGTAGGCTTCCGCGAAACGCTCGGGATGGGTGGCGACCATCCGCTGCAGGAGGTCTTCGTCCGATGCGCCACTGAGAGATTGGTGGGTTGGCATCCTTTGTCTCCTAAGTACTCACGCGCGCGGGCGTCACTCTCTCGCCGTGCCGGGGCGAATCGCTGAGCACTTCGGCGTCAGGAGAAGGAGACACTCTATGGATCTCGAACTCGCCGGCCGCGTCGCGATCGTCACGGGAGGGAGCAGGGGCGTGGGCCGGGCCATCGCCGGGGAATTGGCGCGAGAAGGCGTTGACCTGGCGATCTGTGCCCGAAACCGCCAGTCCTTGGATGAGGCGGCCCAGGCCCTTGCCAAAGAGACGGGCCGCCGCGTGGTCGCGATCGTCGCCGACACCACAAACGGCGAGTCCGTGACCCGTATGGTGCAAGCCACCCTGGCCGAGCTGGGGCGGATCGACGTCCTGGTGAACAACGCCGCGACGCCGGGCGGCCTCGTGCGCGGCGCCCTCGCGGAGGCCGACGAGAGCGCCCTGCTCGAGGACATCGACACCAAGGTGGTCGGCTACCTGCGGTGCGCCAAGGCCGTGGTCCCGAACATGCAGCGCCGCGGCTGGGGGCGGATCATCAACATCGGCGGGCTCTCCGGTCGCCGCTCGGGGAACATCAGCGGCTTGCGCAACGCCGCCATCGTGCATCTGACCAAGACGCTCGCCGACCAGCTCGGCCCGCACGGCATCACCGTGAACCTGGTCCATCCGGGCGCCACGCGCACGGAGCGCACCGACGAAGAGACCGCACGCCGAGCGGCTGCCGGCAACGCCATCCGCCGGATCGTCGATGCTGGCGAGATCGGCCAGGTCGTCGCGTTTCTGGCGTCGACCAAAGCCGCATCCATCACCGGCGTGGCCATCGACGCCAGCGGCGGCTCCATTCCCGTGATGTTTCAGTAGCGTCGCCGGCAGCCCGTCTCAGAGTTTCGCGACACCGGCGCGGGCGCAGTCTTCGTCTTGCTGGGCAGTCCCGCCGCCCACGCCACACGCCCCCTCCACCACCCCGTTGCGGATGATCGGCATCGCACCCTGGCTGGGGATCATGTGCCCACCCTCGGCGGCGGCGATCCCCTGGATGATCGGACTGCCGGCCCGCTCGGCCAGTTCGCCGCTGGGGCGCGCGAAGGCGGCGGAGGCGATCGCTTTGCCTTGGGACCCGTAGCCACTGGCCCAGATCGCGCCATCCATGCGGTTGAATGCGATCAAGCGCCCGCCGCCATCGCAGACCGCGGCGCTGATCCTGATGTTCATCTCCTTGGCCTTGTCCAGCGCTCCTTGCACGATCCGATTGGCTTCGGCGAGAGTCAGAGCCATGCGTGAGCCTCCTGTGCTCGTTAGTGCGTGTGCTTCTGCTGGGCCCTTGCCCCCTTCACTCGTGGCGCTCCCCGATTCTCCGACACGCTGCTCGGCTCGCGACTGCGCAAGTATAGCGGCTTGAGCCGTGTCCGGAGGTCCCCCACCCAGGGGTGACACGGCTTGACAGTCCTCCGGTCGCTTCGGAGAATGCCCGTGGCCTCGCCGTTCGCCCTGGAACGTTGCTCTGGCAAAGGAGCCTGCTCATGCGCTCACGCCTCACGCTGACTCTGGCCAGTCTCGCCGTGCTGATCCTGCTGGGCGGCGCGCCGCTCGACGCGCCCGCGCAGGACAAGGACACGCTGGTCATCGCCCTCGACACGCTCGGCGCCCAGGTCATGGATCCAATCGCCGACACCCGGGCACCGCACGCGCACTATCACGCGCCGGTCTGGGATTCTCTGGTCGGCTTCGACCTCGAGAAAGGCGGGATCGGTCCGGGTGTCGCCGAGCGCTGGGAGCGCTCGGCGGACGGGAAGAGCTGGACCTTCTACCTCCGCAAGGGGCTGCGCTTCCACAACGGGGACCCCGTCACCGCCCAGGACGTCAAGTTCAGCCTCGAGCGAAAGATGTCCCCCGAGTCGATCGCCTCCGGAGCCGCCGCCCTCAGGCGCGCCGTCGATCGCATCGAGGTGGTCGACGACCATACCGTCCGCGTCTACACCAAGGGCGTCATCCCTCACTTCGCGGCGAGCCTCTCCCGGGCCGTCTTCATGGAAGGCACGGTGATGCCCAAGAAATACTTCGAGAAGGTCGGCGAGAAGGGCTTCCGCGAAAAGCCGATCGGCAGCGGTCCCTGGAAGTTCGTGCGCAGCGTCCCCGGCGATCGGATCGAGTACGAGGCGATCGACTACCCGCACTGGCGCGGCACGCCTCAGTTCAAGCGCCTCGTCCTCCTGCTCGTTCCCGAGCAGAGCACGCGCCTGGCCATGGTACGGACCGGCGAGGCGTCCATCGCGAGCATCGGTCCCGAGGCGATCAAGGAAGCGCGCGCAGGGGGCATGAAGATTGTCACCGTCCCCGGCACCATGCAGGCCGTCTACCAGTTCTGGGGCCTCTACAAGCCCGAGGCGAAGAGCTCGCCGCTCAACGACGTCCGCGTGCGCGAGGCGATGTCGCTGGCCATCGATCGGCAGCAGATCATCGATCACGTCATGGCCAAGCAGGCCCAGTGGCCGATGCCGTTCGCGACGTTCCGGTACTCGATCGATATGGACATCCCCCGCTGGGATGACTGGTCCAAGACGGCGTTGCGCTACGATCCGGCGCGCGCGAAGAAACTCCTCGCCGAGGCCGGCCATAGCGGGGGGTTCACACTGACCTTCTGGAACACTGCGCTGCCGGGGACACCGTTCATGATCCAGATCGGCGAGGCCGTCGCCGGTTTCTGGGAGAAGATTGGGATCAAAGTGGACATGAAGACCACCGAGTGGGGCGCGTTCGACCCGATGACCCGCGGCGAGCAGAAGGGCCTCGCCGGGACCGCGTCGATGTACCGGACGGCCGGACGCCCGGAGCCGGCCCCCCGCTACATCGGGGCCTTCACCTCCAAGGGCACCCAGCACCTCTTCGGCGATCCCCAGGACTGCCCCGCCCTGTGCCAGGAGGGAGACAAGGCCTACGAGGCGGTGGTGGCGGAGAAGGATGACGCGAAGCGCACAGCCGCGACGAATCGGATGATCGACGTGGTGGCCAAGAGCTGGATCGCCGTGCCGATCATCGAGGGCATGGGCATCTGGGCGGTGAATCCCAAGCGCGTCGGCCAGTTCAAGCCGATCCCGGGGCGGCACGAGTTCGGCGACGTCTCCGAGCGCATGCCGCGCCCGGAGCAACGCCCCTGGCCATGAGCGCCTGACGTGCAGCGCTATATCGTGCGGCGGCTGCTTCAGGGGGCGCTGCTGCTCGTCATTCTCGCGCTCATCGTCTTCGCGCTCGCCCGCGTGACCGGCAACCCGGCCGATCTCCTCCTGCGCGAGGACGCGACGCAGGAGGATCGGGCGCATCTGCTCAAGGCGCTCGGCCTCGACCGCCCCCTCCACGAACAACTCATCGTCTTCCTCGGCGGGGCTGTGCGCGGGGACCTCGGCCAGTCGATCCGCTACCGCAAGCCGGCGGTGGACGTCTTCTTCGAGCGGCTGCCCAACACGCTCACCCTCGTGCCGCTCGCCCTGTTTGGCGCGGTCATCATGGCCATCCCCCTCGGGATGCTCGCCGCCGTCTATCGGGGCACGCTTCTCGACCGCGCGGCCAATGCCGTCGCCGTCCTCGGCGTCGCCACGCCGTCGTTCTGGTTGGGCATCGTGCTGATCTACGTCTTCAGCATCCAGCTCGGCTGGCTCCCCTCGGCGAGGATGGGAAGCCCCGCGCACTACGTGCTGCCCGCGATCACGCTCGGCGCCTTCCTGGTGGCCGGCATGACCCGGCTCGTCCGCTCGAGTGTCCTCGAGGTGCTCGACAGCGAGTTCGTCAAGCTGGCGCGCCTCAAGGGTGTGTCGGAGCTCACCGTGCTCTGGAAGCACTGCCTGCGCAACGCGCTGATCCCCGTGGTGACTCTGTTCGGGGTCTTCTTCGCGCTGCTCGTGACGGGAGCGATCGTGACGGAGACGGTCTTCGCGTGGCCGGGGGTGGGGCGGCTGACCTACGAAGCGGTGATCTTCCGGGACTACCCACTACTCCAAGCCGTCATCCTGCTGAAGGCGATCATCGTGCTGGGCGTCAACCTGGTGGTGGATATCCTCTACGCCTATCTCGACCCCCGCGTCAGGTACGCGTAGCGCGCCGATGGCACGCACCGAGGACACGCTTCGCATCGCCGTCGCCCCGGACGAGTCGCTCGCCGGGGCCGACGAGGCGCTGGATACCCGGAGCGCGCTCGCGCGCCTGCCGTGGATCCCCGCGCTGATCATCGCCGCGCTCGTCGTGGTGGCCGTCGGCGCGCCCTTGATCGCTCCCCACTCGCCGAGCGAGCAATCGCTTCCCGACAAGCTGCGGCCGCCCGTCTGGCAAGATGGCGGGAGCGCCAAGCATCTGCTCGGCACCGACGTGCTCGGCCGCGACGTGCTGAGTCGTCTCCTCTACGGCGCCCGGGTGAGCCTGACCGTGGCGGCGGCCGCGCTGCTGGCCGGCGGTGGCGTCGGATTGGCGGTCGGCATCCTGTCGGGGTATGTCGGCGGACGGGTCGACAGCGTTCTCATGCGCATCGTCGACGCCACCCTGACTTTTCCCACGATCCTCATCGCGCTCCTGCTCGCGGTGAGCCTGGGCCAGGGCCTGCGCACGATGGTGATCGCCATCACCCTCATCCTGTGGGCCCGCTTCGCGCGTGTCGTCCGCGGTGAGGTTCTCACCGTCAAGGCGCGGGACTTCGTGGCGCTGGCCCGCGTGCGCGGCTGCTCGCACACGCGCATCATGGGCGTGCACATCCTGCCCAACGTCATGAACACCTTCATGGTGCTGCTGAGCCTGCACATCGGCTTCGTCATCCTGGTGGAGGCGTCGCTTTCCTTCCTCGGCGCGGGCATCCCTCCGCCGACGCCGTCCTGGGGGCAAATGGTGTCCGATGGCCGCAGTCACATCGCCAGCGCGTGGTGGCTCTCGTTCACGCCAGGCGCGGCGATCCTGCTCGTCGTGCTGGCCTTCAACCTCTTCGGCGATTGGCTTCGAGACTGGCTCGATCCGAGACTGCGCCAGCAAGTGTGACCGGTCCCGGCGCCGCCGGCGACGTCGTCCTCGAGCTGCGGGACCTGCACGCGCACCTGTCGACGCGCTGGGGCGTGGTGCGGGCCGTCGACGGTGTGAGCCTCACCCTGCGCGAGGGCGAGACCTTGGGCCTCGTGGGCGAGTCGGGCTGCGGCAAGACGATGACCGCGCTCTCCGTCCTGCGTCTGCTGCCTCGGCCGGCTGGTCGGATCGTCAAGGGCCAGATCCTGCTCGAGGGGGAGGATCTCACCACCAAAAGCGACCGTGAGATGCGCCGGGTGCGCGGGCGGCGAATCGCCATGATCCTGCAGGACCCCCAGACCTCATTGAACCCCGTCTTCACCATCGGCAACCAACTCGTCGAGGCCTTTCGCGTCCACCTCGTCGAGGGTGTGCGCGTGCTGATGCGACGGGCCGAGGAGGCCCTTCGCCAGGTGAGGGTGGCGGCGCCGTCCCAGCGGCTGCGCGACTACCCGCACCAGATGTCGGGCGGGATGAAGCAGCGCGTGGTGGGCGCCATCGCCACCGCTGGCGCGCCTAGAGTCCTGATCGCCGACGAGCCCACCACGGCGCTCGACGTGACGATCCAGCTCCAGTACCTGACCTTACTCAGGGAGATTCAGGCGCGCACGCGGTTGGCCATGCTTTTCATCACCCACGACTTCGGCATCGTCGCCCGCATGTGCGACCGCGTGGCTGTCATGTACGCCGGGCGGATCGTGGAGAGCGGCCCCATGCGAGAGCTGTTCGCCGCGCCCCGCCATCCCTACACGCAGGCGCTCATGGCGGCGGTGCCGAAGATGAACGCGCGGCCGGAACGGCTGGTCGCGATCGACGGACAACCGCCGGCGCTGCAGCGCTTGCCGCCCGGGTGCCGCTTCGCCGAGCGATGCCGCTACGCCGACGATCGCTGCCGTCGGGAATATCCCCCTGCGTTCACGGTGGGGCCCGCGCACGAAGCCGCGTGCTGGCGGGCCGAGCCAGCAGCGCCGCGCCACTGATCGAGGATGGGCCATTAGCGCCCCACTGATCCGCGTCGAGGAGCTCACGAAGCACTTCCCGGTCACCCGGGGTCTGCTCGTGATGCGCACGACGGGCCACGTGAAGGCGGTGGACGGCATCAGCTTCGCCATCGGCCGCGAGGAGACGCTGGGGCTCGTGGGCGAGTCGGGTTGCGGCAAAACGACGACCGCGCGCCTGCTCCTCCGGCTCGAGCGGCCCACCGGAGGTCGAGTGTTGCTCGACGATCACGACATCGTCACGCTCGATGGGGCAGCGCTGCGCGAGTACCGGACGAAGGTCCAGGCGGTGTTCCAGGACCCCTGGTCGTCGTTGAATCCGCGCCTCCGCGTCCGGGACACGATCGCCGAAGGACTCGTGGTGAACCGGCGCGTGTCGGCGGCGGAGCAACGGGACCGCGTCATCGAGGTTCTCCGCCAGGTGGGCCTCCCGCCAGACGCCGCCAACCGCTTTCCCCACGAGTTCAGCGGGGGCCAGCGGCAGCGGATCGCGCTCGCCGGTGCGCTCGCCTCGTATCCTCAGCTCATCGTTCTCGACGAGCCGGTGTCGGCCCTGGACGTGTCGATCCGGGCGCAGATCATGAACTTGCTCAAGGATCTGCAGGCGGAGCAGAAGCTCAGCTACCTGCTCGTTGCCCATAACCTGGCCACCGTGCGGTATATCGCGCACCAGACGGCGGTGATGTACCTGGGCCGCATCGTGGAGCACGCGGCCACCGAGGCGCTCTACCGGAATCCGCTCCACCCCTACACGAAGGCGCTCTTCGCGGCCGCGCTGCCCGCCGATCCCGATGCCCCGCGCGAGGAGTTCGTCCTCAGCGGCGAGGTCCCGTCACCGATCGATCCCCCGCCCGGCTGCCACTTTCACCCGCGCTGCCCGATGGCGATGCCGGTGTGCTCCCAGGTGGAGCCCCTGCTCAAACCTGTCGCGGCCGGCCATCGCGTTGCCTGTCACCTTTATTGAACGTCGGGACAGCGGGCGCGCGCCGCCCGGCACCCCCACCGCCATTGTGGTGACGGCGGGGGAATCGCTCCGCCCCGCCTCGTCAACGGCGCGGTGAGAGCGGGTTGCTGCGGCTCGGCTGACCGGAGTGGTTGATGCCCTCAGCCCACGGGCTGTTGGGCGCCGCGCGGGGGGCCTTTGGTGTCCTCGAACGATTTGGCGAAGGCCAGCAGCGCATCGTCGGGTTGGTCCAGGTCGATGTGCTCGCCGAAGGGCTGACGCACCTGGTAGGGGGTCGTGTAGTACAGCTCGATGCGGTTGTCTTCGGGATCGTAGAAGTAGACGCTGCAGGCGATGCCATGCGTGATCGTGCGTTCAATCCGCATGCCCGCCTGCTGCAGTCGATGGTAGAACGCGCGCACGTCATCCAAGCTCTTCACCTTGAACGAGACCTGCTGCACGTTGTGTGTCTTCTGGGCCGGATCTTTGGCCTGGGCAAGGGCCAGCTCGTGGTGCTCCCTCTCCGGAGCCGCGCTCAGGAAGCAGATACCCCGCTCGAGGTCTTCGTCGCTGATCGTGAGACCCAGGACGTTGGCGTAGAAATCGCGCATCTTTCCCAGGTCATGGCAATACAGCCCCACGTGGCCGAGCCCGCTGATCTGTGGCATGGGTCACCTCGCTCTCAGGTTCGTTTGTAAAATCGGGCGGCGTTGTCCCACATGAGCTTGCGCTTCGTGTCCGGCTTGAGGCTCGACCAGCCCAGGATGTTGTCCACGGAGTTGGGGAACTGGCACTCCGAGTGCGGGTAGTCGGACGCATACATCAGGACATCGTCGCCCAGCACGCTCGTGACGTGGTTGAACAGGTCTTCCCCCTCGTGTCGCTCGATGGTGCAGAAGAACCGCCCGCTCGTCAGATACTCGCTCGGAGCGTGCTTGAGCGGCGCCACCCCTCCTACATACACTGCCTGCTCGTCCATGCGCCTGGCCCAGAAGGGCAGCCAACTGAAGCCGCATTCCAGGATGCCCATGCGCAGGCGGGGATACCGGTCCATGATCCCGGCGCCGATAAAGGCCGCCATGAAGCGCATGCCGCCCCAGGGGTGGGAGGCGAGACGACCGAGGAAGATGTTGTCCCACAGATCCTGGTAGCCCGGGAAGTACGGTGGATTCCACGTGTTGCTGTGATGCACCACGGCCAGATCGTATTCCTGAGCCGCCTTCCAGATGGGTTCGAGGTCCGGGTGGTCGATGGGCATGTCCTTCCCGAGCACGGGCAGAACCGCGACCGCCCATTGTGAGGTACCCCACCGCTCAATCTCGCGGAGCGCCTCGTCGACGGCGCGCGTGGAGACCACGATGGCCGTCTTGAGACGCGTGGGGAACTGCCCGCAGAAATCCGCAGCATGGCGGTGGTAAGCGCGGATCAGTCCCACTTCGAGCTGGACGTCCGGTTGACCCGTGACGCTGACCCAGAGGGTGGGGACCAGGAAGTGCGCATCGGTCCCCTCATCGTCCATATCCTTGACGCGGTTCTCGGCCTGATCGTCCTGCACGCCAAGCCTCGGTTGCTTGGTTCCCATCCAGAGCGTCCGTCGACCCGTGAAGGTCTCGTGCGCGCCCGCCTCGCCGAGGACGCGTCGATAAAATTTCGTGGCCACGCGGTACTGATGCGTGTCGGGAGTGCCTCCGATCATCTGGCCGGTGGGGATTCGGTAGGGCGCCAGATCAGCCAGGCGCGGCCGGAAGCTGGGGTCGACGTACCGCTCGAGGATTTCGGCGGCAGGGTTGACGTGCGTATCGGCATCGAACGCGCGCATACCGTCTCTCATGGGCGTCTCCTGTCCCGACTTGGGACCCAGAGGATCGACGACAGCTGGTCGCTACCAAGGGACCCCCGCCATCGATACACCTCGGTCGCTATTGGGGGACCCAGGCGATCGACGACACCTCGCCGAACTCCCGCCAGAGCTTGCGCCAGGAGTCGCCGCCGTCATCGCTTCGATAGAGGTAGCCATAGCGGCTGGCGGCGAAGACCATGTCCGGAGCCGACGCGGGGATGCTCACTGTCCAGACGGCCGAGTTCGGCTGCACCGGCAGTCCCAGGCTGTGCCACGTGGCCCCGGCGTCCCGCGAGCGCATCACCGTCCCCACGCGGCCGGGGGTCGAGTCGCCCAAGGTCACGAACACCGTCTTCGGGTCATTGGGCTTGACCGCGATGCCGCGGGGGTAATGCCAGGGGAAAACCTCACGGGCGCGCGCCGCGTGCCAGGTTTTGCCGTCATCGGTGCTGCGCCAGACGTCGTCGTTGACCACCGTGAATACGGCTTTGGGAGGTCCCGCCACCACTAGGACGTTGTGGACGTCCGGATTTGGAATCTGGCCGTTCACCTTGGTCCAGGTGTCGCCTCCATCGGCGCTGTGCCGGACGCCGTCCACCTCGAGCCCGACCCACACCTTCCGGTGGTCGGTGGGATCTACCGCGATCCCGGTTGGCCGCGGGATGCCGACGTTCGGGCAGTCCTCGGCGATGTCTACGGGGAGATGCTCCCAGCTCTTCCCACCGTCGGTGGAGCGATAGATGCCAGGCTTGCTTGGCGTGCCCACGCCCGCGAACAACACGCTCGGATCAACGGGGTCGATAGCCATGCTCCAGACCATGGATCCGCTCATCGGCGTGTCCAGCAGGCGCCACTTTGCGCCACCATCATCGGTGTGGTAGAGGCCCAGATCGGTGCCCGCGTAGACCACGCCGGGCTTGCCGAAGTCGGCCAGCAGCGCCTTGACGATGCTGTCGGAATGCATGCCCTGGCGCACGCTGGCCCGCGTCCAGCTCTCGCCGTCGTCGGGGCTCATCATGACACCCTGGCCAATGGTCCCTACCAGGATCGTTCCCTTCTTCGCCATGGTCCACCTCCTGACGTCGTCCGAACGTTTCGTTCTCCCGCTCCTGGCTCCCGCGCTCGCGACTATACACGTTCGAGGTCGGGGGGAGCGAGCGCCGCTCCCCCCGACACCCCCCACCGCCATTTTGGTGACGGCGGGGGGAGCGTGCGCTCCTGCCCCGCCTCGTCGATCGTTTGCGTTGACGGCCTCGAGCAGTGACGGCGGGGGCGCGTGCGCTCCTGGCCCGCTTGGGCGATGGTCCGCGTTGACGGCCCCGATCATTTTGGTGACGGCGGGGGAGCGCGTTCGCTCCTGCCCCACCTCGTCGATCCGCGGCATTGACAGCCCCAGAGCGTTTGGGCGATGAGCGGGAAGCGTTTGCTCTTGCCGGCCCTCGTCAAAACAGCGACGTCATCCGGGTTGACCGGGGCGTCGAGGGGTCACCGCTCCTTAGTCGCCCTCCCTGGGATGGTCGCGCGGCCTGGCGAGTGGATCAAGCTCTTTCACCCGGGGGCGGTGTCGGCACCTTCACTCATTCGCCTGGTCGAGTGGCGAAAGTTTTCGTATGATCCGTGTCCCTGGCCGCCGTCGGCGGCCCGACGAACAGTCGCTGCTCCGCCTCGCGTCGGAGGTGCGGGCACGCAACTGTCGCGGGCTGGCCATGGCGCGGGAGTGGATCGATTTGATTCGAGAGCGCGGCGAACGCGCGAGGGGAGGATGGCCATGGTCATCCGCGTCACGTGGGGCAAGCTGCGGTCGGGCTCGTGGAGCGACTTCGAGCGCGCCTATCGGGCGAACGTCGTGGCCAAGGGCAAGAACATCAAGGGGCTACGGGGTCGCTGGCTCGCGCAGGACGAGGGAGACAAGGACACTGGCTTTGCCGTGAGCCTCTGGGAGAACCTGGCGGACATGCAGTCGTACGAGCAGAGCGCCCTGTACAGGGAGATCATCGCGTCGCTGCAGCCGTTCTTCGTCGGCGAGTTCAAGACCTACCGGTGTGACGTGAAGTACAGCGAGGGTGCTCAGGGGTAGGGGCGGCCCCTCCGCGGAACCCGAGCGTCACGAGCGCATCTCCGCCGCCTCGGGCGCGTAGGCGGCGCCGATCTGACGGCAGCCGTCAGTCCTTTACTGCCTGCGCGGCGAAGTTGGCGAGCGCCTGCGCCAGCCCGACCGGATTCTCCATCTGCATCGCGTAGTCACCCTCGACGTCGATCATGACCGCGTTCTTCCAGCAGCGGGCGATCTCCGCGGCCTCCTCGGTCGTCAGCTCCGAGCTGCGGCTGCCTCTCAAGATCGCCACCGGGCAGGTGACCTTTGCGGCGTATGCTCTCAGGTTATCCGCCATGTGGGCGAGACCCAGCGCCACCCGAACGCTGTCGTATTTGACCGCCACGCCGCGACCGGACGGCACCGTGTTGTGTTCCAGGCGGTGCCGCAGCGCCTTCTCTGGGTCGCGAGGGCGAAAGGACCGCAGGTACTCCAGCGCGGCTTCCCGCGAAGGGAACTCGGTCGTCGACGCCAGGGTTCGCTGGGCCGCTCCGAGCACGTTGATCGCGGCCTGTCGGGTAGGGAAGAAGTTGCTCGGGTGTGGCCCGCCCACCAGCGCCAGGGCCTGGACATGCTCCGGATGGATCGCCGCAAAGACCTGTCCAACCCGGCCGCCGAGGGAGTGACCGGCGACGATGGCTCGGTCTAGACCTACTTCCCGGAAGAACAAGTACAGATCGTGGGCGTACTCCTCCGCCGAGTAGTCGCCGTCGGGCCGTCCGCTGTCGCCGTGCCCCCGCTGGTCGAGGGCGTACACGTGGAAGCGCGGCCCGAGGGCGTCGACCATCCACTCCCACATGCGCCCGTACCCGGACGACGGATGCAGCAAGATCAGATTCGGCTCCGACCCGGGCCACTCGTAATAGTGGATCTTGAGGCCGTTGGGTAGGGTGACATCCTTTTCCCGGAATTTGCGCGGCACTTCGGCCATCGCCGCCTCCTTCCCTCCCAAGCGCTTGGCTCAATGCGAGCGGTCCCTGATCTCGGCGATCTTGCGGTCGCGGTCGCGCGCGAGACGCTCGACGTCCTGCGCGAATTCCTCGTTGAGCCGCGCGATCTCCTCATGGCTGCTGGCCTTCTGCAGTGCGTCGCGCTGCAGAATCTCGCGCTCGGCGACCTTGGCCTCGTGGACCTTGCGCACGTCGGCGATGGCCGCTTTCTGCTCGTCGGTGAGGGGGCGCTCGACCACACCCTCTTCGCGGTCCTTCCGGCGCAGGCGTTCCATGGCGAGCTCGAATGCGCTCTTGGGGGCGTCGTTCGACATGGTCGATCACCTCGCTTTCCAAGCTAGTGTAGCGCGGCGAGCGCGATCGGCTCGACGGGTCCCATTCACGACGCATGGATTCCGGCACGCCACGCGTCGGCGGCGTTGGCGTCACCCTGCCCCGCCCGCTCGATCTGACGCGTCATCGCGCCTCCGGGAGAGGCGATCGCGGCGTCGCACGGGTCGACGTTTCTCCGTACCGCGCTCACAACAGAGAGTGTCGCCATGAGCCGTTCGCGCGTTCTGCTCGCGGCCAGCTCACCCTCGGCTTCCTCGCGGCCGGTCTCTTCGTCAGCGGGGCGTCGTTCGGCATGGACGCCGAGATATTGATGGCCTGGATGGGCTACGGTGGCGGGCAGGAATGCTATGACGAGCTGCTGCAGAACAACTTGACCAGGAGCTGGGGATGACGCTCGTGACCTGCCCGCTGGCGACATCCAGCCTCGCGCTCGACCGAGCCGGAAAGCACAAGGTCAAGGTGGCAATCACCCAAACAGGTTCTGAAGGCGCAGCTCGAGGCCTGGTACCGCGTCGTCGCCAAGGAGATCAACACCCGTTCTTCCCCAAGATTCTCAAGTCGCAGCGGCAGGCGGCACCCAGGCCGTGGGTGAGATCTCACCCAACGCCCATCGAGGTGACAGGGCAGGTTGCGCAATATCACCTGCGTGCCGGGCTGGAAGGCGATGATGCTGGCCGGCCCCCCCACCGCCGAGTCGGTCGTTAGCCTGACCATCCGGCCATCTTGAAACGTGACGACGCCGCTCTGCTGGTCGTAGCGGGTCACGATGGCAGTGGCATCGATCGCCGGTTGACCGGACGCGATGTTGACGAGAGGAGAGGCCACCACTTGGGCCGTCGGCGCCGCCGTCACCGCCGTGCCGGTGGGTTGTCCCCTGGATACTCAGGTTAGGCAAGCCACATGCCCGCGAGGGCGCTCATGCAGGACTAGGCTGCTTCGTACCGCGGAAAAGCGCGTCCGAATCAGAGGTGCGGCAATGCCGCGAAATGCTTGATGCTGGGTTCCAGGGCGGCGCGGCCTGCTGGTGGCGATACGCGGTGCGTAAGTCATGCCGACGGGACCTTTCATCGATGCCGCAATTCAGTGCGTCGGGGGTAGTCCGACGGTTGCCCGGCTCCGCACCAGCCGCATGAGCGGCGTCCGCAGCCGTCGCGGCGTCGTGCGGCCCAGAACGATCTCGTCAGCCCCTACGAAGCGGGCGAGGGAGGCCAGCGCCTCGGCCAGCCCGGCCAGCGCCTCGTCCGGATCGAGGCGGCCGGCCATGGAGCCCCACCCCGCTCGCGGCGTCCCCGCGGCGGCGAACCACGGCTCGTAGTGCACGTGCCGGACTTCCAACCTCCGCTCGGCGCGGTGGGCCTTGACGTCGAGGCGGCCGATGAGATGGCCGTGATGGAGGACTGGGAGCGTGTAGTAGCCATGCACCCGCTTGGGGCCCGGTGTGTAGACCTCGATCCGATAGTCGAACCCGAAGAGGCGCGCGACTCGGTCGCGATGCCAGAGGAGCGAATCGAAGGGCGAGAGCAGCGTCGTCCCGTGTGAAGGCATGGGCGCCCGCCCTGCACGAGCGAGGGCCGGCAGATCGCGGGTGAGCGCGAGCCAGCGGCCGGGCGCGCCTTCGACCTCGATCTCGGTGACCTCGCCCCGCTCGAGCATCGCGCGAAACACGGCGCGGCGGGCGCCGGGCAGGAAGCGGGGAAAGGTGAGGTAGCGGGTCAGGTCGGCCTCGGTCGCTGCCCCCATCGCGTGTAGCGAGCGCTCGACGTGCCAGCGGTGGAACACCTCGGACGGTACGACCTCGATGTCTCGCACACCCGGCATCGCGCGTTCCAGGAGGTCGAAGCGCTTCTGAAAGTGCCGGCGCGAGTGGACCGTGAGTGCGCCGGTCATCCACAGATAGTGCACCGCGTGCTGGACGGGTCTCCAGTCCCACCACCCACCGCGGCCGCCGGCCGGGCGTCGACTGTCGAAGTCCGCGTGGCCCATGGGCCCGTTGGCCTGGACGGCCGCCGTCACCGCGCTCAGCACCTTTGCGTTCCTACGGAGCCAGCGCGACCAGCCGGTGTGCCGGATGCGATAGTCGAGCATCGCGCGCCGCCACCACGGCAGCATCGAGGTCGGCACGAGGCAGGCGGCGTGCGCCCAGTACTCGAACAGGAGCCGCTGGCCGTAAACAAGCCGATCGAGCCGCGCCCGATCGTAGACGCCGAAGCGGCTCCACACCGTCAAGTAGTGGGCGCGATCGAGGACATTGATGGAATCCAGCTGGAGCCCGCCCACGTCTTCGACGAAGCGGCCGAGCCTGCCCGAAGTCAGCGCGGCGGCGCGCGGGCGGGCGAGGTGCTGGCGCTCCAGGAACAGCGCGGTTACCGCGCGCAACGGCAACGCCGAGTCCGGCATCTCCGGGAGCCTACCACTAGAATGCTCGCCGATCTCGGTATCGCCAGTGAGCTGGCCGGTCCGACGCTGTCGTCCGTTGACAGTCGAGGAAGATCGCCGCATCATTCGGCATCCTTCAAGATCCGGCTGAGGCGATTGCCATGACGATCGCGGTTGCGGCGCCGATGCCATCGGGGTGTGACGGGTGTGGCGGTCGCCAGGCCGGTCGCGACATGCTGCTCGTCCACCGGGCGCTCTCGGCGACGTCAGTGGCCGCCGAAGCGTGTCCCGCCAAGGGAAGTGGCCAACGGTGATCTGCCCGACCGTCGGCGTCGGAGCCCTGCGACGGCGCCCGGACGGCCAATACAAAGGAGTAGGTGCATGCGCATCATTCATTCCCGGGTAACGGTGGGACGGATCGCGTTGGGACTCTCCGCGCTGGGCCTCCTCACGGCGCTCGCGCTGCCGGTCGATGCCCAGAAGCGGGGTGGCACCCTCACGATCGTCCGGCCGACCGACCCAGTCTCGCTCGACCCGAACCTCGAGACCACCGCGCCGGGCGCCTGGGTCTACTTCAACATGCTCGAAGGGTTGCTGACCCTCGACGACAAGATGCAGGTCAAGCCGGGGCTGGCGACTTCCTACGAGGTGATGTCGCCCACCAAGGTTCGCTTCAAGCTGCGCCCGGGAGTGAAGTTCCACGACGGCACGCCCTTCAACGCGGCGGCGGTGAAGTTCACGTTCGATCGCGCGCTCAAGGGCAACCCGCCGGCGCGCTGGGCCAGCCTGGCCGGCTCGCTGACTGGAGCCGAGGTCGTGGACGACCTTACCGTCGACATCGTCACCAAGGAGCCGTATGGCCCGATCCTTCGCACCTTGGCCATGTACTGCATGGGCATTGTGTCGCCGGCGGCCGTGCAGAAGACGGGGTCGGACTTCAGCCGGGCCCCGGTGGGCACCGGACCGTTCAAGTTCGTGGAGTGGAAGACCAACACGCACGTGATCATCGAGCGGAACCCCGACTACTGGGGCGACAAGGCCCTGGTCGACCGCGTGATCTTCAAGGTGGTGCCCGAGGAAGGCGCCAGGATGATCGCGCTCCAAACCGGCGACGCGGACATGGTGCTGTTCCCCTCGCCCGCGCAACTCCCGTCGCTGCGCAAGGATTCGAAGTACACGGTGCACGAGACAACCGGCATCCGAGTGGTCTTCGCGGGCCTGCACGCGGGACAGCCGCCGCTGGACGACGTGCGCGTGCGGCAGGCGCTGCTCCACGCGGTGGATCGCAAGGCGATCCTCGAGAACATCATGGAAGGCTCGGCGGGGCCGGCGCGCGGCGTCCTCGCCCCTGGCGTGTTCGGCTACAAGGACATGCAGCTCGACCGCCTGTATCCGTTCGACCGCGCCCAGGCCAAGGCCCTGCTGGCCCAGGCTGGCTGGGCACCTGGACCCGACGGGATGATGCAGAAGGGCGGGCAGCGGCTGTCACTCTCGTGGTTAGCCGCGCGCGGCCGCTATCCCAAGGACGGCGAGATCACCGAGGCCATGCAGGCCATGTTCAAGGAGATCGGAGTCGAGGCCAAGGTGCAGATCCTCGAGTGGGCCGCCGTGTTCCAGCAGCTGCGGGGGGCCACGCTCAACCACCACATGTTCACCCTGGGCTGGGTGACGTCGAACGCCGACGCCGACTACTCGCTCTACGCGCTCTTCCACTCCAAGAACGTGCCTCCCACGGGGTGGAACACGTCGCGCTACGCGAACCCCAAGGTAGACGCCCTCGTCGAGCAGGCGCGCCGGAGCCTCAATCAGACCGAGCGCGAGAAGCTCTACGGCGAGGTGCAGGACATCCTCGCCAAGGAGATGGTGTGGATCCCCGTCTACACGACCAAGGAGATCATCGTCACCCGCGCCAATGTGAAGGGTTTCACCGTCCACCCCGTCGAGTACAACCTGGCCCTCTGGAAGACCTCGGTCGACAAGTAGTCGCGCCTCGCGGAGGCGGCGGATGCTGACATTCATCGTCCGCCGCCTCCTGCTCGCCGTGCCCGTGCTGCTCGGCGTGGTGTTCGTGGTCATGCTCACGATCGATCTGCTCCCGGGCGATGTCGTCACGCTGATGCTCGGCGAGCATGCCACCAAGGATGCCGTCGCCACACTGCGCGATCACCTGGGCCTCGACAAGCCGTTCCTCGTCCGCTACCTGGACTACGTAGGCCGCGTCGCGCGCGGCGACCTCGGGCGCTCGATCCAGCAGAACCGTCCCGTCGCCGCCGAGCTGGCCGATGCCTGGCCGGCGACCTTGGAACTGACCATTGCCGCGCTGGCGATCGCATCGCTGATTGGCATCGCGGTCGGCGTCGGCTCGGCGGTGCGGCCGAACTCGTTCTTCGACGCGCTCGCCCGTCTCGGTTCGCTCTTCGGGCTCTCGATGCCGATCTTCTGGACGGGCCTCGTGCTCATCGTGGTCTTTTCGCTCTGGCTCAACTGGCTGCCGGTGGGCGGCGCCGGCTCGCTCTCCCACCTGGTACTGCCGGCGATCACCCTTGCCCTGCCCTCGGTGGCCATGATCGCGCGCATGACGCGGTCGGCCGTGCTCGACGTCCTCCGCGAGGACTACGTGCGCACGGCCCGGGCCAAGGGTGTGGGCGAGCTATGGGTGCTGGGCCGGCACGCCCTGCGCAACGCCTTCATCCCGATCATCACCTTGCTCGGGTTGCAGTCGGGCCAACTCATGGGTGGCGCCGTGCTGACCGAGACGGTCTTCGCGTGGCCGGGCCTCGGCCGCCTCATCGTCAAGGCCATCTTCGCCCGCGACTACATACTGTTGCAGGGCGCGGTGCTGATCTTTGCGCTGGCCTTCGTCATCGTCAATCTGATCGTCGATCTGTGCTACGGCCTCCTTGACCCGCGCATCGCGCGACAGGGCTAAGCTCGGGCCGGGGCATGGACGCCTGGACCCGCTTCCGCCGGAACCGCCTGGCCCTGGTTGGCCTCGCCCTGGTCCTCGTGCTCGCGCTGACCGCGACCCTGGCGCCGTGGCTCGCGCCCCACGACCCCTCGCGCCAGAGCCTGATCGAGAAGCGCGCGCACCCCGGCGCCAAGTATCTGCTGGGCGCCGACGAGTTCGGGCGCGATATTCTCTCGCGCGTGATCTACGGCTCGCGAGTCGCGCTGCTGGTGGGAGTGCTCTCGGTCCTGATCGCGCTGGTCGGCGGGCTCGTGCTCGGGACGGCGGCCGGATTCACGGGCGGCTGGCTCGACGCCCTGATGATGCGCGCCGTCGACATCCTGCTCGCCTTTCCCTACCTCTTGCTCGCGCTCGCCATCGTGGCCGCCCTCGGTCCCGGCGCGCTGAACACGACCATCGCCGTGGGGATCTGGGGCGTGCCGGCGGTGACGCGAATCGTCCGCGGCTCGGTACTGGCCCTCAGAGAGACGGAATACGTCGGGGCCGCCCGCGCCCTCGGCGCGCCCGCCCCGGCATTGCTGCGGCGCCATATCCTGCCCAACGTCCTCCCCGGCCTCATCGTCTATGCGACCCTGTTCATGGCCAATGCCATCCTGCTCGAGGCCGCGTTGTCGTTCCTGGGGCTCGGCGTCCAGCCCCCCACCGCGTCGTGGGGCCTCATGGTTTCCACCGGCCGCGACGTGCTGCTCGTCGCGCCCCACGTGGCCACCGTCCCTGGCGTGGCCATCATGGTCGCCGTGCTGGGGTTCAACCTCGTCGGGGATGGGCTGCGGGACGCCCTCGATCCACGGCTCAAGGGAGGCGGATAGACGGGCACCGGCCGCCCGCGGCCGATCCGGGAGTCGGGAGGAGAGGCATGGCTGATCGAGATGCGGCGTTCGTGGGTTCGATCCCGGCAAACTATGATCGCTACTTGGGCCCGATCTTATTTCGTGGGTACGCCGATGACATGGCGGCGCGCCTGGAGGTGCGGCCTGGGCTGCGCGTGCTGGAGACGGCGTGCGGCACCGGCATCGTCACCGAACGCCTGGTGGCTCGGTTGAGCGGGCAGGGCCGCCTCGTGGCCACCGACTTGAACGAGCCGATGCTCGCCTACGCGGCGGCCAAGCTGCGCGGGCTCGCGCGGCTGGAGTGGAAAGCCGCCGACGCGACGAAGTTGCCCTTCGGGGATCGGTCGTTCGATACAGTCGTGTGTCAGTTCGGTTTGATGTTCTTTCCCGACAGGGCGGCTGGCGTGCGCGAGGCGTTTCGCGTGCTCGAGCCCGGGGGGCGATTCCTCGTCAGCGTGTGGGACCGACTGGAGGACAACCCTGTTCCCCGCATCACCCACGAGACAGTGGCCACCTTCTTTCCGTCTGATCCTCCGCAGTTCTACGCCGTCCCGTTCAGCCTGCACGACCCGGACGTGGTTCGCCGCCTCCTGGATGGCGCCGGTTTCGTGGACATTCGATGGGAACGGCTGGACAGGACCGGCGTGAGCCCCTCGGCGGCGGAGGCCGTCATCGGGTTGATCGAAGGCAATCCCATTTACCTCGCCATCATGGAGCGACGACCCGCTGCTCTGGCTGACATCAAGGCGGCGGTGGCCAAGAACGTCGCGGACGCGCTCGGCGATCGGCCGTTGCGCTGCCCGCTGCGCACCATCTTTTTCTCGGCGCGGCGACCCACGGCGTGACATGCGGATGCGGCTCACCCTGCGGTGTGCAGCCCGAACTCGCGCGAGACCTTTCGGTTCTCGACCGCCACCATCTCCGCCGCCTTCGGCCAGCGCGCCACGCGCTCCGTCTTCTCGGCGTCCCGCTGGAGCCGGGCGAGGGCTGTGTGGAGGACCGCCTCTTCACGGCCCCACACGGGCATTGACACCGCGGCGCCACGCGCTAACATCCTGCCACCTTCCGCACTGAGCCTTCGGGGGTACTGCGATGGCCGAATCGCTCGCTCGCCGGGCGCTGCTGCTGCGGCGAGGACGAGGCGACGCTGCACTCGATTCGCACCGGCGCGGCGGCAGGCGCGCGCTGGAACCTGACTGCGCTCCACGCCGTTCCTCAGGGGCCACAGCACCAACTCGCCGGGAGAGAATGATGAACATCCATCGTCACCGGATCGTCTCGCGGTCGCTGCTCGCAGTCGCCGTGGTGCTGGTCGGGGTAGGCCAGGGGCGGGCCGCCCCACCGCCCGGCGAAGCGGTCATGGCCTGGCACGTCACCATCGCGCCGACGTGGTTCGATCCGTCCACCGCTCCACCGCAGATCACTCCGTTCGGAATTCTCTACGCCATCCACGACGCGCTCGTCCGCCCCCTCCCCGGGCACAAGATGGCCGCGAGCCTCGCGGAATCGTGGGCGGAAAGCGCGGACGGGCTGACCTACGAATTCAAGCTGCGCCGGGGCGCCAAATTCCACAACGGCGAGCCGGTCACGGCGGACGATGTGAAATTCAGCTACGAGCGCTACCGCGGCGCGGGGCACAAGGAGTTCCAGGCGCGCGTCCGGCAGGTAGACGTCGTCGATCCCCTCACCCTGCGCTTCCAGCTGAAGGAGCCGTGGCCGGACTTCATGACGTTCTACGGCACCACAGCGACAGCGGCCGGGATCGTCGTCCCCAAGAAATACGTCACTCAGGTCGGCGACGAGGGCTTCCGGAAGCACCCGATCGGCGCCGGCCCCTACAAGTTCGTGAGCCATACCCCCGGCGTGGAGGTCGTGCTGGAGGCCTACCCGGGGTACTGGCGGCACGTCCCACACGTCAAGCGTCTGGTCATGAAGAGCGTCCCGGAGGGGACCACCCGCGCGGCCATGCTGAGGACCGGCGAGGCGGACATTGCCGTGGCACTTGATGGCCCCGATGCCGAGAACGTGAAGCGGGATCCACGCCTCCAGATCGTGGCCTCGAAGCACGCCTCCATCACCTGGCTGGAGTTCGCCGACCAGTGGGACCCGAAGTCGCCATGGCATGACAAGCGCTTGCGCCAGGCCGCGAACCTCGCCCTGAATCGCAAGGCGATCAACGAGGCGGCGTGTCTCGGGTTCTGTCCGCCGGCCGGGGTGATCATCCCTCGCGTCATGGACTATGCGCTTCAGGTCGAACCGCCGCCGTACGACCCGCAGAAGGCCAAGCAGTTGCTCGCCGAGGCCGGCTACCCGAACGGACTCGACGCGGGCGACCTGGTGCCCATTCCTCCGTTCTTCACGACGGCGGAGGCGGTGGTGAACGACCTGAACGCCGTCGGGATCCGGACGAAGATGCGACCGATGGAGCGGGCGGCCTTCTACGCCGCCTGGCGCGAGAAGAAGCTGCGCGGGCTGTTCATCACCGGGGTGGGGAATTCCGGCAACGCGGCCAGCCGGGTGCAGGAGTTCATCTCTTCGAAGGGAAGCTACGCGTACGGCGGATATCCCGACATCGACGATCTGTTCCAGCAACAGGCCCGGGAGCGCGATCCTCGCAAGCGCGAGGCGCTGCTGTTCCGGATTCAGCAGCTCACGATCGATCGGGTGATGTTCGCGCCCATCATGGATTTCCGCGCGTTGATGGGCGTGGGACCGCGGGTGACCGAGCACACGATCACCTGGATCCACAACTCGCCCTTCCCGTCGTACGAGGACATGCGGCTGAGGGATTAGGCGGCACGATCCATGAACGATCAGCAGCTACCGGCGGCGGCGGGCGCTCCCTGCGCTCCCCGGCCGACCCACCCCCGAATCGCTCGTGCATGATACTGGCTGGGCAGAGCCAAGCAGGGCGGAAGGAGACCATGATGAGCAGATCGATCAGTCGTCGGGCGTTTCTCAGGGGAGCCGCCGCGACCACAGCAGGGGTCGTCGGCGCGCCGCTGGTCATCGGCACCCGGGCCGCCGCGTCGAACGATCGCCTCGTGGTGGCGATTGGAAGCTGGGGCACGGAAACGCCGTTCGCCTGGCGCTCGACTCAGGGCGAGAAGCCCCTGTGGGACTGCATCTACGACCCGCTCATCATGCGCGATGCGAAGACCTTCGAGTATCGCCCGGGATTGGCCACCGAGTGGAAGCCGTCGAACGAGATGCGAACGTGGACGTTCAAGCTCCGCTCCGGGGTGAAGTTCCACGAGGGCTGGGGTGAGATGACCGCCGAGGATGTCAAGTTCACGGTGGAGCAGAACGTCAAGCCCGACTCGGCCGGCGGCTCGGCGCCGTTCTTTCGCATCAACCTCGACCGGATCGAGACGCCCGACAAGCTGACTGTCGTGATGCACTTCAAGAACCGGCTCTGGGAGGTGCCCTCGAATTTCACCCAGTTCGTCGGATACCAGGGCATCGTCTCCAAGAAGCATCTGGAATCGGTGGGCGAGCAGAAGGCGGCACTCCACCCGATCGGCACCGGGCCCTACCGTCACCTGGAGGGTCGGCAGGGCGACTATCACCGGTTCGAGGCGGTCCCGAACCACTGGCGGAAGACGCCCGCCTTCAAGGAACTGGTGATCCGGCGAGTGCCCGAGCCCGCTACGCGGGTGTCCGGCCTCCGGGCGGGCGAGATCGACATCGGCCAGGTGTTCGGCGACTACCTGGAACAGGGGCGAAAGGTGGGCTTGCGCATCCACGCGGTACCGAACTCCGCCTTGAACTGGGTGATCCTGTCGGGCCAGACCACGCCGGATCGCGACGACTACTGCCCGACGTGCCCGTGGGCCGGCGACCCGAACGACAAGAAGAGCCTGGAGAACGCGCGCAAGGTGCGGTTAGCCCTGAACCTGGCCGTCAACAAGAAGGCCATCATCAGCGGGCTCTGGAAGGGCATGGGCGCGGAGACGCCGTTCACGTACTACTACTATCCATTCCACAAGGGGTACAGCGCGGATTGGAAGATCCCGCCCTACGATCCCGAGCGGGCAAAGAAGCTCTTGGCGGAGGCCGGGCAGGGGGGAGGCTTCGAAGTCCGGGTGAACCCCATGGTCATGGTGTACGCCGCCGACGGGCCGGACATCATGGAGGCGGTGGCGCTCGACTGGGAGAAGGTCGGGATCAAGCCCAAGCGGATCCCCGAGATGATCAGCAGCTTCGGGCCCAAGGCGCGCATGCGCAAGACGAACCGGACGCACTGGGCGTACGGCTCGCCGCCCTTCGACGAGCCGATCCTGGCCTGGAGCCGGGTACTCCACTCCAAGGGAACCTTCAACCTGCTCTGCGACGGGCCGTACGACGAGGACGTCGAGACGGCCATGAAGGAGTTCGACGTCGAGAAGCGGGCCGCGCTCAGCCACGCGCTGGGGCAGAAGCTCTACGACGACTACCGCGGGGTCATGCTAGGGGTCCGGTCGATCACATGGGCCATGAGCCGGAAAGTAGGAGGCTGGCAAACGCTGGCCTTCGTTCCGATGGAGACGAACTACGAGTATGTGAACCCGGCGAGCTAGCCCAACTTCCACGGTCGGCGGATTAGAATGCTGCGATTCCGGGGAGTTGCGAGCTCGTTGCGTCACTATCGGCTGGTCGTCCAGGTCTTGACCGGCTTCATGACCTCGTCCGGGATCTGCAGCACGCGATAGATCT
>JBKPAK010000150.1:0-15532 GCA_046726415.1 Candidatus Methylomirabilota bacterium
CTGGGTGCGATCCAGCGCTTGAATCTGGCTCTTCTCATCGACGCTCAACACCAGGGCCTTCGCCGGCGGGTTCAGATAGAGGCCGACGATGTCCCGCAGTTTGCTCACGAATTCCGGATCGCGGCTGAGCTTGAAGGTCTCGACCCGGTGGGGCTGCAGACTGTGCGCTTGCCAGATCCGATGCACCGTCGCCGGACTCACCCGCTGGCGCTTGGCCAACGAGCGGACGCTCCAGTGCGTCGCATCCGCGGGCGTCGTCTGCAGCGTCGCCTTCACGATTGCCTCCACCTTCGCCGGCCCAATGCGCTTCTTGCGCCCTGGCCGCGGCGCATCCCGCAGCAGGCCGGCCACGCCGCCCTCGACGTACCGCTGCCGCCACAACAGCACCGTCGGCCGACTGATCCCCAGCTCCTTGGCCAACGCATGATTCGGCCGCCCCTCTGCGGCGCGCAAGACCAACTGCGCTCGCAGCGCGACCCGCTGGGGAGTCTTCCCGCTTCGGACCAACGCCTCCAACCACTCCCGATCCTCTTGGCTGACCCGCAGCGCGGGCGCAGGCTTCCACATGGCCGGCGGCATAGCCCGGTCCGACCCAATTGTCACTCTATTTCAGAGACATGACACTAAGCTTAAGCTGATCACTCCCGCCACGAAGACCACGAACAACAACTGTCTCATTCTCATGATGAGCACTCCCTTCCCTACTACTGTTAACCGCTGTCATTGTTGATCCTCAGCTTCACCCTCCCTTCCGGGCCGCTGTAGCCCTTTTGTAGTTGCAGTACCTGAGCTGGCTGCTCAAGTCGCCCAGTGTCGCGGCACAGAAATCGCGAAGCGAGCGCATGCTAGGGAACTCATGGTCTGCTGACGGCCGAGTTCTTCGCCGATCGCTTTGAGCGAGGGGAGGCCTCCTGCGCTCTGAGTAAGAGTAGGAGGAACACACCAAGCGCCGACCAAGTACTAGTTTCCCATTGGTACCCATGCTTCCCTTCATGCGCCGGTCGCACCCGCAGATCCGATTCGTACGTAGGCCAGTCCTTCAGGTGCTTGACCGACCCGCCACCACCCTCGCGCCTTTCTGTGCGCGCGAGGAGCGAGACAGCGCCCTCTTCCTAGCTGCTTTCTCGGGCCCGGGCTTCGAGAGCTGCGTGACAGTGGTGATGATGCCGAGATAGTAGCGGGTTGAGGCGTTCGCACCTCAGGCGGGATTCGCTGAGCGGCTGTACCGAAACCCGACGACGAACCACACCAGTCTCCTCGGGGCTCGAAACCCCAGACGGTCTGGTTCTCGCGAGGGCACTTTGGTAACACAAACGAATGTAGCCGTCAATGAAAAGAGGATCAACAACGAAAACGACTCTGGTGTTGGCAATGCGTATCCTGGATAATTCCTCAACCCGCGCACCGCCCTCATTCTGGGCACTACCACCGCCCACATTCTGGGCACTACCGAAACCGTATCGATGAAGACGAGAGGCAGTCCTCCCCGCACCAAGGGTCTGGCATACGAGCGGATGCCAGGGATAGTGAACGGTGACGGCGCGCCGAAACTGCGCAGTATGTGACTGTTCCGAGGAGAGCCGACAAAGACCATCTTGACAACAGCTGGCATTCTCTTTACTCTCGGCCGCGTCTGGAGGGTAGGCACATGATCTTGCGCTCCACGGCCGTCCGTTCGTTTTGGTGCCCGCCCACCTTCCGCCTTCTCGGTCGCGGCTTGTTCTGACCGGCAGCGCTCATTCCTCGAACCACAAGACTCCTCTCGTTCACGCGAAGACCCAAAGAGCCAATTCCCGGCTCGGGAGGGAGAGACAGAAATTGCACCATAGGACGGTCGTGTTGACGGCGGTAACAGGCGTTTTCGTCCTGCTGTTTGCGCAATGGCGAATCAACTCGCAGCCGCTCAGCGCGGCAGATTCGGAGAACTTGACCAATCCGCTGCCGGGTCTGACCGAACGAGACCTGAAAGCTTTTGAAGCAGGTCTTGAAGACTTCATCGAAGTGGAGACCGTCGAAGATGGCTTGGGCCCGGTGTTCAACGGGAAGAGTTGCGCCGAATGCCATTCCGTGCCGAGCGTAGGCGGGTCGGAGCCTAACGTAGGCGTGGCGCGTGAGACGCGCATCGGGAGACTGTTCGACGGGGTCTTCGATCCACTCGATGGCTCAGTATCCGTCAATAGAGGCGGTGGACTGCTGCAACAGCGCGCCATCAACCTCCCTGGCTGTAGCCTGAACGGGGAGGTGGTGCCTCCCGAAGCCACCTTCGTCTCGCTGCGCAACTCCCCACCGTTGTTTGGCGCGGGGCTGATGGAGGCCATCCCGGAGGCAACCATTGTGGGGAACGCATTACACAATGGCGGTAGACCCAATCGCGTGTTTAACCCCGACACCGGGGCGACCGAGCTCGGGCGCTTCGGCTGGAAGGCGCAAGTCGCCACCTTGCGTCAGTTCGCCGGGGACGCGTACCTCAACGAGATGGGCATTACCAACCCCAAATTCCCAGATGAGAAGTTACCCCACGGCCAGCCGATCCAATGGGGGTGTGACCCGGTTGCTGACCCCGAGGACGACGGCTCTGGCGTTACCGCGTTCACGAACTTCATGCGGTTTTTGGCCCCAGCGCCTCGGCGTCCCGTCACTGATCAAGTGCGGCAAGGAGAGCGAGTGTTTAGTGAGATTGGGTGCGCCAGTTGCCATGTGCCCACGATGATGACCGGCGGCCGAAACTCGGTCGCAGCGCTGAGGAACAAACCGGTCAACTTGTTCTCAGACCTACTGCTTCACGACGTAGGCACGGGCGATGGGATAGAGCAAGGAGAGGCCAAGGGTAGTGAGTTCCGCACGGCGCCGTTGTGGGGACTATCGCGCCGAGATCGTTTCATGCATGACGGAGGTTCGAAGAGCATCGCGGACGCTATCCTCCGCCATGGTGGGCAAGCACAGAACGCAGTTAGCGGCTTCGGGAAACTGAGTTCATCCGACCACGATGCGTTGTTGGCCTTTCTGGGTTCGTTGTAACCCTGTGATGCGACGGTACGCCAAGAGGCAGTCGAAACCCCAGCGACACCCCCGAGGGACACTGGTCGTTCTGTGCGGGGCGGCGCGAGATGCTGGCATGGCTCAAGCGTTACGAATGCTCGGAGGCTGACTCGGGGGACGCATTATTGACCGCCAAGGTATCCCTATCGCTTACTGCTCAGTAAATCCCGTGAGCGCCGCCGGGCCTCGCGCTCATGCCGCGGGTTCGAGCGTCACGCGATAGCCCTGGCGTTCCAGCAGGTGGATGGCTCGCTGCGTGACACGTTGGCTGTGCTGGCGGTCGTAGTAATCACCGCCGAGGTCACGATAGACCGTACCGTCGGCGAACACATGATAGGCGATCCGCAAGAGGGTGTGGGCTAGCTCGGCGCTGGGGCTGACATCAATGGGGACGGGGCCTAACAGGCCGTGGTGGAAGTCAGGGCCTGCCAGCCGCCCGTTCTGATCGCGATCAGGGTTGCGGTTGTGCGACAGGGAAAGGCTTGACGTAGACGTTATGTTAGGCAGCGATCCGCCACTCGCCTTCGTCCTTCAGCCTCCATCAGGCCTGCGTGCAATAGCGAAGATAGACCATTCCATTAGCAAAACGGCGCTCGTCCAAGAGATCCAGCTTTACCCATACGTTGCTGGGCAGAACCCGCTTGCCGCCGCCAATCATCATAGGCACGACGAACAGATGATACTCGTCGACGAGCCCGATCCGGATCGCGTGTGCCGCGAGGGTCGGACCACCCACCGAAACATCGTGAGGCAATTGAGCCTTCAGGTCGCGAACCACCTGCGGGTCGAATTCCCGCTCGAGACGCGTCTTCGGTGTAGAGACGATCTCCAGCGATTTAGAATAGACGATCTTGTCGGCCGCTTGCCAGATCCGCGCGAAGTTCAGCATGGCCGACGTCAGACCAGGAATGACGTCTGGTGTCTCCCAAATCGCCGTCGTCTCGTACATCTTGCGTCCATATAGATACAAGCCGATGGGGCGAAGAAGATCGTTGATGAAAGCAAATCCCTCCTCGTCCGGCGCCGCCCAATCGGGGCTGCCGGTTTCATCAGCGATGTAGCCATCCAGCGACGTAGGCGTAGCGTAGATCAGTTTGGCCATCGTGCAGCCTCCGTATTATCTCAGTAGAAGGCGCCAGTTCTGATTCTCTCCACGGCCGATCGGTTCCGTGGTGGTGAGAATGATGCGATATCGTCGATCCCATTTGGCCTAACCGGCACGACCTTTCGACCACCAGAGAAGCGGTCAGAATGTTACTCCTGGGTGGTCACCTCTTTACCTGCGCCGGTGGTGGGCACCTGCAGCAACGGATCTGCCGATCGAAACGATCGACACAGCTTAGATCTCGTACTACACTGCGCCCATGTCGATGGGCAAACGGAAACGCGATCGCCAGCCAGCGATGTGGGTCACAGCGACGCAATTGCCGACGTCGGCCAGTCATCCATTCTACCGGCGCCTGAATGAGCTGCTGCGCGAGCACGGATTCGATGATTTCGTCGAAGGCCAATGCGCCAGCTTCTACGCGGAGACGCTGGGTCGCCCGGGCTTGCCGCCCGGCATCTACTTCCGGCTGCTGTTGATCGGGTACTTCGAAGGCATTGACTCGGAGCGCGGCATCGCTTGGCGTGCGGCCGATTCGTTGGCGCTGCGGGATTTCCTAGGCGTCGGCCTGGAAGACGACCCACCGGATCATTCGACGATTTCGCGGACTCGGCGCCTGACCGCGCTCGAGACGCATCGGGCGGTCGTTACATGGGTGCTGCAGTGCCTCGGGGCCGCAGGGTTGGTCAAGGGAAAAACGATTGGTATCGACGCCACGACGCTGGAAGCCAATGCCGCGTTGCGCACCATCGTCCGACGCGACACGGGCGAGGGCTACGAGGAGTTCTTGACGAAGCTTGCCAAGGCGTCGGGCATTGGGACGCCGACACGCGCCGATCTGGCGCGGATCGATCGCAAGCGCAAGAAAAAGGGATCGAACGATGAGTGGAGACATCCGCACGATCCCGACGCGAAGATCACGAAGATGAAGGACGGCCGAACGCACCTGGCACACAAGGCCGAGCACGCGATTGATCTCGAGACGGGCGCGATCGTCGGCGCCACGGTGCAGGGCGCCGACCAGGGCGACACGACCACGATTCAGGAAACGCTCCCGGAGGCCGCTGAGCAACTCGAAGCGGTTGCCGAGGTCACCAAACGCGCGGTCGCGGTGATTGAGGAAGTCGTCGCCGACAAGGGGTACCACAGCCGCGAGACGGTCCACGATCTGGAGACGCTGGAGATTCGCACGTACATCAGCGAACCCGATCGCGGGCCGCAATCATGGACCGACCAACACGCCGAACGTGACGCCGTGTATGCGAGTCGCCGTCGCATCCGAGGCGCTCGCGGAAAACGCCTCCTTCGACGACGCGGGGAATTGCTCGAACGCCCCTGCGCCCATTTGTACGAGACTGGTAGGCTGCGGCGCACTCACGTCCGCGGCCATGCAAACGTGCTGAAGCGGCTGCTGATACACGCGAGCGCGTTCAATCTGGGACTCTGGATGCGAAAACTATTCGGGATCGGTTATTACGCGCGCTCGGGGAAAATCGCAGCGTCGAACCCTTACCCGAGCCGAGCCTGATCTGAGGCATGGTGCTGTCCTCGGCGGCCCACCTGTAGATTGACTTAGGCGACACCCTCACCTCGTCCGCGAGTTCTACTGGCGTCATATAAGCGGGGACGCACGAGGTGGTCGACTGTGAGGCCTCCCGTGCCAGTTGGCGTTGCCTGGACGTGGCGAGTGAGGGACCTATTCGCGAGACTGAGGACGACCTGCCAACGCCGGCGGCTCGATAGGTCAGAGCGCAACCTTCTCTAGGGGCGAGTGTGTTCGCGCGGGGTGATAGTACGTGAAGCGGCGGATCAGGATGCGGCGCAGGCGGCGTTCGTCCCAGGACGAGAATGTGGTCCTAATCGCTTGCCTGGCAGACGGCAGTCCGCTCGTCTCTCGACAGCTCGGGCTGCCACCCTTCGCGCGGACTGTCGCTGCTGCAGGTCGCGGCACGAAGCCGCCATCCCGTCGGGATCTTGCGCTCCAGCCACCAGGCCTGGCCGCCGGCACCCTTCAGCACCTCGGGCACGGCGAACGCGAAGCCCGTGACGCTTTCCACCACGTCAATGCGCGCAACGAACTGCTGAAAGACGGCGTTCATCGCGGTGTGCGTGTGGGGAACGAGAAAGGCGATCGCCCGGTCTTCCTCTCCGTCGCGGCCCGGCCGGAAAATCACCTTGTAGAAGCCAGTCGGCTTCACGACCTTGCCCGGCAGACCGCTGGCGCCCGGCTTCAGCCGCTGGCCCGTGCGGACGATCGTCTGCCTGTCGACGATGCCGTCGCAGATGACGTTGAACTTGCCTGCGGGGAAGGTGGTGAACAACGTTCCTGTCACGACTTGGATCGGTCCCTCCGTCACTGCCCAGAAGAGGACCTGCTCCTCCAGCTTGGCCCAGAGTCCGCGGTTGAGCGCCGCCAGTTGCGGCGCCATGTTAGCCATCGTGAAAGTCTTGTACGCGCCGCAGATATGCCAGCTGAACGACTGGTTCGGCGCGAGATGTCCGCGGTCGTGGCCGGTAGTGCCAAAGGCACCTATAAACCGCACCCGAATTCCTTGGACACCATCCTGACTAACCCGAAGATGGTGACCAAGTAATTCGGGTGCGGTTTATGGTCACGCTGATGGCCAGGACCAGGGCAAGGCCGAGGAGTCTCAGGACAATCGACGGCGTATCAATCCGGTAATAGCGGCGGGCGGCGAGGCGAGTCATGTCAGCCCCCAGCGCACGAACGTTCACTACATTCAACGACAATCCTGCTCCGTTCGGACGGGTAAAGTCGCGGCGCTTTGTTCCAATGTCGCGATGCAAATTAGGTAGCTATTGAACGCAATGCTCTTCTGGTTGGACCAGCTTTCCGTTGATACAGGGGGAGCGGCACCACGAAAAGGGTGGACCTCTAGGGTGGAACGGGGAGCAGCCCGACGGAAGGAGGGTGCCGGGCGTGGCGAACTGCTTGGGCCGGTCGTGACCAGTGATGCAAGATCAGGCCGCCCGGCGATGTAGCGATGATGCGGCTGGTCGATCGCGAACATCAATTCGCGATCCGCCGCGCCGTCCACGCCCTCAGCAGCATGAGCTTGTCGAGCGCTCATCCGTCTGCGGTGTCGGGCCGTGCCCCATCCGACGGCCGACCACGCGCCGGGTGATTCTGTCGAGCCTGATCCAAGCGGCTAGCGGGTCGAGTGAGACTCCCAGAAAGCTGGGCAGGGTCGATCCGCGGCCTTCTGGTTGTCATCGTGACAGGATTCTGGGCACAGGAAGAACGGTCAGACCATCACGAGGTCATTGCCGGCAAAATCGCTTGACAAAGTGAATGCGTATCCCCTAGCTTCGTCGCCACCTTTCTGACAGGTTCTTCTGAGGGCTGGATGTGACCTTCCGAATCCTTTCCGCGCCCCTGGATGCCGCTCTCGATCTCCAAACACCGGTGGCTCTGGAGAAGTCCGTGCATGCGGCCTGCCTGCAACGCTGGGAACCCGCCTTGCGATGCTAGGCTGCCTCAACTCGTGGACCGTCAGGGCGGTGATGCGACGGTGTGTCATTTTTCAGGATCATTCCGCCAGGGGTATTCAGAAACATCCCGCCACGCCGGCGGTCTCGAGTCGTCTTCTTACGGCCGAGACGTAGGTGTCGATCGCCGAGGCCAGCGATGTCTCGCCTTCGGATATGGCGCCCTTCATCCGAGCGCCAGCGGGACTTCAACCCGCCTGAACACGTCGCTGCCCAGCGCACACTACGGGCCTGTCCGATTGCCTCGGGCCGTTCATCGTCGGCGTGTGTCCTGGGACTTCACGACGCGGCCCGTCGGTCCATCTCCAACGGCCGGCCCGAGACTCTCCCGGCTTTCGCGCGAGGTGTGTCCATACATGCTCAGGGTCTCTGACCGCGCGGGACTTCGGGGCGCCTCGCGCTGGCGACGCGTCGAGTGTGGCCTTCCGCTTTTCCTTACAGCGTCGGCGCTCCAGAGGGTTCGTCTTTCGCGGCTGAATACCCGGCCTGCGCGTTCCCCTGTCAACGCTTCGCCTGCACCCTTGCGGGCGTCGACGCATGACTCGGGGCCTCTCAGGCGCCAGAAGGCGCTTGGAAAGGAGATAAGCACCAAGTCTGGCAACTGACCAGGAAGAACGCTGGGAGGGTCAACACGGAAGTCTATTTCTATAATCTCGCGGTGGTGCCCAAAGGGCATGGAGGAGTGAGATCATGCAGAACCAGATGCTTTGCCGAAACGTTGTAGCGGTCATGGTGGTTATCGTAGGGCTGATGGTAGCAGGAATCGTCCCCGTTGCGCAGGCTGACAGCGGGAATCCGAACCCGAAAGTCATTCCCTTAGACTCCAGACCGTATGGGAACACCTATGGCGAGTGGAGCGCGAAATGGTGGCAATGGGCGCTCTCCATTCCCGCGGCCACGAACCCAGGCCTTGATGAAACGGGAGCACACTGCGCCGAGAGACAAGTCGGGCAGGTATGGTTTTTGGCAGGCTCGTTCTTCGGTGGCACCTTCGACCGCGCCTGCGCTGTCCCTCTCGGAAAAGCCCTGTTCCTTCCGATCGTCAACGCAGCCTTCGGAGCGGCGGTGTTCGACTGTGAGCCCACGAATCCTGGCGTTCCCTGCGATGTAACTGCATTACGCGCAGCTGCTGCGGCGTCGATGGATTCCGTAAGGATCGAAGCCAGCATCGACGGCGTCCCACTACGCGATTTGCTTGATTATCGGGTGCAGTCACCAGTCTTTAGTGTCACCCTCCCTGAGGCGAACATCGTTGGCGTCCCGCCGGGTACCTACGCGCCTATGGTCTCAGACGGCTACTGGCTGATGCTCGCACCGCTGTCTGCAGGCGCGCACACCATCCATCTTCACGGCATCATAACCGGCGGCCCTTTTGCGGGATTTGAGACTGAGGTTACCTACCACCTCACAGTCGGGCACTAGGCCCAAGGGAAACATAACAGCGGACCCACTCGCCCTCACGGAGCATGTGTGCGGTGAGAAATCGGGGTTTGAAGCTCCGGCCCGTGACGTTCCGTTGCGCGTAGCGGTCCAAGCTGAACACCCG
The DNA here is from genome assembly GCA_046726415.1 of Candidatus Methylomirabilota bacterium. Taxonomy (GTDB): domain Bacteria; phylum Methylomirabilota; class Methylomirabilia; order Rokubacteriales; family CSP1-6; genus CAVWFS01. The sequence goes on from JBKPAK010000150.1 coordinate 9,201, forward strand.
GATCCACTCCAACGTGAACGCGAAGATCAGGGCAACGTGAACGCCCGGATCGGTCATGGTGAACACCAAGATCAGGGTGGTGAACACGTAGATCAGTGAGCGTGAACAGGCACTCTGCTCCCGAGACGGGGGCGGGCGCTTGAGCGAGCGCCGCTGGATCGTCCAGCGCGCCGTCCGCCCCAGCAGGGAGAAGGGGCGCGATGGCGGCCGAGCGACTATCCATGCGGCAGATCCGAGAGATCCTCCGACAGAAGTGGGCCCTGGGGCTCAGCCACCGGGCGGTGGTCCGGAGCCTGGGAATCGGACTGGGGACGATCACCAGCGTCGTCCGCCGGGCTCACGCCGCCGGGCTGGACTGGCCGCAGGTCCACACCCTCCCCGACGAGGTCCTCGAGGGCCGGCTCTATGGCCGCCTCGAGGTCGCGGGCCAGCGGCAGCGCCCCGTGGCCCGACTGCGCCTGGATCCACGCCGAGCGCCGCCGGCCCGGCGTCACGTTGGAGCTGCTCCACCTCGAAACCTCGAGCGGCCCCCTCCGGCTACCGCTACACGCGGTTCTGTGACATCTACCGCCGCTGGCTCCAGCGCCGGGGCCGGGCCATGCGCCAGGTCCATCACGCCGGCGACAAGGCATCTTTCGGCCAGAGTCTCCCGGCCTGTAGGTGGCTTTCTTGAGTCGATCCTCGCCGTGCAGCCGTTCACGAGCCATCCGTCTGACCCGCTGTCGGCGTGTGTGAAGCCATCTCCGCTTCCGCCTGCTCCAACCAGAACCGCATGTCCATCTTGCGGTACATCGTCGTCGCGGTGGTGAGGTGTTCCTGCGCCTCCTGCCGTTTGCCTGCACGCCGGTAGAGCTTGGCGAGGCCGAGGTGGCAGTGGGCGACGAGGGGGCGCATGCCGAGCTGGCCTGCGAGCGCCAGCGCCTCGCGGTAGTAGCCTTCGGCGTCCTCGGCGCCGCCTGTCGACGCAACGTCACCGGCGAGACAGAGGGCGTGGGCCTCGCTTCCCCGAGCCCGCAGCCGGCGGGTGAGCGCCAGTGCCTCGCGGGCGTGGCTGGCAGCCTCGTCGATCCGCCGGCCGAGAGGCAGGTCATCCCCGCGCACAGAAGAATGAGCGCCGGCCAGGCGTGATTCTGGCGACGGCGGAACTCCTCGACGGCGTCCGCGACCCGCGGGAGCGCCTCGTCAGCCCGTCCGGCGAGGGCGTAGGCGGCGCCGAGGGTCGCCGCGACGTTGGATGTCCCGAAGAAGAGCTGGCACGAGCGGGAGAGGTCGAGGCCCCGCTCGAGGACCCGGGTCGCGCGAGGGAGATCCCCGCGACGGAAGTGGGCAAGGCCGAGTTCGGTCAAGCCGTTGAACAGCGTCCAGGGATGATCGGCCTCTTCAGCGATCCGCACGGCGGCGTCGGCCTGCCCAATGGCCACGTCGAACCGGCCGAGCTCGGAGAGCACGCCGGCGAGCCAGGCACCTGACAAGGCCGACTGGATGGCAGCCGACCCAAAGCGTTCGTAGCGCAGGTCACCCTCGAGCGCGACGTTCCGCTCGAGGAAAGTGGCCGCCTCGCTGAACTCGCCCCGGGCCACGTGCGTCCTGCCCAGAAAGGACGTGGCGACCACCTCGATCGAGCGATCGCGGCGGATTCGCGCGATGGCCAGGGCCTCCTGCCCGAATCTGACGGCCTCGTCGTAGTCGCCAGTGGCCAGGCACTGGATCACCATGTATGTGGCGATCCATCCGAGCCGATGCTGGTCGCCGAGCGTCCTGGCGAGCCCCTCCGCCTCGTGAAGGTGCTCCGCCATGCGCGCCCAATCGCCGAGCGGGAGGAGCGCGTTCCGGAGGTCGATGTGGAGGTCGATCGTCAGCTCGGTCGTCTCCCGGATCTCGGGGAGGCGGCGGAGGGCCCCGAGGGCCTGATCCAGGTGAGCAATGGCCTCGCGGTTGGCGGCCCGCGCCATGGCCCGGAGCCCCGCCTGGCGGAGATAGGCGACCGCCTTCTCCCACAGCTCCCCGCGCAGGGCGTGGTGGGCGAGCCGCTCGACCTGCTCGGCCACGCGCTCGGTCGAGAGCCGCTCGATGGCCTCGGTGATGCGAGCGTGCAGGGCCCGCTGCCGGATGTGGAGCAGCCCCCCGTACGCGACTTCGTGCGTGAGCGCGTGCTTGAACGTGTACTCGAGGTCCGGAAAGAGCCGGGTCTCGTAGAGGAACTCCGCGGACTGGAGGTGGGTGAGCTCGGCGCGCACCTCGGGCTCCGGCGCGTCGGCAATGGCCAGGAGCAGCGGCATGGGCACGTCCTTGCCGATGACCGCGGCCGCCTGGAGCAGTCTCTTGGCCTCGGGCCGCAGGCGGTCGATGCGCGCGGCCAGGATGGCCTGCACGGTAGCGGGAATTCTTACGTTTTCGACGGGCCGGGTGAGCCGGTAGGCGCCGCGCTCGCCGGCCAGGACCTGTGTCTCCACCAGGGCCCGCACACTTTCCTCGAGGAAGAGGGGATTCGCTTCCGTCCTGTCAACGAGGAGCTGCTTGAGCGGGCCGAGGGCTGCGTCAGGGCCGACGAGCGCACCGAGCAGCTCGTCAGCGCTCTCGGGCGGCAGGGGATCGATCCGGAGCTGGCGGTAGTAGGTCTTGCCACCCCAGGCGTGCTGATACTCGGGCCGGTAGTTCACGAGCAGCAGTAGCCGCGCCGAGCCCAGGCTCTCGACCAGGCCATCCAGCAGGGACTGGGTCTCGCTGTCGATCCAGTGCAGGTCCTCGAAAATCAGGAGGAGCGGTTGCTCGCGCGCTTCCCGCAGCAACACCCCCCTGACCGCGTCGAGCGTGCGCTGGCGGCGCTGTCCCGGATCGAGCGCCCGCCAAGCGGCGTCGGCCACGGGCATGTCGAGCAGAGCCAGCAATGCCGGGAGTGTCGGCTCCAGCGCTCGGTCGAGGGTGAGGAGTTTGCCCGTCACCTTCTCGCGAACGTCGCGGAGATCGTCGTGAGCCCGAATCTTGAAGTAGTCCTTGAGGAGGTCGACCACGGGCAGGTAGCTCGTCGCCTTGCCGTACGAGACAGATGCGGTCTCGAGAGTGAGCCAGCCCTGCAGACGATGCGAGTGGATGAACTCGTAGACAAGGCGCGACTTGCCCACCCCCGCTTCGCCGACGATCGCCACCACCTGACCGTGCCCGGTGCCTGCGAGTTGCTGCGCCCGACGGAGCTGCTCCAGCTCGGCGTCGCGGCCGACGAAGCGGGTGAGCCCGCGCCGGGCGGCGGTCTGCAGACTGGTCCGGGCCAGTCCCACGCCGGTCACCTCGTAGACCTCCACGGGGTTGGCGGATCCTTTCACCGGCACGGGGCCAAGCGACTTCACCTCGACGTAGCCCTCGGCCAGCGCCAGCGTCTCGGAGGTAATCACTATTGCACCGGGATCGGCGATCTGCTCCATCCGTGCCGCGAGATGGGTGGTCTGGCCGACGGCCGTGTAGTCCATGTGGAGATCGCTGCCGATGGCGCGCACCACGACTTCCCCGGAGTTCAGCCCGACGCGGATCTTGACCACGGCGGCGTGAGAGCGTCGTACCTCCTCGGCGTACTTCGTCACGCTCTCCTGCATCCTGAGCGCGGCGTAGCACGCCCGCACCGCGTGATCCTCGTGGGCCAGCGGCGCGCCGAAGAGCGCCATGATCCCATCGCCCATGACCTGGTTGACGGTGCCCTCGTAGCGGTGGACGGCGTCCATCATGCACTGCAGCACGGGGTCGAGGAGCTGTCGCGCCTCTTCGGGATCGCGGTCGGCGAGCAGCTCCATCGAGCCTTTCAGGTCAGCGAACAGGACGGTGACCTGCTTGCGCTCGCCTTCGAGCGCCGCCTTCGATGTCAGGATCTTCTCGGCGAGGTGCTTGGGCGTGTAGGAATCGGGTGAGCCGAACTGAGCTGAAGTCGTCGGCGCCGCTGAGGCGCCAGCCCGGTGTGCACACTCGGGACAAAACTTCGCGCTAGGGGGGAGCTGACTGCCGCAGTTTGTGCAAGGGCGTGCCAGCGGGGTGGCGCACTCCTGGCAGAATTTCGCCGCGGGGAGGTTGTCGTGCTGGCACCGGGGACACTGCATTCTAGAGCCGCCTTCGCCTCAGCCAGGACTGGCCGAAGTCTCGCCTACCGTAGTCGGAATGTCGCGGACGGACAAGCGCTGCTCAAGGCCGGCACGAGCCATCGCCACCCACGATGAGTCCCCTCAGGGCGGCGCGGCCTTGAGCGCCGACGCGAGGAATGCCTTGACGGCGTCAAGGGCGAGCCGGTGCGCCTCCGGATCATAGCCAATCGTCGCTCCGTGTCGCACACACGGGTGGCCGGCCGCGAACGGCTGCCCCGTGTCTCGGAACACCATCTGTCCGCCAGCTCGTTCTTCGAGCCGACAGTCCGGTCCGGCCTGCACGTTGGGAAGACGAAGCGTCGGCGGCGAGGTAGGGTTGTCGAAGCCATGCTGTGCTCAAGCGTACTCCGTGAGCTGGATGTCCTTCCCCGCCTGTCGCAGCCGGTCCACGTATTGGCGACAGGCCGCGACCGGCAGCCAGTCATCGGCGCCACCGTGGAAGATCCGGATCGGCCGCGTACTCACCTGTCCATCGTCGATATAGGTGCGGATACAGATCGGATAGAAGGGCACGTAGGCGGCAAACTCGAGCCCAGGGGGGGCGTGCATGCGCTGGAATCGCGTGAGGCTTGCGTACAGGGCGACGAAGCCGCCCTTGGAGAAGCCCATCACGGCGATCCGAGCCGGGTCGATCCGGGGATGGGTGGCGAGCCGCGCGAGCGCCCGGTACGCGTCGACGATCATGCCGACGTGCGAGAGCTGGGCCTGATCGGTGGCCGTCTCCGTGATGCCGCGTCCGCTAAAACTATCGAGGGCGAACGTGGCGAAGCCGGCGCCGTTCAGCTCCTGGGCCCAGCGGCCGATGTTCGAGCCCACGCCCCCCGAGCCGTGAACCAGCACGATAGCCGGCAGGCGACCTGGCACTCGCGGCAGGCGCAGCTCGCCCGCGATGGTGGCCGGCGTGCCGCTCGCTGAGCCGGTGAGGAACTCGGGCTCGGTGAGGGTCACCGTCGACAGCGGATGAATCTCCGTCCTCACCCCCTGCGCGTGAGCAGCGCTCGCCCCCACCGCCAGGGCCCCGGTCAACAACCAGGTCGCGAACGAAGGCGTCCGAGCTCGCATCTTCAGACCTCCCCCCTGAACTGCGCGATAGAACGAGAACCGGAAGTACACCCCCTCGGAGAGGTGGCAGGTGGTCGCTTCACTCTCTCGTCTCCGCTTCGGCCTGCTCCAGCCAGAAGCGCATGTCCATTTCGCGGTACATCGTGACCGCGGTGGTGAAGTGCTCGCGGGCCAGCTCCTCCTTGCCGGTGCGCCGGCAGAGCCTGCCGAGGCCGAGGTGGCAGTGGGCGACAAGCGGGCGCATGCGAGCTCACCGCTGACGATCGACTGCTCCTCTCGAGGCGTTGTCCGCTGCTCCTCGCGAACCGGTGGAAGGGGTGACGGGCCGCGCCGCAAGCAGGGTCGAGAGCCGGCGTGCCTCCCTTAGCCCGCTTTATGCGTGAAGAATGAAGGAAAACAGCCATCGAGTCTTCGAAGTGTGCGAAAAGAGCGGTGTCGAAGCGCCTTCACACACACTCGCGAGGAGGCTCGATGGCCACAGACTGTATACCGCAGCTCACGTTCAAATTCGACAAGCTTGTCGTGGCCCGGTTCGACGCCGAGCCCGCCAGCTCGGACGGCGGGGCGGTGCTGCTCAAGGCTCTCGATTGCCGGCTGGGCGTCACCGAGGCGGTGGCCAGCTGTCTCCGGGACCGGCGCCAGCGGGGCAAGGTCCAGCACGAGCTGGTCGACCTGGTACGCCAGCGCATTTTCGGGCTGATCTGCGGCTATCCGGATTGCAACGACACCGCCCGGCTGACCGACGACGCGATCCACAAACTCCTGCTCGATCGCGATCCGCTCGCCGGTCCCGCCTTGCGTCGCAGCCGACGCTGTCGCGCTTCGAGAATGCGCTTGGCCCGCTGGCGCTGACCCGGCTGGGGCACGCGCTGGCAGACCTCGTGATCGGGCAGCACTGCGCCCGCCTTGGCGGCCGCGCCCGGCGCATCACGATCGATCTCGATCCGACGGACGACCCCACCCATGGCCAGCAGGAGTTCGCGTTCTTCAACGGCCACTACGACACCTTATACTTCCGGCCGTCCTGGGAGGAGTAGCAGAGGAGAGAACACTCTCCTGCTGCCCCAGGCCGACGGGGTATTAGGGAGGGGCGGCCAAGCGTGACGGCCAAGGGCTTGCTGACCAGAGGACCTTACGACACGGAGC
>JBKPAK010000151.1:0-13998 GCA_046726415.1 Candidatus Methylomirabilota bacterium
GCGCCGGGGCGCCCCGAGCACTTGGGGGGCTTGGGGGGCCCTGTCGAGGCCCCCCATCTCAGTAGGAGCACGACGAGCACGCCGATGCGGATCGACATCGTGACGCTATTCCCCGCGATGGCCGAAGTCCCGCTCGCGGAATCGATGATCGGACGAGCGCGCCAGCGAGGCCTGGTCCAGATCCGCGTCGTCGACCTTCGCGACTACGCGGTGGATCGGCAGCGAACCACCGACGATTACCAGTTCGGCGGCGGGGGCGGGATGGTGCTGAAACCCGAACCACTGTTCTCAGCGGTGGCGGCATTGCGAACGCCGGAGGCGCACGTCATTCTGATGGATCCGCGGGGACGACGCTTCAGTCAGGAGGTCGCGCGAGAGCTGGTGGGGCGGACGCATCTCATCCTCCTGGCCGGACGCTACGAAGGCGTCGATGAGCGCGTGCACGATCTACTGGCTGACGAGGCACTGTCCATCGGAGACTACGTCCTCACAGGCGGCGAGCTCCCCGCGCTCGTGGTGACGGACGCCGTGGTGCGACTGGTGCGCGGGGTACTGGGCGCCGAAGGAGCGACAGAGCGCGAGTCCTTCGCCAGCGGCCTGCTGGAGCCGCCGCAGTACACGCGGCCGGTGGAGTTCGCGGGCGCCCGGGTACCCGCGGTACTGATGTCTGGCGACCACGCCCGCATCGCGCAGTGGCGCCGGCTGCAGGCGCTGTGGCGCACGTGGCGCACGCGGCGCGACCTGCTGGTCGCGGCGGCGCTGACGCCCGAGGAGCGCGCGCTGATCGATCGCTTTGAACACGGGGAGAGGCCGGACGATGTCCGGTGACCCCGCGATGAGAAAGGACTCGCAACCATGGACGCCATTCGACTGGTAGAAGCCGGACAGCTCAGGAAAGACCGAGACGGATTCGCCCCGGGCGATACCGTGCGGGTGCAGGTAAAGGTCGTGGAAGGCGAGAAGGAACGCATCCAGGCCTTCGAGGGCGTCGTCATCCGCAAGCGCGGCGAAGGAGGGCGAGCGTCGTTCACGGTGCGCCGCATCTCGTACGGCGTCGGGGTGGAGCGGACCTTCCCCCTGCATTCTCCTCGTATCGAGCGCGTGCAGGTTGTCCGCCGCAGTCGCGTGCGCCGCTCGAAGCTCTACTATCTCCGCGGTCTGGCGGGCAAGGCGGCGCGCCTGAAAGAGAGGCGAGTGGCCGTTGTCCCCCCATCGGGAGAGGCCCCCTCAGAGCCAGCCTCCCAGCCGTAATCTCGATCCGACGTGCCGCCCTTGTCGGCGCCGTATCACTACGAGGCGCGCGCGTGGCGCACGGGTCTCGTGCGTATCGCGGGAGTCGACGAAGCGGGGCGGGGACCTCTGGCCGGACCGGTAGTGGCCGCCGCCGTCATCATCGAGCCGGCGCGGCGCATCAGGGGATTGGCTGACTCCAAGCTCCTGCCACCGGAGCGGCGCGAGGAACTGTTCGAACGCATCCAAGCGCGTGCGGTCGCCGTTGGTGTCGGCATCGTGGACCACGACACCATCGACCGGATCAACATCCTGGAGGCCACACGCCGCGCCATGCAACAGGCCTTGGCCGGACTCGCCATCGCCCCCGAGCTGGTCATCACGGACTTCGTAAAGTTGGCTGGCCTCGCATGCCCGCAGCGCAATCTGGTGGACGGTGACGCCCGCTGTGCGAGCGTGGCCGCAGCGTCTATCGTCGCGAAGGTCGTGCGCGATCGGTTGATGCTCGAGGCCGACCGCGAGTTTCCCGAGTACGGCTTCGCCCGGCACAAGGGCTACGCCACTCCCGAACACCTCGCCATCCTGGATCGGCTCGGCCCCTGCGCTCTGCACCGCCGGAGCTTCTCCGGCGTGTGGCGGCAGGGCGAGCTATTCACCTTCATCGAGGAAGACTAGGGAGAGTGGGTGCCTCGAGAAGGTCCCAAGACCCCATCGCTCGAGCGTCCCGGAAAAGTCTCGATGCACCTCGGCCCGCCGCGCTGGGAGGTCCGGGGAACCCGGGACGCTCCTCGCCCGCGAGCACTGTCAGAATGTGTCGACACTTTCCCGTCCACCCTCGCCGCGCTATGACACCAGGGTGACCAATCAACGCCGCTCCCTGGGACAGGTGGCGGAAAGCGCGGCTGCGGAGTTCCTCGTCAAGGCCGGCCTCCGCGTGGTGGAGCGGAACGTCCGCTTCACGCTGGGCGAGCTCGACCTCGTGTGTCGCGACGGCGACATCCTCGTCTTCGTCGAGGTGAAGTGCCGGCAGGCGCGCTGGGGCGACACGCCGGCGGCGGCCGTCTCGTGGCACAAGCAGCGGCGGCTCGTCCAGCTCGCCCAGCTCTACCTGAAGGCGCGTGGGTTCCGAGACGTCCGCTGCCGCTTCGACGTCGTCGCGGTCACCGAAGACGGCGTGGGTCGCCTGGCCGTACGTCACCTTCGCGGCGCGTTCGACGGCACCTGACGCCGCCGACGACGCCTGCGCCGTGATGCGCTCCCGGCCGCGACGTCTGGACGCGCCGGCCGAAGTCGTTGGCTACCGCGTCCAAGGCCGTGTCGCGAGTGCATCGATCGGGTCGCCTAAGGCCTCAGCGGTAGGACACAAGGCGGTGCCTCGCCGCATTGCGTGCTCTCGGGGCGGCCGGTACACTCACGGGCCATGACCATTCGCTGGGATGCCTATCGCACGGCGCTGCCGTCCATCGAGCGCGCGGTAAGCCGCACGCCTCTCGTGAAGCTCAATCGCATCCTCACCGTCGGTCCACCCATCTACGTGAAGGTGGAGTGGTTCGGGCCCTCCGGCAGCCTCAAGGACCGCATCTACCTCCACATGTTCGAGCAAGCGGAGGCCCGCGGCGATCTCCGACCCGGCATGCGCGTGCTCGAGTGCTCGACGGGGAACGCCGGCATTGCCTGCTCGTTCGTGGCTGCCGTCAAAGGCTATCCGTGCACGGTCGTGATGCCGGACGGCATGAGCGAGGAGCGGAAGAAGATCATGCGCGCCTATGGCGCCGACCTGGTCTTCACACCGGGTGGCGAGAGCGACGTCGATCTGTCACTCAAGAAACTCGAGGCCATCCGGGCGCGCGATCCCAGCGGGTACTGGGTGCCTGGACAGTTCGGGAACGCCGACAACATCGACGCGCACTACCGCACCACCGGTCCCGAGATCTGGGAGCAAGCCGGAGGTATCGTGGGCGCCTTCGTCGCTGCCCAGGGCAGCGGTGGGACCCTGAGTGGCGTCGGACGGTACTTGCGCGAGCGCGACGGTCGGGTCAAGCTCTACGCGGTGGAGCCAGACGAGTGCGCGCTTCTCTCGCGACGAGCCTGGGGTCCGCACGGCATCGAGGGGATCGGCGACGGCTTCATCCCTGCGAACCTCGACGTCTCGCTGCTCACCGGGATCATCACGACCGGCACCGACGAGAGCGTCGGCATGGCTCGCCGCATTGCCCGCGAGGAAGGGCTCTTCTGCGGGATCTCCACCGGATGCAATGTGGCGGCGGCCATCAAGCTCGCTCACCGCCATCCGGAGTTGCCGTCGATCATCACCATGGTGAACGACACTGGGCAGCGCTACTTCACCACCCCGCTGTGCGGCGAGACCAAACAGGTGGACGTGCCGGAGCGGGATCACCCCATGGACGAGCGAACACGCCGTGAGCTCGATCGCTACCAGGCGCGCTGGGAGATCCTGACGTGAGGCCCGGCGAGTACGACTTCGTGGCCGCCCGCCGGCGCCTGGAGGGCAAGGCCAAGTCGGCCGGCGAGAAGCTCACCTCAGTCGAGGACGCCGTGCTCCGCGTGAAGGACGGTGACCACGTCGCGGTGGGTGGCTGCCTCTTCTCGCGGACGCCGATGGCGCTGGTGCGCGAAATCCTCCGCCAGCGCCGGACCGGTCTGACTCTCTCGCGAAACCTCATGTGCACGGAGGGCGAGTTCCTCATGGTGACGGGCGGTGTCGAGCGCGTCGTCACCGCCTGGATGTCCATCGGCCTGCCCTGGGGGGTCTCGAAGATCCTCCGCCACTACGTGGAGTCGGGCAGGGTGGCCCTTGAAGAGTGGAGCCATCTGGCCCTTGGCTTGCGCTTCCGGGCGGCGGCCATGGGAGTGCCGTTCCTTCCCGCGCTGACCATGCTGGGCTCGGATCTCATGGGCGTGGGGGGCATGAAGACCATCCAGGATCCCTACACGGGCGAAACGCTGGCCGCCGTCCCCGCGCTGTTCCCCGACGTGGGCATCGTGCACGTGCACCGGGCCGACCGCTTCGGCAACTGTCAGATCGACGGGTACCCTCACATGGACGCCGACATCGCCCGGGCGGCGAGCACTGTGCTCGTCACCACGGAGGAAATCATCTCGGACGAAGACACTCGGCGCTATCCCGATCGGACGGTCATCCCCGGCTTTGCCGTCGACGCGCTCGTCCACGCTCCCTTCGGATCCTTTCCCCACGAGTGCTACGCCCTCTACGAGGCCGACTACGATCACTTCGGGGACTACACGGCCGCCATCGACGCCCGGGGCCCGGCCGCCGTGGCGGACTATCTCGATCGCTACGTCTTCCAGCCCGCCACCTTTGTCGACTACCTGGATCTCTTCGGCGGAGCACGCCTGGCCGAACAGCAACGGAAGGCCCGCGAGCTCACCCGATGACCCCGCGACTGCCTCGAACAGCCCACCCGCGGCTCACGCCGCCCTCCAGCCCGTCGCTACCAACGACCCCGCGCCTGCCTCGAACAGCCCACCCGCGGCTCACGCCGCCCTCCAGCCCGTCGCTACCAACGCCGCCACGCCCGCCTCGACAATGACCTCGCGGTTCAACGCGTCCGAGCTGCTCGCGGTGATCGCATCTCGGCAGCTCCGCGACGACACCACGGTCTTCGCTGGCGTTGGAGTCCCGCTGCTCGCCGCCGCCCTCGCCAAGCAGCGTCACGCGCCCCGCCTCACCCTGGTGATCGAGGGAGGCATCATCGGGCCCGAGATCGCGCCCGGCCGGCTGCCGATCTCCACCAACGAGATGCGCGCTGGACATCGGGCCACCATGTTGCCCGGAATCACCGACGCCTTCCTCTTCGCCCAGCGCGGCTTCGTGGACGTCGGTTTCATGGGCGGCGCCCAGATCGACCAGTACGGCAACATCAACACCAGCGCGATCGGCGGGGACTACTGGAAACCGAACGTGCGGCTCCCGGGCACCGGGGGGGCCAACGACATCGCTTCCCTGTGTCGCGAGGTCATCATCGTGACGCCCCACGAGAAGCGCCGCTTTGTCGAGCACGTCGATTTCATCACCAGCCCCGCCTGGCTCGAGGGCGATGGCTCGCGCCGCCGCGCTGGTCTCCTCTTTGGCGGCGTCTCGCGCGTGGTCACCACGCTCGGCATCTTCGGCTTCGACCCCCAGACGCGACGCATGCGCATCGAAGCCACCTACCCGGAGGTGACCGTCGAGACCATCCGGGCGCACACCGGCTTCGAGCTGGGCGTCGCCGCCGAGGTGGGTATCACCGATCCGCCCGGGGAGGACGAGCTGGCCATGCTGCGTGCCCTAGATCCGGAGCGCCGTTTTCTCGGCTAGCCCCAAGGAGTCGCTGCGTGCACATCGGTCTCGCCATCAAGAATTTCGTGGGGCCCACCGAGACGCCTGACGTCGATGCCATCATCGCCTATGCCGAGCGCGCCGAGACACTCGGCTTCGAGTCGCTGTGGGCGTGGGATCACGTCATTCTCGGAGTGGAGCCGTCCTTTCCCATCCTCGAGGCCGTGGGCATCCTGACCGCCGTGGCCGCTCGCACGCGCGTCATCAAGTTGGGCACCGGCGTCATGGTGCTCCCGCTGCGCAATCCGACCGTGACCGCCAAGGCCCTCGGGACCCTCGACGTCATCTCCAAGGGACGGCTCATCCTGGGCGTGGCCGCTGGCTGGTACGCGCGGGAGTTCGACGCGGTCGGCGTGCCCTTCAAGCAGCGCGGCCGGCTCTTCGAAAGGAATCTCGACATCCTGACCCGTCTGTGGGCAGAGGATCGCGTCAGTCTGCAGAGAGACGAGTTCAACCTGCGCGAGGCGGTGATGCGCCCGCGAACGGTACAGCAGCCGCGACCGCCGATCCTGATCGGCGGCTACGTGAACGCCGTGCTCCGGCGCGTGGCGACCAGAGGCGACGGCTGGTTGACCTATTTCTACACTCCGGACAGCTACCGGAAGTCATGGGAGAAGATCGTTGGCTTTGCCCGCGAGGCGGGCCGCAATCCCCAGACTCTCACCGGCACCAATCAGCTTGCCATCTACGTGGGGCGATCCCGCGCGGAGACGGAAGGGCCCATGCGGCACTGGCTTCAGACGGAGTGGGACGTGGCGGCGTGGAGCGAGTCCACCATCGAGCATGCCATCCGAGGGAGCGTGGACGAGTGCGTGAGCCAGCTCCGCGATCACGTGGCCACGGGCGTGGACAGGCTCATCCTGATCCCCTATCGCTATGAGCCCGCGCAGGTCGAAATCATCGCCCGAGAGATTCTTCCCCGTCTGCAATGACGCCCTCTGGGCCCATCGCTCGCGACCTCCAGCGCAAGCCGGGCTAGTGCCGTGCCATACAGCGCCGACCGCGCCGCCACCTTTGACCGCGTCCTCCGCCCCGAGCGCGGACAGACCGCGCTCCTGGTCGTGGACATGCAGCGCGGTTTTCTGGATCCGGGCGAACCCATGGAAGTGCCGCCGGCCCGCGACATCGTCCCCATCATCCAAGGGCTTCTCGACCTCTTCCGGGTCAAGGAGCTGCCCGTGATCTTCTCCGAGTTCGTCTATTCGCCTGAGGTGCCCCTTCTCGTCGGAGAGCTTCACGTGGAGCACAAGCCCGCGCCGGCCGACGTGCCACGCGGCTTCGGAACGCCCTCGTCCAGCTGTCTGGAGGGCGACCCCAGCGCTCACACCGTGCGGGCCCTCGCACCCCGACCCGGGGAGCTAGTCGTGCGCAAGCGCTGGTATGACGCCTTCGCCGGCACGCCTCTCGACGGCGCGCTGCGGGCCCGGCGGATCACCGCGCTCGTCATGACGGGAACGATGACCGACATCTGCGTGCTGGCCACCGTCATCGGCGCCTTCAACCGGGAGTACCGGATCTCCGTGGTGGAGGATGGCGTGGCTACGCTGTGGCCGGAGATCCAGCATGCTACCCTCGACATCATCCGCCGCGCCTACGGCCGGGTGATCCCGGCCAAGGCCGTGGCTGACGAACTCGGACAGTGGTGAGGAGCCGGCGATGAGCGTACCCCTAACCTTCTCCGGTGTGATGCCCGCGAATATCCTGCCGTTCCTGGCCGACCTTTCCATCGACGAACCGGCGTACCGCAGGCACCTGCGCTGGCTCGCTGACACGCGCGGCGTGACGGGCATCGTGGCCAACGGTCACGCCGCGGAAGTCTCCTCCCTGACCCGCGAGGAACGCAGGCGCGCGCTGGCCATTGCGCTCGACCAGGTCGCCGGCGCTTGTCCGGTGGTGGCGGGCGTGTACTCCGACGGCACGCGGGAAGCGGTCGAGTTTGCGCGCGAGGCGAAGGTGGAGGGGGCGGCCGGCGTCCTCGTCTTTCCGCCCACGCTGTTCATGTGGGGTGCCCAAAACAAGCCCGACATGGTCATGCGCCACTTCTCGGAGATCGCGGCCGGGGCGGACCTTCCCATCATCGTCTTCGAGTATCCTCCGGCCTCGGGAATCGGCTACGCGCCGGAGACGCTGGCTCGGCTGACCGAGATCCCGCAGGTGGCCGGCGTGAAGGACTGGTCCAACGACATCGTGGCCTTCGAGCGGAATCTGCGCGCCCTCCGCGCCACCGGGCGCCCGGTGGCCATGCTGTCGTCGTTCACCATGTCGCTGATGTCGACGTTCCTGCTGGGTGCCGATGGAGCCATCTCGGGGATGGGCAGCGTGACCGCCGACCTACAGGGGGAATTGTTCGACTTGTGTCAGAAGGGCGATGTGGACGGCGCTCGGCGAGTGAACGACCGTCTGGATCACCTGGTCCGCGTCTTCTACGCCCCACCATTCGTCGACATGCACAATCGCATGAAGGAAGCGCTGGTCATCCTGGGCCGCATTCCGGCAGCCCATGTCCGCCCTCCGCTCACGCCCGTGAGCGACGCCGAGCGCGACGCGATCCGGGACGCCCTGCGGGCCGCCGGCCTCTCCCGATAGCCTCTCTCGGCGCGGGCGGACCCCCGTGGGTCCGCGCCAGGCACCGGCCGAAGGGGCACGGCGCCGTGGGCAACGACCCCGGCATCGTTGCCAGGGCCACGGTCTCTTCTGACAATCTCCCTGTCCCGCCGTCGGCTCTCAGTTTGAGGTGGCCGCGAAAAACAACTCGATTGCAATGCCCGGCGCCAGCGAGTATAAGGGGGCCACAGCCGAGCCGGTTTCCCAGGGCACGTTCCCCGAGGCGCGAGGCCGAGGCGCGTCAACGAACAGATAGGAACTTCGCCGAAAGGAGGCCTGACATGCGTCGGTTCCTACCTTTGGGTTTTTTGTCCTGCTTGCTAGCGGTCGGAACTCTGGCCTTCATGCTGACTGCCCCTGTCCCGGTGGCCTCCCAGGCCCGACCCGCAGGGGCCCCGACCGAACTGAAGGTCGGGTTCGTCGATTTCCTCTCCGGCCCGGCGGTCCTCTTTGGCGCCTCCGGAAAAAACACCGCGGAGTGGATGGTCGACAAGTGGAACAAGGAGGGCGGCATCCGGGGCGTTAAGGTAAGGCTCGTGATCGTGGACGAGGCCGGTGGCCCGGACAAGCAGGTCACCGAGTTTCGGCGTCTGGCCCTCGACGAGAAGGTGGACACCGTCGTCGGCTTCACCTCGAGCGCCACCTGCCTCGCCGTGGCGCCGGTGGCCGAGGAACTGAAAGTACTCACCGTCGTCCATATCTGCGGGACTCGCCGTTTGACCGAGGAGCGACCGCTGAAGTACGTCTTCAGAACCTCCAATCATCAAGCGGCAGACAGCGTGATGCTAGCCCGGTATGTCCTCGCGGTGAAGCCGGACGTGAGAACCATCGCCGGCGCGAACGAGGACTACGCCTGGGGCCGGGACTCCTGGGATGACTTCAAGGGGTCGATGCTCCGGCTCAAGCCGGACGTAAAGGTCGTGGCGGAACTCTGGACGAAGATCCAGGCCGGGGAGTATTCGGCGGAGATCTCGAAGCTTCTGGTGGCGAAGCCCGACGTGGTCCACAGCACCTTCTGGGCGGCTGGGCTGATCACGTTCATCAAGCAGGGCGCGCCCCGGGGGCTGTTCAAGGACAGCCTCGTGACCTTGAGCGTGGCTGAACAGTCACTCCAGGATCTCAAGAAGGAGATGCCCGACGGTGTGATCGTCGCTCCGAGAGCGACGCCGGGCTACTTCCTCTTTCCGGACCCGGCAAAGAATCCCCTCCAGAAGGAATTCGTCGAGGGAATCAAAGCGCGCTACGGACGCTATCCCGAGTACGCGTATCACCGCACGTACCAGGCGTTCGCGGGGCTTAAGGCCGCCTACGAGAAGGCCATCGACCAAAGCGGCGGCAAATGGCCGAAGACCGAGGACGTCACCAAGGCCTTTGAAGGGCTGACCTGGCCAACGCCGTACGGAACCATCACCATGCGAGCCGATCACCAGGCCGTCCACGGGGGGTTGGTCGGGCTGACCAAGTTCAATCCTCAGTACGGCTTCCCCACGATGGATCGAGTGGCGACGTTCCGGGCGGAGGAGATCATGCCCCCCGTTGGGGTGAAGAGTCCTGACTGGATCGCCCAGCTCCCGAAGTAGCTTTCCCGCGCAATTCAAGGCACGAGGGGCGGGAGGGTTGAGTTCCCTCCC
Source organism: Candidatus Methylomirabilota bacterium (assembly GCA_046726415.1). GTDB lineage: Bacteria > Methylomirabilota > Methylomirabilia > Rokubacteriales > CSP1-6 > CAVWFS01. Next base: position 9,826 of record JBKPAK010000151.1, read on the forward strand.
CTCCCTCGTCCCGCTCTAGCCGAGGCGTCGCATGCGCCTTCTCACCACGATCGCCATGGACGGGACGGTATTTGCGGCCATCCTCTTTCTTATCTCGGTGGGCTTGACCCTGGTCTTTGGCGTGCTTCGCATCCTCAACGTGGCCCATGGCGGCCTCTACGCCTTCGGGGCCTTCACGGCCACCACGTCGGCTTTGCTGCTCCTGAACCTGGGGGCGAATCCTTACCTCACCTACCTGATGCTCCTGCTGGCACCCGTGATCGTGGGCGTCATCGCTGGTCCCCTCATCGAGCGCGTCTTCCTGCAGCGGGTGTACGGCCGCGCCGAGGCGATCCAACTCCTGCTCACGTTTTCGATCTTCCTGATCCTGGACGACCTGATCAAGCTCATCTGGGGGACCAAGCCGCTGTTCGTGAGCGAGCCCTACACACTCCTCGGGGAGTTTTCCCTTTCGGGCATTCGTTACTCCTGGTACCAGGTGATGCTGATCGCCGTGGCCATCCTCTTCGGGGGAGTGCTGGTCTGGGCCGTGCGGGGCACCCGCATTGGCAAGATCGCCGTCTCGGTGATCAACGACCGCGAGATCAGTCAGGCCATCGGCATCAACGTGAACCGTGTGTATATGGGTGCGTTTACCCTGGGTGCCTTCTGCGCCGCCCTGGGAGGGGCCCTCATCGCGCCGACCATCGCCGTGGCGCCGGGCTTCGCCGTGGACGCCACGGTGCTGGCGTTCGCCGTGATCGCCATCGGAGGCATGGGAAACCTGGAAGGTGCCGCTCTGGGCGCGCTGATGGTGGGATTGCTCCGAGCGCTGGCTGTGCACCTCCTGCCGGAGGCCGACCTGGTGGTGATCTACCTGGCGATGATCGTGGTGCTGGTGATCCGGCCGCAGGGGCTCTTCGGTCAAGTGGAGCTGCGAAGGATTTGATGCTGGCCCCCACGGTCGGTGTAGCGCTGCTCCTCGTTGTGCCTCTCATCCTGCCCGACTGGATGAAGTTCATCGTCACGCTCGCCATGGCCAAATTCGTGGCCGTGTTGGCAGTGGCGCTCTTCCTCAGAGCCAACCTGGTGACCTTTGGCCACGCCATGTTCTATGCAGTGGGCGCCTACGCGGTCGGCTTCAGCGTCAAGTGGTTTCGCTTCGATGACATGGTGATACTGCTCCCGCTCGGGGCTCTGCTGGGGGCCGGCGTGGCCGCCCTTGTCGGCCTGGTCATCGCCCGATACCGGGAAGTCTTCTTCGCCATGCTCAACCTGGCCTTCTCCATGATGCTCTACGGCGTTCTCCTCAAGCTCTATTGGCTCACCGGCGGGACGGACGGACTCGGCGTGGGAGTACCCAAGTTTCTGGGGTACACGCCGCCGAGGGAATTTCTGAGAGACGTTCTGTACTACACGACGCTTGGTGTGGTGGGGATTGTCATTTACGCGGTCTATCGTTTCCTGGCCTCCCCGCTCGGATTCTATCTCCGGGCCTTTGCCGACAACGAGATCCGCATCGAATACTCAGGCGAATCGGTGCGACGCATCCTCTACGTCACCTACATCCTTTCGGGTGCGCTCGCCGGGCTGGCTGGGGTCCTGGCCGCCTTCACCGTCGGGCACATCGTGCCGGAGTATTCCTTCTGGATCCAGTCCGGCGACTTCGTCTTCGTCGCGCTTCTCGGAGGGTACGGGAGCGTGGTCGGTCCCCTGATCGGCTCCATCGCCTTCGAGTTCATCCGCACCTACGCCTCCAAGTACTTTCCCAACGAATGGCAGATGACCCTCGGCATCATCATGCTCGCGATCATCCTCTTCCGCCCCGGGGGACTCTGGGCCATCTACGAGGCCCTGGCCGCCCGCATCAGAAGGCGGCCGAGCGAGGGGCAGCGTGCCTGACGCATCGATCCTGAGAACGGTCGATCTAACCAAGTCCTTCGGGATGGTGACGGCGGCCGATCGGATCAATCTAGAGATCGGCGCGGGCGAGTTGGTCGGAATCGTGGGAGCCAACGGGTCGGGGAAGACCACGTTCCTAAACCTGATCACGGGCTATCTGACGCCCGAAGGGGGCCGCATCTTTCTGATGGGGGAAGATCGCACCGGGTTGCCACCCCGCGTGATCACCCGGCTCGGAATCGCCCGTTCGTTCCAGATCCCTCAGCTCTACACCAATCTGAGCGTTCTAGAGAGCCTCCTGCTCTCCCTGGCGGCCCAGGCCGGCAAGGGGGCCGGCTTCTGGCGACCGCTCTACCGGCAACCGTGGATGGAGGAAGGCCTGGAAACCCTCACGCGATTCGGCCTGGAGACCAATGCCCACCGGCCGGTCAGCGAGTTGCCGGAGGGCGGCCGGAAGCTGCTCGACATCGCTCTGTCCTTTGCCCTCAAGCCGAAGCTTCTCCTGATGGACGAGCCCACAAGCGGCGTCAGCATCAAGGACAAGTTCCAGATCATGGACACCCTCATTGCGGTCGTGCAGGAGAGCCGTCTCACGACGATCTTCGTCGAGCACGACATGGAGGTGGTGCAGCGCTATGGTCGGCGGGTGCTGGCCTTCAACGACGGCCGGGTGATCGCTGATGGGAGACCGGAGGCGGTGCTGGCTGATCCGGACGTCCGGAAGGCCGTTCTGGGTCGGGTGTAGCGATGCTCACCGTCGAGAAACTCTGCGTCAGCATCAAGGGATTCCCCATTCTCCGCGGGGTGACCATGGAGATCCCGGAAGGAGGCCTGGTCGGTCTGGTGGGCCGAAATGGCGCCGGGAAGACGACCACCCTCAAGGGCATCCTGGGTTTGGTGCCGGTGACGGGCGGACGCATCGCGCTGGATGGGAGGGATCTCGTGCAGGTACCCGCGCACAAGCGCGCCCCGCTGGGGATCGGCTACATGCCCGAGGATCGACGGCTCATCGGCGCCTTGACCGTCGAGGACAACATCCTGATGCCGGCGTGGGCCACGGGGCGCACGGACGATCGCCAGCGGCTCCGATACATCTACGAGATCATGCCCGACGTGCCGCCGCTGGCCCGACGGCGAGCGTCAACGCTCTCCGGTGGCCAGCAGAAGATGGCGGCGCTGGCTCGGGCGGTGATGACAGGCACGAAGGTCTTGCTCCTGGATGAGGCCTTCGAGGGGCTCTCCCCCGCCACCGGTGAAAAGTTCACCGGAAGCATCCTGGCGCTCCAGCGGGAGGGGCTGGCCATCCTCATCGCCGAATCGGACGACAAGCGTCTCAGCTTCGTGAAGCGCATCTACACCATCGAGCGCGGCGAGATCGCGGCCTCGACTGAGGCGTGAGAGTGCTGTGGGGCCGGATCGTCGCGCTTGCGGCGGCGCTGGCGACGCCGGCGTTCGCCCTCGACACGCCTAACGAACGGATCACGCTGGTGGGGCTGACCGGCGTCCACGTGGTCGTCTACGACATAGGCGGAGAGGGAGAACGAGCCGGGCTCGGGCCATCGAGCCTCCAGGCGGAACTGGAGCAACGGCTCAGAAAGGCCGGGCTCCGCGCCCTCGGCGCGCGCGAGGCGCTCAAATCCTCGAGCCGGCCAACTCTCGAGCTCCGGCTGAAACTGGTGCGCTCCCACGAGGCACCCCCGCTCTACATCTACAGCGTTGATCTGGCACTGCGGCAGCAGATCCAGCTCGCGCGGGACCGAAAGATCGATTCGTTCGCCATCACGTGGAGCGATCCCCCGGAGGTGGGCGCGGTCGGGCCTGCGCGCGTGTCCGTCGTCCGCGATGCGATCCGTGCCAAGGTGGAGCAGTTCCTCTCGGCGTGGCAGGCCGCCAACCCGGATTGACAAGAAGTGCGACATGGCAGGCCAGTTCTCTCTCCATACTGTTCACCTCCGACTGGTTCGTCCTCGCCCGTCGAACGCTAGCCGAGGCGAGGCGGCCCGGCCGAGCGCCCTCGCTCGCTGCAACCTCCGTCGCCTCCCGAGCGTTTCTCGGGGCAGGACGCGCACGTCGTTGGGGGGCGATGTCTTGCACGTCTTGGCCTTTTCGTGTAGATAGGAGCAGCCTTTTCCCCGTTCGTTCCGTGCCCGGAGCGCGGGCGCCTTCAAGGAGGAAGATCGATGGCAGAGCTTTGGCAGTTGGAACCCTGGGCCCAGGATATGTGGTGGAGCGGGAAGACCACCCGCCGAACGTTCCTCGGCCTCTCGGCGACGGCGGCCGGCGCCCTTGGAG
>JBKPAK010000152.1:0-14638 GCA_046726415.1 Candidatus Methylomirabilota bacterium
GGGCGCCTGACCGTGCGTGCCGCTGCGCCCGCGCCACCGACCGCCGCCGCCGGTCCGGTGCCCGCAACGGCGGCCCGCGCCGGCGCGGGGGCCGTGCTGCTCCGCCGACTGCTGCTTCCGCTCGTGGTGATTGCGGTCCTCCTCGTCGTGTGGGACGTGGCGATCCGCGTCTTCTCGGTCCCGGCCTACGTCGTCCCGACCCCGGCGTCGGTCGGACAGGCGCTGGTGAAAGAGCGCGCCCGGCTGGCCGACAACGCGATTCCGACGATCCTCGAGAGCCTCGGCGGTTTCGCGCTGGGCAACCTGGTCGCCATCGCCGCTGCGGTCGCGTTCGTCCACAACCGGATGCTTCAGCGGGCGTTCTATCCGGTAGCCGTGGCCGTCCGCACGCTTCCCATCGTGGCCATCGCGCCCATCCTGGTGCTGATGCTGGGCAACGGCTACGCGCCCAAGATCGCGATCGCGGCGCTGATCACGTTCTTTCCGACGCTGGTGAACATGGTCGAGGGACTGGAGTCGGTCGATCCGCAGGCCATGGAGCTGATGCACGTCCTGTCCGCCCGCCGAAGCGAGGTCTTTCGCTATGTCCGGTGGCCGTCGTCGCTGCCCTACCTGTTCTCCGCCATGCGCATCGCCTCGACCTCCAGCGTGCTGGGCGCGCTGGTGGCCGAGTGGATCGGAACGAACAAGGGCCTGGGGTATCTGATCGTGCTGACGACCTACGACTTCCGGACCGCGCTCCTCTACGCGGCCATGGCGGTCACGTCGGCCATCGCGCTCACGTTCTTCTTCCTGGTGAGTATCTTGGAGTGGCTCCTGGTCCGCTGGGAGCGCTGAGTTGAGAGGAGGGGACTTCGATGCGTACGGTTTATGAACCGGGGCGGCAGACTCCCGTGGTGGCCGAGACGGATGTGCTGGTGGTCGGCGGGGGGCCCGCGGGCCAGGCGGCGGCCGTCGCCGCCGGCCGCGCCGGCGCCGAGGTGACGCTGCTCGAGCGCTACGGGTATCTGGGCGGGCTGGCCTCCGGCGGCATGGTCCTCGTGCTCGACGACATGTGCACCGAGCGCGAGGTCTCGGTGGGAGGGCAGGCCCTGGAGATCATCGACCGAATGCGGCGGATCGGCGCCTGCGTGGCGCCGCCCATGGAGGACTGCTTTCGCAACGACCTCGAGGTCAGAGATCGCTGGGTCCGCTGGGGGTTCGAGGAGCTCTACGCGCGCAAGAGGCCGAAGCCGATCGTGTACGCCGGGTCCTTCGACCCCGAAGGCTGGAAGCAGGTCTCGCAGGAGATGGTCCTGGAGGCCGGCGTGCATCTGCGCTGCCACTCATGGTTCTCGCAGGCCCTCGTCGAGGAGGGCGCGGTCCGGGGCGTGATCGTGGAAACCAAGGCCGGCCGGCAGGCGGTGTTGGGCCGGGTGGTGATCGACGCAACCGGGGACGGGGATGTCTTCAGCAGCGCGGGCGCGCCGGCCGTGCAGGGCTCGTACATCCTCACCCTCGTGCATCGCCTCGCCGACGTGGACACAGAGGCGGCGATCCGGTTCGACCGCAAGGATCCGGCCGCCGCGCGTCAGCTCGACACGGAGGTCAAACAGCTGCTCGGCGGATCGTGGGACATGTGGTGGCTGCTCACTCCCCGGCCCGGCGTGGTCTGGTGCAACTGTCCACACATTCCCGGCTACGACGGGCTGAATCCCGAGCACCTGACCTACATCGAGACCGAGGGCCGGCGCCGGTTCATGAAGGTGGTGGAGTTCGTGCGGACGCACTACCCCGGATTCGAGCGCGCCTACATCCTCGACGCGGCGCCACAGGTCGGTGTGCGCCAGACGCGGCTGCTCGAGGGCGAGTACGTCGTGACCAAGGACGACATTCTGGGGCGCCGGAGCTTTCCTGACGTCGTGGCGCGGGGTCGCGATTACTACACGCCCTACCGCAGCCTGGTCCCCAAGGACATCGACGGCCTGCTGGTGGCCGGCCGGTGCTACGCCGCCACGTCGGAGGCGCAGCGCATCAGCCGGGAGATTCCGCCGGTGATGGTCATGGGCGAGGCGGCCGGAACGGCCGCGGCGCTCAGCCTGGAAGCGGGGGTAGCGCCGCGGCGGGTGGACGTGACGCTACTACAGAAGCGGCTCATCGCCCAGGGCGTCAATCTCGGAACGCCGGTGCCCGCGGCCTGAGTGAGGCGATGGAATTCTGCCGGGTCGAGCGCGATGGTCATCTCCTCGTCGTCACCCTCGATCGACCTCACGTCATGAACGCCCTGCACCGCGCCGCCACCGAGGAGCTCGATCAGGTCTGGACCAACTACGCCGCCGATCCTGAGCTGCGCGTAGCGATCCTCACCGGCGCCGGCGATCGGTCGTTCTCGGCCGGCTACGACATGAAGGAGCCCGCGGCATCGAGTGCCGACCCGACGAACAGCGGCTACCTGGCGTCCCGGCATCCTCGCGGCCTCGGCGGTTTGACGCTTCGCCCCGACCTGAGCAAGCCCCTCATCGCGGCGGTGAACGGCTTCGCCCTCGGCGGCGGCTTCGAGCTCGCCCTCGCCTGTGACATCATCGTCGCCGCCGAGCACGCCGAGTTCGGACTGCCCGAGCCGCGGGTCGGTCGCATGGCGCTCGAGGGCGGCATGCACCGGCTGGCCCGACACATTCCCCTCAAGATCGCCATGGGGCTGTTGCTGACGGGGCGCCGCGTCTCGGCGCCGGAAGCGCACCGGATCGGTCTCGTCAACGAGGTGGTTCCGCTCGCCCACCTGCTCCCGGCGGCGCGTCGTTGGGCCGATGAAATACTGGAATCCGCGCCGCTGTCGGTGCAGGCCACGAAGGACGCCGTGATGGCCGGGCTGGGCCTGCCCCTGACGGCCGCCATCGCGCTCGTCCCGACGACGATGGCCAGGGCGTTGGCCTCCGAGGACCAGGTCGAGGGCGTGAACGCGTTCCGCGAGAGGAGGGCTCCGCGATGGTCGGGTCGCTAAAGGATGGTGCGCCGCTCGCAGGGATCACGGTCCTCGACTTCTCGCAGGTCGAGATGGGGCCGTGCGCGACGCAGGTGCTGGGCGACTTCGGCGCCGACGTCATCAAGATCGAACGACCGGGCGCCGGGGATCTCGCGCGCGTGCACATGAAGCACGCGAGCGGCGAGAGCGCGGTCTTCTGGAGCCTGAATCGCAATAAGCGGAGCGTCGCCCTCGACGTCCGCTCGCCCCGTGGCCGCGAGGTCATCCACCGTCTCGCCCGCTCGGCCGACGTCCTGGTGCACAACTTCCGCCCGGGCACGATGGAGCGGCTGGGCTTCGGCCCCGCGGAGCTGCGCGCCATCAACCCGCGCCTGATCTACGCCTTCGGCAGCGGGTACGGGCCCACCGGTCCCTACCGCGACAAAGGCGGTCAGGACGTGCTCGCGCAGGCGCTGAGCGGGATCGCCTCGCGCCGGGCGGATCCCGGCGCGCCGCCTGAACCCTGCGCGACACCCATCGCCGACTTCACCGGGGGGATGCTGCTCGTGCAGGCCATTCTCCTGGCGCTGCTCGCGCGCGAACGCACCGGCCAGGGGCAGGTCGTCCACGTCTCCCTGCTGGACGGCATGCTGGCCATGCAGCTTCAGGAGGCCTCCGCCTGGCTGAATCTCGGCCAGCGCCTGAACTGGGGCGCCTTTCCCTTGTCCGGCACGTTCCAAACGATCGACGGGTACGTCGTCATGGTGGGCGCCTTCAAGGCGAATCCGCTCCAGGAGATCTGCCGGGGCCTGGGCATCGAGGACCTCTCGGCCGACCCCCGCTACGCGACGCACGAGACGCAGGTCGCCCATCGCGACGATCTGCAGGCCCGGTGGCACCAGGAGTTCGGCCGACGGACGACGAAGCAGGTCATCGACGCCCTCGAGTCCGTGGACATCCTGTGCGCCCCGGTGAACACCATCGAGGCCGCGCTGGCCGATCCTCAGGTGGCGACCAACGAGATGGTCCTCGAGATGCGCCATCCCGACGCGGGAACGATCAGGACGGTCGGGATCCCCGTGAAGCTGGAGAGCACGCCCGGCTCCGTCCGCCGGCCGCCGCCGCGTCTCGGAGAACACACGCACGAGGTCCTGGCCGAGCTGGGGTTCTCCCGAGAGGAGATTGCCGAGATGGCGTCCGGGTAGAGCGCCTATTCAGCCTCGGCCTTTCCCCCGCCGCGGGCGCGGAGCCTGGGTTCTTCGTCATGATCTTCGCCGGCCTCTCCTACCCGGAGACCTGGAATACGGAGCGAAGGACCGGCTGATTGACGTTCCCTACTGAGCGGCCCTGCCGGTCAGGCGAGCGTCACGCGAAGGGCCACCGGCACGCTCAGCGCGCGACTGATGCGACAGGTTTCGGCCGCCTCTCTGAGCTTCGCCAACTGCGCGGGGTCGAGGGCGCCGTCCAGGATCAGCTCGGCATCGATGCCGATGATGCGCCCCTGGGCTTCCGTCGCCGCCAGGCGGGCCTCGAGGTGGCGGAGCGGCCACTGCTGGCGTTCGGCGAACCGCCGAACGTTCGAGAGTTTTCAGGCGCCGATGGCGCCGAGCAGCATCTCGGCCGGCGATGGGCCCTCGTCACCGCCCCCGGCCTCCGGCGGCGCGTCCAGCACCACCCGATGGGGCCCGATCACCGCTTCGGCCTTCATTCCCACCACCCACTGCACGGTCACCGCCCTCGCCATAGCGCGCATCCCCCTGGTGAGCGGCTCTGCGACATGGTTGGCTCCCTGTTGACGGCGGCCCCATCTTCTCCGTCCGCGTTCCTTCCGGCTCAGGATTCTACGTGAGGACGTGGGGGGCGAGGAAGCCGAAGCATCGGGGTCGAGGCCTATCGTGAGGCGCTGCCAAGAGCGGCGCCCGAGCGGCTGGGCGCGGCGGCGCTATAGTGGGGCGGCGGAACTCGGCGCATGTGGGCCTGCGGGAGATTCGCGAGGCCGCGCGCTGTCCCGTCCTGAGCATGATCGACGTTACGATCGACGACGTCGTGCGCCGGAAATGCCGGCGCGTCGGCGTGCTCGGGTTCAACGGCGCGGCGCCACCCTACGTCGACGCGCTCCGGCGGCGCGGCATCGGTTGGGAGGGCATCGACGCGACGTCGCAGGCGGCCGTCGACTACGACGCGGAGGCCGCGGACGCCGCCGTCGCCATGGGAGGCCGCGCATGAACGAGAACGCGTGTCGCGCCCGTGCCGAGCGCGGCGCGGAGGTTGACGAGGCGTCGTTTCATGGGGCGGGTCAGCTTCGGGACGGGGGCGGCATAACAGCAGGCTTGAGCGGACCGGCTCGACGCCGGCCGCTCAGCCTGATCGTTCGGTACACAGACGAAGCACCGCCGCGTAGCGGGCGGCGGCCGTCGACCGCGTCAATGAGTATGAACGAGGACAGGAGATCGGCAAGATGCTGGACCAGCCTTGGCAAAGCCCACGGGGTGTGAACGCTTGACACGGATCCACGCCGACGACCGCCGACCGCCACAGGGCCGCCCTCCGCCCCGCTCAGTAGGCGGCCTTCAGTCAGGCCTGTGCCCTGATTCGAGCTTGGCGTTGAGAAAGTCGATCTTCTCGTCGATCGTCTTGAGCTGCGCCCTCAGGACGAGCTCGTGGGCATTCTGCAATCGCTCCCTGATCTTGAGGAGCAGGCGGAGCTCGATGTCGGGATGATCGTCCATCAGGTCCCGGAACGGCGGGCCGTGGAGTTCCAGAACGATGGAGTGTTCCTTGGCGCGCACCGTCGCCGACCGCGGACGCCGCTCGATGAGACCTATCTCGCCGAAGACTTCGCCCCTGCCTAAAACCGCGAGGGAGATCGGCGTGCCGTCGCCTGGATCCAGGATCGCCTCCACCGACCCCGAGCCGATCACATAGATCGAGTCGCCGACCTCGCCCTGACGCAGGATGACCTCCTCTTGGCCCACACTCCGCTCGGTGGAGGCCGAGTCTTCCAGCAGTACCTCGAGCTTCTTGGCGTCACGAACGCTGGAGAACATCGGGTGCTTCCGAAGAAAGTCCCTCCAGGGAAACGTCTTCATGCTGGGCCTGCGCCTCCTCGCCGCGCGTTCAACGAAGGTGAAGACGCCGATGGGCTCACGACGTCACTTTCGGGACGGGGCGCCCACCTGTTCCCGGCGCGCCCACGAAAATGACGTCCCCTTTACGGTCTACGAACTCGCTCAACACGTTGCGCATCTCGTCGTCCGTGCCGAGCACCTGCGGTCCACTGTGATGTTCTGGCGGGGGATATAACCCCAAATCGCGAAGGCCTTGGTAGAACGCCTCGTCCCTCGGAGCGAGCTTGCATTGTGACGGACCTATGAGTAGGTACCCGACCGTCGGAACCTTCCCGGCAGGCTCCCCTACCAGCGCGAGCGGCGCGGCGAGGAAGCCGAGGCCGAGGATCAGGGTGACCTCTCTCCTGCTCATCATTGTGGCGCGCCCCGACGCCGCCGAACGTCGACAGCGCCGCTGCTCACGCCAGCTCCCTCATCGCCGCCTCCGCCTGCTCCAGATAGAACCGCATGTCCATCTCGCGGTACATGGTCGTGGCGGTGGTGAGGCGTTCGCGGGCCTGATCGCGCCTTCCGGTGCGCCGGTAGAGCTTGCTGAGACCGAGGTGGCAGTGGGCGGCGAGGGGGCGCATGCCGCGCGGCTCGGCGAGGGCCAGCGCCTGTCGGTAGTTGCCTCGCCGCTCCCGGCGTTGAACTGGTCGGGATGAGTCGCAATGTCACCGAGTAGGTGCAGCCCATCGGCTGCGTTCCCCTGGTGATACCGAGAGGACTCGACCGCGCGGTCGCCCAGGCGCCGCGCCTCGTCGAGCCGGCCGAGCAGCAGATTGGCGCGACCGAGCCAGGCGAGGCCCCGGTTGGGCCTGCCGCTGATCCCCCTCGCCGCCTGACGTTCGAAGAGCTGCTCGCCTTCCCGGACTCGCTCGAGCACCTCGCTTGTCTCGCCGAGCTGTGACAGTGCCCAGGCAGACGCGGCCAGCCCTCTTCCTTGAGGATCGCGCGGTCGATCTCGTAGTCCCAGAAGACGTTCAGCGACTGACCCCTGGGCGTCGTCGTCTGCGCAGGCCAGCTTCACCAAGGACGATTGGTTGGGAGCAGAGGGCGGGACCACTTCCTCCACCAGCCACCTTCGTGAGCGAACCTGAACCAGCTCCCCGACCTCTGGGGCTCGCTCAGGTAGCGATCGCGCGGTGGTCAGAGTGCTCACAGTCAGTGGCCTCCCACGATGTCGGGTTCTGATGGTCGAGTGCCCCACGAGCGCAGCCCCGCGGTCGGATCCACCTTCGATCCTCCCGCCGCCAGAACTGTCGCCCCTGGGAGACCGTGACCGTCATATTAGCCGGGTTGGGGCCGGCCTGCGGCAGTCTTCGGGCGGGGCTCGCCCGATGGCACCAACCTCCGAAGACCTGGACTGTCGTCCCGGCGCCCCCCGGAGAGCACGAGCGGGGGGCGCCAGGCCACCTCCCCAAGCGCCACGACGGTCACCAGCTCGCGTGCCAATCGAAGGCGGACTTAGGGCTACGGAATGTCGAGCGCTACGGCTTAGAGGAGTTCCACTGAAACGAGCGCCGGCCGAGGAAAGAACTACACCGACGTTGGTGAGGAGGCGCAGAGGCATTCTGGGCGCTGCCTCGCTGCGGTCTTCATATAATCGAGAGCAATCCGCGCAGGCGCCAGGGAGTGGAGACGTAGAACTTCCGAATCGGGTCGGCGGCCCGGGCAGCCTGGGCGAGGCCCTGGTGTCGTTGGGCGTGGCGAGCGCACCGGCCACTACGCACGGCGAAGCCGGGGCAAGCAGGGACGAGGCAGGCGACGGGCGGACGCCAGGGACTCACAACATGCTCAGGGTGGTCATTCACGAGCCCCAGGATCTGGAAGGCCGAGGGCCAGAGACACGGCCGCCCGACAGGACGACGCGCCCTTTCTCTATAATCGGCTGTTTCTCCTCGCGTGCATCTCGCACGTGATAGATCAGTCGATCCCACGGCTCCGGACCATGTACCGCCATCGGCAGACATCGTTGACAATCAAGCGGATAGCGAGGGATAGGCGCGCGTCATCGAGCGATCGCCACGCATGTGAGCCGATGGTTTCGGCAAAGTTTCGGCAAAGTCAGCTCACCTGGGAGCCCTCTTCAGCGAATGACTCAGTGTTCGCCCAGGGTCGTGCTCTCGCCGTGGCGGCCGACATCTGGATCGCCAACACCGGATCTGATGCGCCCGCCCACGCGGAACGGCCTCGAGAGTATCTAAGCAAGCCGGACATTCTTTCAAGGCGCGCCCAGATCGGCCGCGAGGAAGTCGCGGATGCCGACCGGACCAGTCAGTTCGAGTCAAACGGGTCCACCACCTGGCTCGGGCTTCGCCGCGCAGTTGTGGCTAGTGGCCGGCGAAATACTCGAAGACCGGCGGCCAGATCCACGTCGTCGCGATGCCGACGCCGATCAGAAACACGATGAGCCAGCGCGAGATGCTCATGTCCCGGCGCCGCAGCGCGAAGTGGAGCCCCACCCAGCTCACGATCCACGCGAGGGCGGAGAGGGTCTCCTTGCCGGAGTAAGGCCCGATGCCCTCGGCGCCCGGCATCCACAGCTTGCCGACGCCGTGCACCCACGCGTTGAACGGCTTCGACGCCGCCGTGAACTGGTTCACGGCGGCGAGCACCAGCATACCGATCATCGCCGCAAGGAGCGCAGCCACCGCGACGCCACCTGGTACCCACGTCTTCGTAGGCGGCTCGAACACCTCCATCACGTCAGTCCTGTGCGCGTCGACTCTCGTCTCGACCATGGTCGTCATGTCCGCCTCCCTCCTTAGGCCGCTCAAGCGGCCTTCAGCTTTGTGACCGCGGCGCCTAACCCGAAGGCCACCGCGAGGTAGAAGAACGACAAACCGAGGAGCACAGCCACCGTGTAGCGCAGCCACGCACGCTCCATCACCTGCGCACCGAATTTCCAGAGGATGAAGGCGGCCGCCACCGTGAGCGGCAGGGTGTAGAGGGCGGCGAACTCCTTGAACTCGAAGAAAATGCGGTGGATCTCCGGCGCCGTCGCCAGGAAGTATGAGCGCGGGCTGTCGGGCGTCTTGGCGCGGTAGTAGATGTAGAGCCAGTTCCCGAAGCCGATGGCGATCAGCGCGAACGTCGCCGAGACCGTCGCGAGAAGCTGCAGGTCCGCGAACGCGCGGATGCGCCCCGTCATCAGCCGCCATCCTAGGTAGAGGCCGATGGTGCCGACGAACAGGTAGAGGAACGCCGCCATGCCGTGGAAGGCCGCCGGGACAGCGCCGCCTCCCGCGCCGAGCAGCTTCGCAACCGGTGCCGTCATCGCCGTGAACGCGAGGGCGCTCGCGATGAGGATCACAACGACGGCGGCGAGTGAGGCTGTCGAGGCCTCCCTCAGGTCATGGGTGTCGTGCACTACGCTCATCGTTCTTCTCCTTCCTGCCGCGCACGGCGCGCGAGCATCTGGACATCGAAGCTGCTTCAGTCAGCGCCAACTGAGCACGACGCGGCGATCCCACTCGCCGGGACGCACGAGCATTACCGCCCCGGACGCTCTGCGGAGCAGCTGCTCCGGCACGCTGCTGCGAAGCACGTGGCAGAGGCCGCTGCTCCGGCCGGTCGCCATGGCGATAAGATCGGCCGCGAACAGGTCCGCCTCACGTAGGATCTCAGGCACCGGATCGCCGAACCGCACCGCGCACTCGACGGGATACCCTCGAGCTGAAGCTCGACCGTGCGCAGATAGTTTCCATCGCGTCGACTTCGACCCATGCCATTTCTTGGTCCGCGTACGACAACACGCGACCATCGTCGTCCACGACGGGCTCGGGGACCGCCGCGACGTGCAGGAGCTTGACCGACGCGCCGGCGTCGCGCGCGAGCAGCACTACCGCCTCCGATTCGAGCGTTCGTTCCAGCGGGACTAGAATGCGCTTCGCCATGGCGTTTCTCCTTATCCTCCCGCGCGTGGCCTACGCGGCGTCGACGCGGATCGCGGTTCCCGCCGCGGCCTGCGGTTTTCGGCATGGTGACCGTCAGCACACCGTTCTTGAAGGCGGCGGTCACCTTCGTCTCGTCAACGGCCACCGGCAGCCGCACGGCGCGCTCGAAGCGTCCGTACACGCGCTCGGCGTTGTAATGGCGCCCATCCTTTCCCGGCGTCTCTTCCTTCTTCTCGCCGGCGATCGTGAGGACGTCGTCCTTCACCTCGACTCGCATGGCGGCGGCTCGATCCCTGGTGTCGACGATGTCCGTCCGCGGCCACCAGTTACCGCGCGCGGGAGCCTCCGGACCGAAGTCCATGAACCGCTCGAAGAAACGGTGCATCTCCCGCGGAAGACGCACCGGCGTGTCGAACAGTGTGAGGGCACGCATGACGCCTCCTCCCTTCCCCCGTGGCGCGAACGCCGCCCTGTTAGGGAGCAACGTCGTTGCCACAGCAGACACCCGTAATCGCGCGGAGTTGCGAGGCGCGCCGGCGGCTTCGGTGTGGCAGCCACGCCTCGCGTGGGGCGCGAGGGCCACGGAAAGTGGCGCTCAGCGCGTGAGGCGCGGACGCGCGCGGCGAGGTCGGTGGCCTGGAACGGCCTGGCGTAGAACGCGGTCGCGCCCGCATTGAGCGCCGCATCACGGGCGGCCGCCGACGCGAAGCGCCAGACACCACGATCGCCGGCGTCGGCGGCGTGGCGCTGCGCGCACCACGTCGAGGCCGTCTCCGTCTGGCAGGCGTTCGTCCGCGATCACGAGCGCGAACGCCTCGCGCGCAAGCGCGGCGAGCGCCTCGCTCCGCGTGGCCGCTTCGACGACACGGAAGCCGTCGCGCGAGAGCAGCCGGCGAGATGTGGACAGGAAATCACTCTCGTCGTCGACGACGAGGATGCTCGACGCGACGAGGATGCTCGAGGTCATACCGGCACCTCAGATCCCAGCCGCTTCTCCCGCGACGAAGGCACGGAGGAAGTCGGTCTCGGTGACGATGCCGACCAGGAGGCCGTTCTCGACCACGGGGAGGGCCCTGATCTGCTCCGCGATCAGAAGGCGGGCCGCCTCGCGCGCGTCGCGATCGGGCTCGACGACGATGACGGTCTGGGTCATCACGTCGCCGACAGTGAGCTTCGCGAGCAGGTAGTTCAGCTCCCAGACGGACAGCGTCGTCGCGAGCGACGCAAGATTGAGCCGGATGTCGCGATCGGTCACCATTCCAAGGACGTGCCGACCAGCGTCGACGACGGGGAGGTGGCGGATGCGTTTCTCTTGCATGAGACGGCAGGCCTCGACGACGGATGCCTCCGGCTCGATGGTGACGACGGCACCGGTGCGCAGATCCTTCACGCGCATGATTGCCTCCGTCGTCGCGCGACCTGCTCCAGGTGGTCCGCGAGCTGCACGACCTGCTCGATCGCCGTCCATTCCGTGAGGCCGTGGTGAAGCACCACACGGGTAAGGTCGCATGCATTTCGATGGGCTGCCACGGATCCCGATCAGTGCTGCGTAGCGAGAAAAGCAGCAAGGGCGGTGACCTCGGCGGGCGTGAGCTCGAGCTTGGGCATGTGTGCGTTCGGCTTTTGCGACGCCGGATCGCTGAGCCAGCGGACCAGGTCACCCTCGGCATACTTGGCGCCGACGCGCGACAGGTTGGGACCGATCGGGGTGCCAAGAGCACCGATCCGGTGGCAGCCGTAGCAGCCGTGCTCCATGAAGAGACGCGCGCCTGTTGTCACGGCGGCGCGATCCTGAGCCCGCGCGACCCAGGCCACGCCGAGTCCGGCGGGGAGCGTAAAGCTGAGTGCGATGCCGAGAGTCGTCAGGAGCACTGTCCGGTTACGCATGACCGGACGGACACGCAATGTCGCTGCCACGACTCACTCGCGCCAAGGCCGTCCGATTTGCGTGCGATGACCGCACGGTGGCCACAAGAGCCATGTCCTGAGCTCGCCGCAGTGGGTCACAGATGGGGCGGGCTGTTGACCCCTCAAACTTGGACCCCTGATACCGTCGAGGACGATCCACTTGAGATGACGGACCGAGATGAAGGCGACCCTTGGGAGGGTTGCGAGGTCCAGTCCTCCGAACGCTGTCCAGCCATAGTGTTCGTCTCGCGCAAAAAGGCCCCTGATCAGCAGGTTCCGGTCGAGTTGACGGACTGCGGGGCATGGATGTCCCACCGGGACCCGCTTGCCCCGGCCCAGTGTTCCGCCTGCTCCACTAACTCCCCATCATCACGCCCCTCGGGCGTGGCAGTACCGTTGCACCAAGCGATGGCGGAACGCCGCGACGGATGGACTGACTTGAGCATGGGGACGACGCCATGAGGCAACGCCGGGTGATTCGGGATCTTGTGGCTTCTTGGCCGGCGGTGTGTTGGGCGCGCAGGCCATCGCAGTGAGAATTGTGTGCAGCTCCTCCGGAGCGTGCGCGCTGTCAACGCGGTTTTGTCCGGCCATGATCGCCGGTGCCAAGCAGTGAGTTGGGCGATTTGGATCACCGGCCTGCCCGGAAGCGGCAAGAGCACCATCACCCAGCAGGTCGTTGCCGCTTTGCAGGGATGGGGTGAGCGCGTCGCCGTTCTGGAGGCAAGGGCTTTTGCCGCCGCCCTCGTGCCGGACCGGGCTCCATCGCCACACGAACTGGACCTGATCTATCGTGGCCTCGTCCACACCGCATCGGTCCTTACCCAGGCCGGCGTACCCGTCATCGTGGACGCCACCGCGCACCGCCGCGCTTGGCGTGACCTCGCGCGCGAGACCATTGCAGATTTCGCCGAGGTTCAGCTCACCTGCCCTGAGGCGATCTGCGGGGCGCGGGAACAAGCCGTTCGCTGGCGAGGCGTCCCGCGCATTGGTCAGGGGACGGCGGCACCGTCCGAGCCCGCTGTCGTCCTCGATTACGAGTATTCCCTGCGTGCCGAGCTGACTATCAACACCGAGGCCCAGCACGTGTGGACTTCCGTGGCCGATGTGCTTCTCCTCGTAGAACGGCTCCGCCGCAGCGCGCGCCGCACCTCTGATGCGGAGGACCCCCCAAACGGGTCAGCGATCTCATGAGGGGCACCGTCAAGGCAGCAGAGCGCGAGTCCCGGCATCGACGCCACTGCAAGGGAAAGGACATGGACGAGAACGAACATCCCAAGGGTGCCTTGCTGTTCATCCTGGTCTACCTGTTGCTCCTCGCTGCGCTGTGGACGAACGCGTATCTGCGGCTGTGGAAGGGATGGGGAGCATGACCCCCGAGCGCAGACCAGCGACGACGATCTACCTGTACGAGCTGGCCTGGATCCTGCCGAGCATCGCCATCCCCGTGGGCATGCTCGTCGCGCTCACCGTGACCGCCTTCGGCGCCGGCATCCACCTGCCCGGCGTGGCCGGGCGAGTCAACCCCCAGGCAGTCGCGCAGACGCCACCCTTCGATGACCCCAGGGTGGTCCAGGTCGCGCCCGGCCGCTATGAGGTGCGCATGACGGCGCAGATCTGGGCGTTCGCCCCCCGGGAGTCCGGCGGGCTCGCGGGTGCACTTCACGGGCACCAGCAAGGACGTGGTCCATGGGCTCTTCGTTCCGGGGGACCGACCTCAACGTGATGTTGCTGCCGGGCCAGATCGCGCACGTCGAGGCCCGCTTCGACACACCGGGCGAGTATCCGATCATCTGCCACGAGTACTGCGGCATCGCTCACCACACAATGGCGGGCAAGATTATCGTGGAGCCGCGCCCATGACGCCCGCCCCCGTTCCCACCGACCCTCGCAGCAGCGGTTTCGAGCCCGACGGACGTCTGGCCGGCGCCTACGTGGCCGTGGGGCTCGTCGCCCTCTTTGGCGGCATGGTCACCGGGCTCCTGCAAGCGCTCACGCTCGCGGGCGTCCATATCCCGGCGCACTTCCTGGTGCAGTCCTACTACCACAGCGTCAGCCTGCACGGCGTGCTGAACGTGCTGGTGTGGACGACGTTCTTCATCTGCGGCTTCGTTCCTTTCATCGCCTCGCGCTCCCTCGGCACACCTCTCGTGCAGGCTCTTGGCTGGGCGACCTTCTGGGTCATGATCACGGGCCTCCTGGCGGCGATCCCCCTCGTGGCCAATACCGCCACCGTCATGTTCACCTTCTATCCGCCGCTCAAGGCCCCCTGGGCGTTCTACGTCGGTCTCACCTTGGTCGTGGCCGGGACCTGGCTGGTGACGCTCAATCTCACGCTCACGTGGCGGCGCTGGCGTGCCACTCATCCCGACGCCCGCACCCCGCTGGCAGCGTTCATGTCGCTTATCACCTTCGTGATGTGGACGATCGCCTCACTGGGCATCGCCGCCGAGATGCTGTTCCTCCTCATCCCGTGGTCCCTGGGTCTGGTCGGAACCACGGACGCGCTCCTTGCCCGCACGCTGTTCTGGTTTACCGGGCACCCCATCGTGTACTTCTGGCTGCTGCCCGCCTACATCTCCTGGTACACGCTGGTGCCGCGCCAGGCGGGCGGTAAGCTCTTCAGCGATCCGCTGGCCCGGACATCGTTCATCCTGTTCCTGGTGTTGTCGACGCCACTCGGCCTGCACCATCAGTTTACCGATCCCGGTCTCCACCAGGGCTGGAAGCTGGTCCACGCCTTCCTGACGTTCGCCGTCTTCTTCCCGAGCCTGCTCACGTTC
>JBKPAK010000153.1:0-27378 GCA_046726415.1 Candidatus Methylomirabilota bacterium
GCCGGAGAACGAGCAGGCGGCTCAAAAAGGTCCAGATGCGAGGCGGCGCCCGACCGCCGCACGCGAGGCGTAGTCGCTCTACGTTGAGCGTGCGGCCGAGGGCGCCAACGAAGCAGATGGGCCTTTTTCAGCGAGTTGCTCGAGAACGAGCAGGCGGCTCAAAAAGGTCCAGATGCGAGGCGGCGCCCGACCGCCGCACGCGAGGCGTAGTCGCTCTACGTTGAGCGTGCGGCCGAGGGCGCCAACGAAGCAGATGGGCCTTTTTCAGCCGCCTGCTACGCGGTGCGCTCGCGCTCGCCGAAGAGGCCGGTGGGCCGGAAGACCAGGAGGGCGATCAGGAGCAGGAAGCCGTAGAGGTCCTTGTAGGCCGCCGAGATGAACACCGAGCCCAGGGCCTCGATGACTCCCAGGAGCACGCCGGCGACGACACTGCCCAGGATGGAACCGAGCCCCCCGATGACGATGATCTCGAAGCCCTTGAAGGTCGAGATCGCGCCGTTCTCCGGGTAGACGAGAAAGTCCGGGGCCAGCAGCGCCCCAGCGGCCGCCGCCAGGGCCACCCCGACGCCGAAGGCCACCATGTCGAGGCGCAGGACGTCCACTCCGGCCGTCTGGATGCCTACCCGATTCTGGGCGGCCCCCCGCAGCGCGCGGCCGATCCACGTCTTCTTGATCACCAGGAAGAACAGCCCGAGCAGCACCACTGTCCCGACCAGGGCCACGAAGCGGTTGCCCGAGATGGGCAGCGTGCCCAAGGTCACCGGCCTCGCGTAGTCGGGGGGGGCGTACTGGTTCGGCCCACCCACCACGATGGCGAGGTTCCGGAACAGAACCATCATGGCGATGGTGACGATGGTGGCGTACTCGTCGCGGCGCTCGATGCCGCCGATAAACATCGGGCGGAGCAGCACCCGCTGAACGACCAGGCCCAGCAGGAACACCGACCCCATCGCCACGGGCAGGGCCAGCCACCAGCGGGACGGCCCCAGCGCGGTGACGATGAGGGCGTACTGCACGTAGCTGCCGATCATGAAGAACTCGCCCATGGCCCAGTTGATCATCTTCATCACGCTGTAGATAAAGGTGATCCCCAGCGCCATCAGGCTGTAGATGATCCCGATGACCACACCGGCCAGCAGATACTGGGAGAGGAGGACGCTGTCCACGGCCAAAGGCGCTCCGGCCTCAGCGCTTGGCGGGCATCCACTCCCCCGTCTTCAACTCCGGCGGGTACACGATCTTCACGTCGTTGAAGGACATCTCCGGCTTGGTGTACTGGGTCACCAGCATGGGCGGCGTCCACTGCTGCCAGTACGGGCCCTCGCCGCGGGTGAAGGTGATGGTGCCGTTCCACCCCTCGAACTTGTTGTTGAGCAGCGCCTTGACCAGATCCTCGCCCTTCTCGCTCTTGGCCGCGTTGATGGCATCGGCGAGGAGCGACACCTGGGCGTAGGCGTTGAACGCGCCGTAGATTGGTTCTTCCTTGAACTGCTCCATGTACTTCTTGCGGAAGGCCTCCCCCCGGGCCGTGAGCTTCATGGTGGGGTGGTAGTACACGATGAACGAGATGAAGTTGCCCTTCTCGCCGAGGGTCTTCCAGTATTCGGGCCGCACCGGCACGTCGTAGGAGACGAGCATCGGCACCGCCGGGTAGAGCCCCACGTCGTACGCCTGCTTGATGATGAGATACACGGGCGTGCCCACGCCGCCGTTGAGGATCACGTCAGGCTTCCAGTTCTTGATGTCGAGCATCTGCGGCGTCAGATCCACCACCGCCCGGTCGAAGATGATCGTCTTCAGCTCGGCACCGGGGAGCATCGAGGCGAACGCCTTCTTCGTCTCCTCGACCAGGCCCATGCCGTAGTCCGTGTTCTCCGTGATCAGGGCGACGCGCTTGAAGCCCCGATCCTTGACCCAGCGCGTCCACATCTGGCAGCGATCGGGATCGATCACGTGGGTGCGGAACGTGTAGTTGAGGTGCTTCTCGGTGATGCCCTTGGCCGAGGCCTGGGTGGAGAAGACCGGGATCTGGAACTGCTCGGCCAGGACCTGCACCGCCCCCATCACCGAGCTGTGGAACTGGCCGACCACCGCCGCCACCTGGTCCTGGGTGGCGAGCTTGCGGAAGCCCGCGGCGCCCTTCTCCGGCGTGCCGGAATCATCCTCGATCACCAGCTCGACCTTTCGGCCCCCGAGGACGCCACCCCGCGCGTTAATGTCCTCCATGGCCATCTTGGCGCCGCGCACGATGAACTGCCCCGCCGCCGCGTCGCCCGGCGGGGAGAGCGGGGTCAGCACGCCGATCTTGACCGGCTTCTGAGCGAGCGCGGGCGCGGCGAGGCCGGCGGGCAGCAACGTGAACGCGATCAGCAGCGCGACGAGCAGCGAGAACGCGAGTCGTCTCTTCATGGGTGCCCTCCAGGAAGGCAGTTTGTTCGCCGCTGAAGTACCTGGATGCTATGCGCGGGCCCCGCCAGCGTCAACCGCGCTCACGGCAGCGACATCTCCGGAGGCCTGGCCGGTGGGATCTCTTCGCTCATGAGGTCGCCGAGCCTCACCAGGCGGGCCGGGGGGCGGGCTTGCGGATACGCGAGATCGGCCAGTCCACACCCGCGTTCACGGGCAACCAGCTCGGCGAGAGCGCGCTGGCAATTGCGCCCCTGGCACGGCCCCATGGTGATGCGAGTGGCCGCCTTGAGGGCGTTGATACTGCCGAGTCCGCGGCTCAACCCCTCGAGCAGCTGCCCGGCCGTAATCTCTTCGCAGCGGCAGACGATCGTTTCCGGCGTGAGCAGTGAGAGGAAATCCCGAGGTGGAGCATAGAGCCGCTCGATCCCCGCCCGGAAGCGAGCGAGCCGGGACAGCCGCGCACGCAGGCGCCGCCCCACCGCCGCCGCCTCCAGGGAAGGGCAGCGTCCCAGGCGCTCGGCGACGAGGAGGCCACTGGCGCGCCCCTCCAGGAGCGCTGCCTCCACGCCGCCGATCCCTCCTCCATCGCCCACAGCGAAGACGCCGGGTACGCTGGTCTCGAGGTTCGCCGAACGCCGCGGGATCCATCCCCCGCGTGCGGGATGCCATTCATGCTCGCAGCCGAAGAGACGTGTCAGCTCGGTGGCCGGCGTCAGTCCGAACCCGACCGCGATCGTGTCGACGGGGATGGCGCGCGTCCGCGTGCGGTCGACGCGGCCGGAGCGATCGATGGGCACCACCACGGCCTCGCTGACCTCTTCGCCACCTCGCGCTTCGATGATGGTCTGTCCCCAGCGCAGCGGAATGCCCGCCCGCGCGAGCCCCAACTGGTAGGCGAGGCCACGCCGGAGCAGCGCGGGTTCCATCGCGAGGGAGGGCAGCGACATCCAGGCGCGCCCGCGCGGCGCCGCCTCCAGCACTTCTACGACGGTGGCCCCGGCGCAGCGCAGCGAGTCGGCGACGACGAGAAGCAGCGGCCCGGTGCCGACCACGACCGCGCGGCGACCGGGCAATACGCCCTGGCTCTTGAGGAGGTTCTGGGTTCCGCCTGCCGTGATCACCCCTGGGAGCGTCCAGCCTGGAAACGGCACCGCGCGATCGGTCGCTCCGGCCGCCACGACGATCATCTCGGCCCGCAAACGGTCGCCGTGACCGGCGTGCGCGACGGCCAGCGTGTTCGCCTCGGGAACGCCCCACACGGTGGCGCCGGGGAGAAACGCCACGCGGGGATGTGATGTGACCGAGAACAGCGGCGCGTCCCGCTGCGAGACTCGCATGGCCGGCCCCTGGCGAAAGTACTGGCCACCCGGCAAGGGGTTCTCGTCGAGCAGCACCACCGAGACACCGTGCCGGGCCGCCTCCAGAGCGGCGGCCAGGCCGGCGGGGCCGGCTCCGACAATGGCGAGCTCCGTCGTCCTCAGCTGGCGACCACCGTCATCCCGGCGACGGCCAGGGTCAGACACGTGCGCGCGCCGGGTTCGCCGTTCACCACCATGACGCATTCCCCGCACACGCCCATCGCGCAGTAGACGCCGCGGGGCTCGCCGCGGAGCGCGGTCCGGCGCAGGGCGCGCCGTCCGGACGCCAAGAGGGCCGCCGCGATCGTCTCGCCCGGATAGGCCACCACCCGCTCGCCGTCGACGAGAAGCTCGAACGCCTTTCCGCGCTCGATCCCGGACACGCGGCGGTCGGACATGCGACGCTCGCCGCGGGCGGCGCTCATGTGAACCGGCCCGCGGCGAATGACGCGACTGACAGGGAGGTCTCGCCCGTGGCGACCAGCTCAGCCATGAGCCGGCCGAAGATCAGCCCCTGGGTCCAGCCGCCGCGGCAACACGCGGTGATGTACACGTGCTCCTGGCCGGGCAGGCGGCCGAAGAGGGGCAGCGAGTCCGGGGTCACGCCCTCGAAACCCGCCCAGCTTCGCACGATGGCGAGCCGGCGCAGAGCGGGGACGACTTCAGCGGCCACGCGCAGGTTGTGAATCAAGGCCTCGTGGTCCAGCGCTTTCCGTCCGTCGGCGAGTGAGCCGCGGCCCTGCCACCCACCGCCGATCATGCACGTGCCGTTGGGGTATTGCTTCAAGGTGAGGATCCCGCGGACGTGCGTCACGATGCGATCCATGACGGAAGCCGCGGGCTCGGTGATGGTCAGCATGTTCACGTCGAGGCCTACGGGCAGCGGCACCCCGAGGTGGGCGGCCAGCTCGCCCGACCACGCGCCGGCGGCGATCACCAGGCTCCGACACGCCACGGTTCCCCGGTCGGTCTCGACCCGCGCGCCTCTCGCATTCGCGGCCATCCCGCGCACCGCATGGCTGTCATAGAGCCGCCCACCGGCACGCCCAAAGGCGTCGACGAGGACCGGACCCGCCATCAGTGGGATGGCGAAGCCATCCGACTCCGAGAAGGTCGCCGCGACCACGGCTGGGCCGAGCCAGGGCGCGCGGGCGGTGAGGGCCCCACCGTCCAGCCACTCGGTGGCGAGCCCGACCGCTCGCTGCTCGGCCGCGGACGCCGCGAGCCGGGCGACATCCTCGGTCGAGGTGGCCACGCGCAGGCCGCCACAGGGGACGAATCCCACATCGCCGCCGAACAATTCGCGAGCGCTCCGCCAGAGCTTGAGCGCCTCGAGCGTGAACGGCACGAGCGGCAGGCGCTTGTTCTGTACTCCGAGAGAGCCGGCATTGACGCCAGAGGCCTCGCGCCACGGCTCACCGCGGTCGACGATGACGACCTCCTTGCCGGCCCGAGCGAGAAAGATGCCGGTGGTGAGACCCATGATCCCGGCGCCGACGATGACCACCTCGGCGTCGCGCGGCAAGGGTGTGCCCGGCGTGCCCACCTCATCACGATAGCGCGAGACGACTACGCCGCGGGCGGCTTCCGCGCGCGGACAAACGCGCTCATGAACTTGCCATCCACCATCGGCGCGATGGCGTCGGCATCGAGCCCCTCGCGATCCCGCAGGAACTCGCGGGCATCCTCCGCGCGGTAGACGCGGGTGGGCTCGAGGTCGACCGCCTCGAAGCCCGCCTTGGCGAGCTTGGCGCGGTAGTCCTCGTGTTCCAGGGCGCCGGCGACGCAGCCGATCCACAACTCCACCTTGCGCCGGATCGCCGGTGGTACCTCGCCCCGCACGACGACATCGGATACCGCGAACCGGCCGCCCGGCTTGAGCACGCGGAACGCCTCGGCAAAGACGCGGTCCTTGTCCGCGGAGAGGTTGATCACGCAGTTCGAGATGATGACGTCGACCGAGTTGTCGGGCAGCGGGATACTTTCGATCTCGCCCTTCAGGAACTCTGCGTTGGTGACGCCGGCCTTGCGCTGGTTCTCGCGCGCCAGGGCGAGCATCTCGTCGGTCATGTCGAGGCCATAGGCCTTGCCCGTCGGGCCGACGCGCTTCGCGGACAGCAACACATCGATGCCGCCACCGGAGCCGAGATCGAGCACGGTCTCCCCGGGAGCGAGCTCCGCCAGGGCCGTCGGGTTGCCGCAACCGAGCGACGCCAGCACGGCCTCCGGCGGAAGATCGGCGGTCTCCTGGCCATACAGATTCGAGGTGATCGGGTCGCACTCGCGCGACGAGGCGCTCCCGCAAGAACTGCCGCTCGCGCTCGCTACGCGCAACGCGGCCTGGCCGTACTTTTCCCTCACGATGTCCTTGATCCGCTCATCGGCCATGTCATGCGCTCCTTTCGGCGTCCACTAGGCTCGTCCGCATATTAGTTGTCAGATGCAACATAGGGCCTGGATTCAGGCCCCTCGCTTGACCGGCGCGGCGTCGGTGGTGCAGCCGGGGCTGGCGGTGGTGCAGCCGCGGCTGGCGGTGGTGAGGCGCTGGATGAGCTCGGCGGCCGACTCGCGCACTTCCTCGGGAAACTCGGCGAGCAGGCGCTTCTTCTCCTCGACGAGGTCGCCGAGGATCCGCTCCACCAGGCGCCGGCCTGCGGCCGTCGCGGTGAGCAGGAGCGCGCGGCGATCGCGCGGGTGCGGGGAGCGGGCGGCGTAGCCCTTTCGCTCGAGCGTCGCCACCACCCTGCTCGCCGTGCTCTTGTCCAGGCACAGCTCGGCGGCCAGCTCGTTGAGGGTGGACAGGCCACGTCGCAGGAGCGCATCGAGGGCGTAGCACTGCGTGACCGAGACGTCGTGGCAGCAGATCTGATCGCGGTCCCGAAACTGGTAGACGCGGACGAACTCGGAAAGCGCGTCCTGTAACTCTCTCGCCTGCCGCGTCAGGGTGGCGTCGTCGGCTCTCATGGTTGTCATCAGCAACTATATTCCCTGCGTCGAGCCGACGTCAAGCCCCTCCCCGCTGAGGGTGCTAGTCTGGTCGAGGCATGCCGCTCCCCGCCGGCCTCCGCGCGCTCGGCCAGCGGGATTATCGCGTCTATCTCATCGGCACCTTGATCGGCCAGACGGGGACGTGGATGCAGACCGTCAGCCAGTCCTGGCTGGTGCTCCAGCTCACGAACTCCCCGTTCCTGCTGGGCCTGACGTCTACCCTGCAGTTCGGGCCGATCCTGCTCTTCTCCGTCTTCACGGGCGTGCTGGCCGACCGTGTGACCCGGCGGACCCTGCTGTTCGTCACCCAGAGCACGCAGTGCGGTCTCGCGGTGGCGCTCGGGCTCCTGGCGTGGAGCGGGCACGCGCGCTACTGGCACGTGCTCGTGGTGGCGGTCATCTGGGGGATCATGAGCTCGATCGATCAGCCCGCGCGTCAATCGCTGGTGATGGAGCTGGTCGGCCGCGACCACGTCACCAGCGCCGTCGGCCTCAACTCCGCCTCCTTCAACGGCGCTCGGATCATCGGCCCGTCGATCGCGGGCATCCTCATCGCGCGCCTCGGCCTCTCGCTCGGGTTCTTCCTGAACGCCATCGCCTTCGTCTTCGCGATGGCGATGCTGTCGCTGATCCCCGGTCGCCGCCCGGTCCGGCGCACGGCCACCACGACCGTCGTGGAGGACATCCTCGAGGGCGTCGGCTACGCCCTCCGCACGCCGGCGGTGCGTTTCATCCTCGGGATCCAGATCGTCTGCAGCTTCTGCATCTTCAACTTCAGTGTGTACGTCCCGCTGCTCGCGCGGGACCAGCTGGCGATGGGGGCCGAGGGCTTCGGCCTGCTGATGGCGTGCCTTGGGGTCGGCGCCTTGACCGCGGGCCTGTTGCTGGGTGCGCTGAGCACCAGCGCGCCGCCCGCCGAGATGATCGCCACGGGGCTGGCGGTGGCGCTGGCCGGGCTGATCGGGCTGGCCTTCACACGCTGGTTCGGGCTGGCGGCGGTGCTGCTGGCAGTTACCGGCTTCGCCGGCACGATCGTGGTTGCGGGCTGCAACACGTCGCTCCAGCTCCGCGCGCCCGATGCGCTGCGCGGCCGGGTGATGAGCCTCTACACGCTGCTGTCGGGGGGGATCTTCCCCCTCGGCGCCTTCTGGGTGGGCTTCGTCTCCGAGCACTGGGGGATTGCCCGCGCGTTCCTGGTCAATGGGGCAGCGGGACTGGGCGCGCTCGTCGCGCTCCTGCTCTGGCGTCGGGCGCGCGTCCGGCACGGAGCCCCAGGATTGTGAAAACCTCGCGCCAGATGCGGCGGGCGGGGCGACGCGAACAGGCAACTTTCAGGTTGCATTTTGGGCGGCCCCCGTCTAACATGCAATCGGGAGGTTGCATATGAGCTCTGCCGATACCGATCGCATCCAGAAGAAGATCCGGCTTCGCGCGCCGCGCGCCCGCGTCTGGCGCGCCCTCACCGACACCAAGGAATTCGGCCAGTGGTTCGGCGTCGCGCTGACCGGCACCTTCGCCCCCGGCGCCCGCCTGCGCGGGGCGGTCACGTATCCCGGGTACGAGCACGTGACATTCGACATCACCGTCGAGCGGATGGAGCCCGAGCGGCTGTTCTCCTGGCGCTGGCATCCCTACCCGGTCGAGCCCGGCTTGGACTACTCCGCCGAGCCCCCGACTCTCGTGGTCTTCGAGCTGGAGGAGGTCCCCGAGGGCACGCTGCTCACCGTCACCGAGTCCGGTTTCGACGCGATCCCGCTGGCGCGCCGGGCCGAGGCGTTCCGGATGAACGAGCAGGGATGGGCCGAGCAGATGGAGTCCATCGCACGGCATGTCGGCGGCGGGGCGTAGGGTCCGGGTCGCCCACTCGCGGCTGAAGGACTCGGCGCCCATCTTCGCAGCGCTGGGCGACAAGACGCGTCTGAGCCTGGTGGCCCGCCTGTGCACGGCGGGCCCGATGTCTATCGCGCGCCTCAGCGCGGGGTCGGGCGTCACCCGGCAGGCGATCACCAAGCACCTGCACGTTCTCGCCGGCGCCGGGCTGGTCCGCGGGAGCCGCCTCGGGCGCGAGAGGATCTGGGAGCTCGAGCCGCAACCGCTCGAAGAGGCGCGCCGGTGTCTGGATCTGATCTCCAGGCAATGGGACGTGGCGCTGGGCCGGCTGAAGGCGTTCGTCGAACGGTAGGCCGTGGCCCGCGGGAGCGGTGATCTAGCGGGGCTGGGCGAGCCAGAACTGGGCGAGGTCGATCGGCTTCGGCCACCAGACGTCGCCCTTGCCCAGAATCTTCTGGATCAGCCGCTCGACCATTCGCATACGCGAGGGGCGCCCGATGATCTGCGGGTGGCCTAACCAGTTGAAGAAGCTGCCCTCCGCGTAGAGGCCTTCGAACTCCTCGGACCAGATTTCCCAGACGTCTTCCTGGCTCCAGATTCCGTGGCCGACGGGCGGCACCGAGCTGAACATGAAGAACGGCGCGTCGTTGTTGCACCAGGCGGTGGGGAACTCGACGAGAGGACCATGAGACGTCTCGTGGCAATAGGGCAAATCCGCGTCGAGCGCGTTGCTGTGGTAGACGAGGCCGTGCTTCTTCAGGAGCTCCATGGTGTGGCGGCTCGGATCGGCCGACGGCGC
Source organism: Candidatus Methylomirabilota bacterium (assembly GCA_046726415.1). Taxonomy (GTDB): domain Bacteria; phylum Methylomirabilota; class Methylomirabilia; order Rokubacteriales; family CSP1-6; genus CAVWFS01. The sequence goes on from JBKPAK010000153.1 coordinate 9,385, forward strand.
CCGCGCGCCGAGCGGCCTCACGCCGAGGATCTTCTCGAACACGTCGAGGCTCTTGAGGAGCAGCTCTTCCTCCTCCTCCCGACTCTTCATGAAGAACGGCTTCTCGTGCAGGTAGCCGTGGTGCCCCATCTCGTGGCCCCGGCGCACGATGTCCTCACAGAGGGCCGGATATCGCTCGACGATCCAGCCCGGGGTGAAGATGCACGTCTTGATGCCATAGCGGTCGAGCACCTCGAGGATGCGCGGCATCCCGGTCTTGGGCCCATAGGCCCCCATCGACATGTGGAGGGCGCGCTCGGCGAGGGCCGGGTCGCGCTGGATCCAGGGTGACTCGCCGTCGAGGTCGAAGGTCATCATGACGGCGCAGCGCGCACCGTCGGGCCATGTCACCGCCTGTGCCATCGGTTTGCTCTCCAAGGAAGTGCTCGCGACGCTTCGGTGGCCCGTCGCGGGAGGAGGATAAATCACGGCCTCCCCGGACGCAATGCGGGCTGACGCGCGTCGACGCGATCGATCGGCTACACCGCGCGCCGGCAGATCACGTTGAGGACGGCCTGGCGGCCGTCCCGCACGGCGCCGAGGGCGCGCTCGAGGGCGCCGGGGACGTCGGCCGGTCGATCCACACGTTCGCCGTGGCCGTCGAAGGCGCGCACGATCTCCTCGTAGCGCGGCACCGGTTCGAGCGCGGTCAGCGGGTAGGTCTCGGTCGATCGGGCCCAGCCTTCGGGGTAGAGGGCGAGCGTGCTGCTCGTCACCGCCTCCCACTGCGCGTTGTTGAAGATGACGGTGAGAACCGGCAGCCCCTGGGCCCGCGCGACGAAGTGGCACGCGGCGGGCTCGTTGAACAGGTAAGACCCGTCGCCGAGCGCGGCGATCACCGTGCGGTCGGGCGCCGCGAGCTTGATTCCGAGAGCGGTGGGCAGACCCCAGCCGAGCCCGCTCGAATGGGGCTGGCCGAAGAAGCTGCCAGGTCGGTCGAAGCCGATGTAGCGCCGGTCGAGCGGATACTCGTTCACCACGACCGTGCGGTCGTCGAGCGCTCGCTCGAGGCAGCGCATCACCCACGCGAAGCCGATCGCGGGCGCCGATGCCTGCCGGGCGATGTCCGCGTCCCACTCGCCTCGACGGGCGCGATGGAGCGCGCGCACGCGCTCGAGTCGCCCGGCGAGCACCTCGGGAGCGATCCGCTCGCGCACCGTGGCGGCCAGCTGCGGCAAGCTCGCCGCGGGGTGCGCGGCAATGGCGAGATCCACGGGAAAGCTCCGCATCGGATAGCGCGCGAAGGCTGGATCGACGGCCACATGAATGACCTTGGCGCCCGCGCGCGGCGCGCGGAGCGACGGATACCAGGGCACGTCGCTGTCGATCACCAGGAGTGCGTCGGCATCATCGAGCGCTGGATCGGTGCCCGAGGGCTGGGTGAAGCCCACGTGGAGCGGATGGCTCTGCGGGAAGTTCACGTGCGTCGGATCCACCTCGACCACGCCGATGCCAGCCCCTTCGGCGAGATCCACCAGCGCCGGAACGGCGGTGGGATCGCGGCCCGCCCCCGACACCAGGATCAGCGGCCGCTCGGCGGTCACCAGCACATCCGCGGCTCGCGCGATCGCCGCCGGGTCGGGGAACCGAAGGCCGGCGGCCTCGCGCCGCGCGGGCGACGTGATGGCGAGCGACTCGAGCCGCTCGGCCAGCACTTCGCGCGGCAAGCTGAGATACACGGGGCCCCGCGGCTCGGCCAGCATCAGCTCGAAGGCGCGATCCACCACTGCCTCGAGCTGGACCGGCGTGCGCAACTCGTAGTCCCACTTCACGTACTCGCGCACCATGGCCGCCTGGTCGAAGCTCTCCTGGGCCCAGTGAATATAGAGATCGCGGGCGCCCGACAGCCCCGCCTCGGTGATAGGCGTGCGCCCGGCCGTGAACAGCATGGGCACCTGCGATCGCGCGGCGGTGATGATCCCGCAGGCCGCGTTGGCCGTGCCCACGGTGACGTGCACCATCACGGCCTGCGGGCGGCCTGAGGCGAGCCAGCAGCCGTGGGCCATCCCGACGGCCACCGACTCGTGCGGCACGACGATGGGCTTCGGGTGCCGTCGGCCCTCGGCGTGCCGCCGGGCGAAGGCGTCCACCAGGGGGGCGAAGTCGGTGCCGGCGTTGGCGAGAAAGAACTCCACGCCGCGGTCCTCGAGCAGCTCGAGATAGGCCTGAGCGACCGTTTCGACCTTGAGCGTTTTCACGTCGTCTCCGTTATCCTACCTCAGCGTCCGGCGTCGGCCGGGGGCCGACCGGGAGGTGATCGTGAGCAGAAAGCCCGAGCGAAAGCCGAAGCGGTCCTCGCCGCGGGCGCCGACGCGCTCGTCCGGCGACGAAGGGCCGAGCCTGCGCAGCTGGCTTCGCCAGCTCGACGGCGCCGACCAGCTCCGACGGATCAAGGCGGAGGTGGACTGGGATCAGGAGATCGGCGCGGTGGCCAGGATCGCGATGGCCCGCGGCGGACCCGCACTGCTCTTCGAGAACATCAAGGGCCACCAGCATACCCGGTGCACGAAGTTTCTCACCGCGAGCATGTCGAACAAGACGCACGTCTGCCTCATGCTCGGACTCCCCCTCGACACCCCGGACCAGGCGATCGTGCGTCGGCTCAAGGACATCTTCCGCAAGCCCCTCCCGCCCACCATGGTGGCCAAGGGGCCCGTGAAGCAGCACGTGCTCCGCGGCCGGCAGGTGGACCTCCGAGAGTTCCCGGCACCCCGCTGGCACCACCTCGACGGCGGGCGCTACCTCGATACGTTCTGCGCCGTCGTCACCCGCGACCCCGAGACCGGTCAGACGAACGTGGGGATCTACCGGGGCCAGGTACTGGGCCGCGACAGAGTCGGCAAGCTCCTGATCCCGACCCAGCATTGGGGCGCGCACTTCGGCAAGCATCGAGTGTCGCGCGAGCCCATGCCGGTGGCCGTCGTCCACGGCTGGCACGACGTCATGCCGTTCTGTGCAGGCAGCCCGTTTCCGAAGAACGTTTGCGAGTGGGACATGATGGGCGCGATCCTGGGCCGGCCGGTCGAGCTGGTGAAGTGCGAGACGGTGCCCCTCGAGGTTCCCGCCACCGCCGAGATCGTGGTGGAGGGACGGGTCTCGCCCGATCCGACCACGTATGAGCCGGAAGGACCCTTCGCCGAGTATCCCGGCTACGCCGGTGGTCAGCCTTCGCCCAAACCCGTCCTTCAGGTCTCGTGCGTCACCCATCGCGACGATCCGATCCTGCGCGGCACCCTCGAAGGCGCCCGGCCAGGCTTCCCGAGCGAGGACTCGATCCTCTGCGCCTACGCGTGGTCGGCCATCGCCTGGAATGTCCTGGAGGACGTCGGCGTGGCCGGGGTCACCGACGTCTGGCAGCCGCCCGTCTCGACCGGCACCAACATCGTCGTGCAGATCCGGAAAGGCTACTGCGGCCACGCTCAGCAGGTGGCCAACGCGCTGTGGGGCACGGGCGCCGGGCAGTGGTTCTACAAGAACGTCATGGTGGTCGAAGAGGACATCGACATCCGCGATCCGGTGGCCCTCGACTGGGCCTTCGCCTTTCGGGTCAACGCGGGGGAGGGACAGCTCGTGACGTTTGGTCCGACCTTCGGCTCGGTGCTCGATCCGTCCACGCCGCGGGCTCAGGCCAACCCGCTGAAGTACGGAACCGGCCGCTGGACGCGCGTGCTGATCGACGCCACCCGCAACTGGGAGTTCGACCCGAACCCAGCCTGGGGCAACCGGCGCTACCCGCCGATCAACACGCTGCCCGTGGATCTCGAGCGCAAGGTGCGCGACCGCTGGCAGGAATACGGCCTCGGCATCGACTACCTGACCGACGAGCAGCGCGAGTGGCTGACCCTGGAGAAGCTCTCGCGCACATTTCCCGAGGTCTAGCGCGGCTGGATGAGGAGCAGAGGTCTAGCGCGGTTCGATGAGGAGCGAGAGTGATGAACGATCAGCACGTGACCACGACCACCGGCGGTGACGCGACCCTGCGGGGGGCGATCCTCAGCGACTTCAAGGCCAGCTTGCGCGGCCCCCTGCTTCTTCCCGGCGACGATGGCTACGACCACGCCCGCAGCCTGTGGAACGGCATGATCGACAAGCGGCCGGCATTGATTGCCCGCTGCGCCGGCGTCGCCGATGTGATCGCCTGTGTCAATTTCGCCCGGGCCAACAACGTGCTCGTCTCCGTCCGCGGCGGTGACCACAGTGCCGCCGGGACCGCGCTCTGCGATGGCGGACTGACGATCGACCTCTCGGCGATGAAGAGTGTCCGCGTCGATCCCGCGCGGCGCACGGCGCGCGCCGAAGGGGGAACCAGGTGGGGCGATTTCGACCACGCGACCCAGGCGTTCGGGCTGGCCACCACCGGAGGCACCAACTCGGACACCGGGATCGCCGGCCTCACCCTGGGCGGCGGCCTGGGTTGGCTCGCGGGGAAATACGGGCTGGCGTGCGACAACCTCCTGGCGGCTGACGTCGTCACCGCCGACGGCCGCCTCCTGACGGCCAGCGCCACCGAGAATCAGGACCTCTTCTGGGCGCTGCGGGGCGGCAGCGGAAACTTCGGCGTCGTCACGTCGTTCGAGTACCGCCTCCATCGGGTGGGCCGCGTGCTGGGGGGCATGGTGGTCCACCCCTTCGAGCGAGCCAGGGACGTGCTTCGCTTGTACAGCGACTTCTCGCGGGGGATCCCCGACGAGGTGAACACGATCGGTGCTCTGCTGACCGCGCCCGAGGGCTTCCGCGTGGCGGCCATCGCGGTCTGCTACAACGGCTCCCTCGAGGAAGGGGAAAAGGTCCTGCGACCCCTCCGGGAGTTCGGCCCGCCTCTGGTGGACCAGATCGGCCCCATGCCTTACGCGGCCGTCCAGAGCATGATGGACGCGACGTTTCCCCGCGGACGTCGCTACTACTGGAAAGCGAGCCTGATGAACCGGATCAGTGACGATGCCATCGACGCCATGATCGAGTACTTCGCCGCCGCTCCTTCGCCGCACACCGTCGTGGGCTTCCAGCAGCTCGGCAACGCGGCCAACCGGGTCGGCCCGGACGAGACTGCCTTCAGCCACCGCGATGCGCCGTACGACTTCTTGATGCTGTCGGGCTGGGACGATCCGTCAGAGGCGGACCGAAACATCCAGTGGACGCGCGAACTCTATCGCGGAATACAGCCGTTCCTGCATGGGGGCATCTACGTCAATGCCTTCGCCGAGGACTTCGAGCAAGGGGTCAAGGATGCCTACCGCCCCCGGACCTATGTGCGGCTGGTGTCCCTGAAGCGAACGTACGATCCGACGAATTTCTTCCGCATCAACCCGAACATCCAGCCGTGGGCGTGAGGAGGAGGCCCGCCCCGATGTCGCGCGGCGCTACGCCCCCAGGTTGCGCGCGATGAAGGCCTTGACCATCTCGCGGGCGCGGTCGGTTTGTGGCCCCGGTTTGGCGACCCACTCGTGCTCGCTGCTCTCGAACACGTGGAGCTGGCAATCGCCGCCCGCCGCCCGGTACGTCGCGGCGAACTTCTCCTGCAGGGCGGGGAGCACGTTGTCGTCGAGCGCCCCCTGCATGATCAGCAACGGGGGGAGCGTCACCGCCTCGCGGCGCTCGAGGATCTGCTGCGGATTACCTTCGTAAATCGTCTCCCACGGATTGAAGAAGATCTTGTGGTTCTGGATCATGCTCGCGCGCTGCATCTTCTCGGCTTGCTGGAAGCGCGCGTACGGATCGCTGATCGGCGAGCGCGTGGCCACGTAGGCCACCGTCGCATCGACGGGCGAGGCCGCGGGCAGGGCAATCGCGTTGTAGCGCGCATCGCGGGGGCGCAGGCCCAGCAGCTGGGCGACGTGGCCGCCGCTGGAGCTGCCGTACACACCGACCTTTGAGGGGTCCCCATTCCACCCGGCCGCTTTCCATTTGAGCCAACGCACGCCGTAGTTCGCGTCCTGCACACAGGCCGGGTACGGCCCCTCCGGCGCCAAGGTCATGTCGATGGCCACCACCAGCACCCCGCTCGCCGCCACCGCGCGGTCCATCGGCTCCTCAGCGAAGCGGTCTTTGCGGTTCCAGGCGCCGCCGTGCAGGTCCAGCAAGGCCGGGAACGGTCCCGCGCCCTGCGGTTGATAGATGCGGGCCATCAGCATTCGCCCGCCCGCCGTGCGCCGGAACTCCTCTTCGGTGACCTTGAGCTCGAACGTGGCCGCGGGATCGTACGCCGTCTTCATTCTGGATCCTCCCCTCACATCAGCCGAATAGACGGGGCCGGGCGGCCAGGCCGCGGCGATCGGTGCGCCGACCGCGCCCAGCGCAATCATCGTCTTCAAAAAGCTCCGGCGTCCCCGGGAGTGCGTGTCCATGCTCACCGCCTTGCAGAAAGGATCACGGGTCGGGCGTGACGGTGCGATCGACCACGCTCATCCCCCTTCGGCGCGCGGGGCGAGTCAGGCGCACCCGCCCCGCGCGGCTCCGATGACGCCGTTACCCTTCTGAGGAAGGGGCAGCGGGCGCTGCTGCCACCGGTCGGTCCTCCAGCACGCCGCGCTGGTCGGCCTGGGCCAGCACGGCCTCGATGGTCTTCACGAGCTGTCGTGCCGCGTCCACGCTGAGCTCCACGGCCACGCGGGCGCCCGGACCGAGAGCCTCGTTGACGAAGTCGATGTTGAGCGCGTGCTCGAGCGGCAGATCGTACGGATGGTCGTAGGAGACGTTGGCTTCGCGGACCTCGAACCACTCCGGGCCACTCCTTCCGCGGCCTTCGAGTTTCACCTGGTGGGCGATCATCGTGCACATGGCTGGGCTCCTCGTGTCCGGTTAGCGCAGGGTTTTCTCGCAGAACGCGAAAACCTTCTTCCAGCCGTCCACGGCTTGCTCCTGACGGTACGCCGGGCGGTCATAGTAGAAGAAGCCGTGGCCCGCGCCGTCGTAGCGGTGGAATTCGTACTGCTTGCCGTGCTTCTTGAGCTCCGCCTCGTGCGCGTCGACCTGTTCCGGGGTGGGCGCCTTGTCCTCGTTGCCGAAGAGTCCGAGGATGGGGCACGAGAGATCCTTGGTGTAGTCGATGGGCGCCACCGGCTGGTTGGGGGTCAGCTCGTCCTTGGACTGGACCACTCGACCGCCCCAGCAGTCGATCACGGCGTCGAGGCCCTTCAGGCGGCAGCCGGCGAGAAACGCCTGCCGACCTCCCGAGCACGTGCCGAAGATGCCGACCTTGCGGCTCACGTAGGGCAGTGAGCGAAGGTAGGCGTTGGCGCCGTCGAGATCGCCGAGCACGCGAGCGTCCGGGGCGCCTCCCGCCGCGCGCACCTTGGCCCCGACGTCCTCGGGCGTTCCGTGGCCGTCGCGGAAGTACAGGTTCGGGGAGATTGACACATAGCCGTGGTGGGCGAAGCGGCGCGTGCACTCGCGGTACCACTCGTCCCAACCCGGCGCGTGGTGGATGACGATCATGCCGGGAAACGGCCCGGCGCCGAGTGGTCGCGCCACGTACGCGTTGATGACGTCCCCGTTGTGCCCCTTGATGGTCCCCGTTTCGGCGATCATGCCTTCGTACTGATCGGTCTGGTACATGTGCGCCTTCCCTCCGTGTGGTGAGATTTCGAAATCGCCTCCCCCGCTGCCCCGAGCAATGCTGCCCCGCCGCGGGCTCGTGGTCAAGGCGCCTCTGTCGCTCACGAACAAGGCCGAGGATGTGGTAGGGATCTCTTGGGAGGCGTCGAACCATGCGGGACACGACACACTGGGTCGGCACCTGGACGGCGGCCCCTGCGCCCGCCGAAGGCGCCGCCTTCAGCGGCCATACCTTGCGGATGATCCCGCGGGTCAGCATCGGCGGCAACCGGCTGCGCGTGCGCATCTCGAATGCTCATGGCACGCGCCCGCTGGCGATCGGCGCGGCTTGCGTGGGCGTGCGCAGCACCGGTTCGGCCGTTGTGCCGGGCTCGAACCGACGGCTCACGTTCGGCGGCGAAACCGCCGCAACGATCGCCGCCGGTGCGCTCATCGTCAGCGATCCCGTCGAGTTGGGGGTCGCGCCGCTGTCGGACCTTGCCGTCAGCGTGCACCTGCCGGACGACCTGCCCGCGAGCTTCGGGATCACCGGGCGCTATGCGCGGCAGACCAACTATATATCGCCGCCGGGAGATTTTTCGGCCGACGAGCTCATGCCGGTCGGCCGCCTCACCGACAACTGGTACTTTGTCTGCGGCATCGATGTCGCCGCGCCGCCAGAGACGGGCGCCATCGTGGCGGTGGGCGACTCGCTCACCGACGCCAATATCTCGACCCATGACGGCCATCACAGCTGGTCCTCGCAGCTCGCGCGGCGGCTCATGGCGCGGCAGCGCGGGCGGCCGATGGCGGTGATGAACCAGGGGCTCGGCGGAAACCGCATTCTGCACGACATCCGCGGCGATAGCGGCCTGCGCCGCTTCGACCGCGACGTGCTGGCCCAGCCCGGCGTCACTCATACGGTCATCATGCTGGGCACCAACGATCTGCGGAACCGCAACGGCAGGCCCGAGGAAGAGGTCACCGCGCCGCAGATGATCGCCGGGCTGAAGCAATTCGCCGTGCGCGGCGGGGCCTGCGGGATCAAGGTCCTCGGCGGCACCTTGACCCCGTTCGAGAATGAGACCTTCCTCCCCGGCGCCTGGAACCCCAAGCGCGAGGCGGAACGTCAGGCGGTCAACGCGTGGCTGCGCCAGACCGACGCCTTCGACGCGATCGTCGATTTCGACCAGGCCTTGCGCGATCCCGACCATCCGAGCCGGATGCGGCCGATGTACGATTGTGGCGATCATCTTCACCCGAGCGACTTAGGCTACCGCGCGATGGGAGACGCGATCGATCTGTCGCTGTTCGACTGGGGTTCGACTGGGGTTCGAGGGAGGAGTCCCGATCATGACCAATGACGCTCTGCGTACGATCTTGCGGGTGGCCGGCTGGGCCGAAGAGCGCGTCCGCGCCGTCGAGATCGCCGGCGGCGCCGATCCGATTTTGCCTACGCCGTTCCGGATCGGCGAGACCAGTGCCGCCGCGCTGGCGGCGGTCGGCCTCGCCGTTTCCGAGCTGTGGGCGCTGCGCACCGGGCGTCGCCAGGAGGTCGCGGTGGATACCCGCCAGGCGACCGCCTCGCTCCGCAGCGGGCACTACATGCAGATGGACGGGGCGCCCGTCTCGACCGAGCGCAACACGGTGATGGGCGTCTATCCGGCCAAGAACGGCGGCTGGAGCTACCTGCACTGCAATTTCCCGAACCATCGGGCCGCCGCCCTCGGCGTGCTCGGCGTGCCGGAAGATCGCGAGGCCGTGCGCAACGCGGTGGCGAAGTGGGACGCCCTCGAGCTCGAGGAGGCGATCATCGCCGCCAAGGGTGCGGGGGGCATGGTGCGCACCATGGACGAATGGGCCCAGCACCCGCAGGCCGCCGCGATCGCCTCGCTGCCGCTGATGGAGATCGTCAAGATCGGGAGCAGCCCGCCGGAAAAACTCCCCGACGGCGATCGGCCGCTGTCGGGCATCCGCGTGCTCGACCTCACGCGCGTCCTCGCCGGGCCCACCTGTGCCCGCACCCTGGCCGAGCACGGCGCCGACGTCTTGAAGATCACCGGGGCGCATCTGCCGAATATCGGGTACCAGGAGTACGACACCGGCCACGGCAAGCTCTCCGCCCACCTCGATCTGCGCGAGCCGAAGGACGTCGACACCCTGCGCGGACTGGTCCGCGAGGCCGATGTGTTCTCGCAGGGCTACCGGCCGGGCACCCTCGGCACTCGCGGGTTCTCGCCCGAGGCGCTGGCGCAGCTGCGGCCCGGCATCGTCTTCGTCTCGCTGTGCGCCTTCGGCCACGTCGGGCCGTGGGCGTCCCGCCGTGGCTTCGACACGGTGGTGCAAACGGTCAGCGGCATCACCAGCCGCCAGGGTGAGCTGTTCCCCGGCGCGGCGCCCGGCCCGCAGTTCTATCCCGTGTCGGCGATCGACTATCTGACCGGCTATCTGATGGCGTTCGGCGCGCTGGTGGCCCTCGCGCGCCGCGCGAACGAGGGAGGTAGCTGGCTCGTGCGGATCTCGCTGGCCCAGACCGGGCGCTGGCTCGTCGGACGCGGTCAGGTTCCGGAGGCCGAGCTCACCGATGTGCCGAAGGAATTCACCTCCGACGAGCTGAAGCGCTGGTCGATGACGAGCGACACGCCGGTCGGTCGGCTGCACCATCTCGGCCCGGTGGTGCGCCTGTCCGAAACGCCGCCGCGCTGGGCCCGGCCCTCGGTGCCGCTCGGCTACCACGCCCCGGCGTGGCCGGCGCGAGCCACGTAGCCACGCCTGGCCATTCTCTTGCGACCCGCCACACCTCTCCTGGGGACGATCCTGCTGCTCGCCGCCTGCGGGGCTTTCGATCACACCCCGCGGCAAAGCACCGCGCCCAGCCTCGGCGGCACCTCCTGGCGACTCGTCAAGTTCCAGGGAAGTGACGACACCACGCTGAGCCCGGACGACCCGGCGAAGTACACCATCGCGTTCAACTCCGATGGCAGCCTGACCGCACGCATCGACTGCAACCGGGGCCGTGGCACGTGGCAGTCGCCCGGACCGAATCAGCTGCAGCTTGGGCCGCTCGCGCTCACGCGAGCCATGTGCCCGCCCGGCTCGCTGCACGATCGTATCGTCAAGCACTGGAGCTTCGTCCGGTCGTACGTGATCAAGGATGGCCACCTCTTCCTGTCACTGATGGCGGATGGCGGCATCTACGAGTTCGCACCCATCACCGACGGTGCCGCAATTCCATCCGGTGTCGGCCAACGACTATCGAAGTGGATCGAAGGAACGCTATCATTGCCGGGCTGCCGAGGATGCGTGGCCGGAGGACGCTCATGAACAAGATCGTTGCATCGCCCGAGCAGGCGGTGGCGGACATCGCCGACGGAGCGACGGTCGCCATCGCCGGGTTCGGGGTCGCGCACCGCTTTGCCACGAGCCTGATCTGCGCCCTGCGCGATCAGCGCACGAAGGAGCTCACCCTCGTCTGCAACTCCCTGGGTGATCCCGGAGCGACCCGCGGCCAGATCCTCGCGGAGAACAACCAGGTGAAGAAGCTGATCGCGGCGTTCTCCGTGCGGCCGGGCACGCCAACGGCAAGCGAGGAGCAGATCGCCGCCGGCACGATGGAGGTGGAGCTGGTCCCCCAGGGAATCCTGGTCGAACGCTGCCGCGCGGGCGGCGCCGGGATCCCGGCGTTCTACTCACCGACCGGCGTCGACACCGACCTCGCGACGGGCCGCGAGATCCGAACCTTCGACGGCAAGCCCCACGTCCTCGAGCATGCGATACGCGTGGACTACGCCTTGCTACGGGGGTATCGCGCGGACCGCCTCGGTAACGTCCAGTTTCGCGGCGGCAGCCAGAATTTCAATCCCAGCTTCGCCAAGGCCGCGCGGGTCGCGATCGTCGAGGTGGACGAGATCGTGGAGCCCGGCGCGATCGCCCCCGAGCTGATCGATCTGCCCGGGATCTTCGTGTCGCGCGTCGTCAAGACGACGCAGGTCGTCGACGGCAAGGCGTGGCGCCGGCCCGCACGACGGCCCTCGGATCAGCCGCGCCTCTACAACGGCAAACCGGCCCTGACGCGCGAGGGCATCGCGAAGAACGCGGCCGTGCTCGTCAAGGAAGGCACCTACGTGAATCTCGGCGTCGGCATCCCCACGATGGTGTCGAACTATCTCGAGGGCCGCGACGTGATCCTCCACGCCGAGAACGGCGTCCTCGGCTACGGCCGGATGGTGTCGGAGGAAAGCGAAATCGATCCGGACATCTACAACGCCGCGGGCCAGTTCGTGGCGCTGAATCCCGGCGCGTCCTTCTTCGACAGCGTCACGTCCTTCGAGATGGCGCGCGGAGGCCGGATCGATACGGTGATCCTCGGCGCCTACGAGGTCGATCAGCGCGGCAACGTCGCCAACTGGAGCACGGCCGACGCCAAGCGCGGCAGGATCGGCGGCGCGATGGACCTCGTGTCCGGCCAGGGCGACCTAATCATCGTGATGGAGCACGTGGACAGCAAGGGCCGCCCGAAGCTGCGGCGGAAGTGCAGCTATCCCCTGACCGGCAAAGAATGCGTCAGCTACGTGGTGACCGACCTGGCGCTGCTGCGCTGGGAGGCGAACCGCTTCGTCCTCGAGAAAGTAGCGCCGGGGTTCACACCTCAGGAAGTGATGGCACTGACGGAGATGGAGGTCGCGGTCGCGCCGAACGTTCGCATGCTGGAATAGCGGCGGCGCCGCGGCTCAGGAGGCACGCGATGGCGAATGGCAAAGGGCCGTTGAGCGGTATCCGAGTGATCGATCTGGGCCGCCATCAGGCCGGGCCCCGTTGCGCCCAGGTGCTGGCCCGCCTGGGGGCGGAGGTCATCAAGATCGAGCGCCTCGGTGGCGAGGAAACCCGGTACCACGCGCCCTGGGTCCGCAAGCAGAGCGCGTACTGGGTCCAGTACAACAGCGGCAAGAAGAGCCTGAGCATGGACCTGCGCAAGGAGGAAGCCAAGGCGGCCCTGCGCAAGCTGATCGGGATTTCCGACGTGCTCGTGCAGAACTTCCGCCCGGGGACCATCGAGGAGATGGGCTTCGGGTACGACGTGCTGAAGACCCTGAACCCCCGCATCATCATGGTCAACGTCTCGGCCTATGGGCAGTTTGGCCCGTATCGCGACCAGATCGGCTACGACCCCATCGGCCAGACCATGTCCGGAATCGCCATGGTGACCGGCGAAGACGGCATGGCGCCGATTCGCGCCGGGGTCCCCATCATCGACCGCACCACCGCCTTGCACTCCGCCATCGGCACCCTGGCCGCCCTCCACGAGCGAAGCATCTCCGGGGAGGGACAGAGCATCGACGTCTGCCTGGCGGATTCCGGCTACAGCCTGACCGAGATCCCCATCACGGCTTACCACGGGGCGGGCACCGAGCCCCAGCGGGGCAAGACCGATTCGGCCCCCAGTGGCATGTACCCCTGCAAGGACGGCTGGGTCTTGATTTCTGCCGGAGACCAGCACCACTGGCCTCGGGTGTGCGGCGCCCTGGGCAAACCGCAGTGGCGGGAAGACCCCCGCTTCACCACCCGCCATGAACGCACCAAGCACGCGGCGGCCGTGAACGAGGCGATGCGTGATCTGCTGGCCGACATGACGATGAAAGACGCCATCGCCCACTTCACGCGCCACGACGTGGTCGCGGCGCCGGTGAATACCATCCCCCAGGCGGCCCAGGACGCTCATCCCTGGCAGCGGCGGGCAATGGTCGAGGTTCCCGACTTCCTCGCCGGGACGATCGCCGTCTCCGGTGACTTCTGGCACTTCAGCCGCACGCCGGCCGTCGTCGGCTCTACCCCCAAGGTGGGCGAGCACAACGAGGAGGTCCTGGCCGGCCTCCTCGGATACTCCGAGGAAGAGATCGCGAAGCTATATGCCAGCGACGTGATCGGGAACTGGGACCATTACGACACGGTTCCCGGCTAGTCCCGGCAGGGCCTCTCCTGTTTACACGCCTTGATTCGCCAGGTGTGGCCGATGTCGCCTCCATCCCAACCAGGGAAAGGCCACTCCGCGACGATCTTGGGGTCGACGATGACCTCGATGAAGACGTCGAACAGGGGGATGGTCTCGAAGTTTTCGAACTTGTAGTTGCCGATCTTGCGCAGCTGGGCGTCTCGGGCCTTCGCATCGGTGATCTGCAGCAGATCCTCCCACATCTTGTACAGTTCATCGGTCTCAAACATATGCGCGATGCCCTTGCCGACGTTGAAGACCGCGAGCTGCGGCTCGACCGCCTTTTTTGAGGGCGGGATCGCCCAGAGGTACCCACTGGCTTCCCGCTTTTGCAGCTTGGGCCGCACGGCCGCCACCCAGTCGGCCTCTTCCAAGGCTATGTCGATGCCCACCTCGCGCAACTGAATGCTCACGGCTTCCATCAGCGCGGCCATTTCCGGGGCGCCGGCAAAGGGATATAACCAGGCCTTGGCTTTGAAGCCCTTGGGGTACCCGGCCTCGGCGAGCAATCGTTTGGCCGCCGCCGGGTCATAACCATAGAGCTCCGGGAACCGCTTCTCCCAGGTGGGGTCCCAGCCTTCCAGGTCCGGGTAAAAGCCATGCACGTACATCGGGCTGGCCCGGCCTTTGTAGAGCACCTTGAGCAATTCTTTGCGGTTGATCGCTTTGTTCATGGCCTGCCGCACTTTGATGTTCGTCCAGGGAAGCTTCGGGTCCAATTTGCCCGTGATGCCCCCGTACTCGGTGTAGCGCCCGGTGGCCTTATCCTCGGTGCCGAGGTAGAGCCCACCGAAATTGATTTGCATCTGCTGGGCGGTGCCGCGGCTCCGGATGAGCTTATAGCCTCTCGCCACCAGGTCGTCGGTGAGGTCCTTGTTGACTTCGGTGAGATGGGTTTCGCCCGCTAACAGCTGGGCAAAGCGCGTTGGTTCTTCGAGGGTCCACGTCATCTTGATCTCTTTCCAGTCCACCACGCCATGTTTCCAGTGGGGGGTGGGCGCCCGCTCGTACAGGACATACCGCCCGAGCTGTCGCTCTTTGAAGATATACGGCCCCGTCCCCGCCGGCTTGCGTTCGTACCCCATCTCCCCTTCGGCATCCCACTGCTTCTTGCTGAAGATCATGGCATTCGAGGCGCTCGAGTAGTAAAACGGCATGTCCAGACACACGACCTTGCAGTGCATGGTGATCTCGTGAGCTTTGACCACCTCAATGCGCTGGACTTGGCAAATCCCGGCGCGGTAGCCGCTGACCGGTGGGTCTTTGCGGCCCGGGTAGTTCGGGTCACACCAGAGGGCATGGGTATGGACCACATCCTGGGCCGTGAACTCGCCGTACCCGTGATGGAATTGCACTCCCGGATGGAGCTTCACCCTCCAGGACCTCCCATTGGGGCCCAGGGTCCAGCTATCGGCCAACCACGGTTTGTACTGACCCGTCTCCGTGTCGATCTCCACGAGCCACTCGAGCATGGGATCGTGTTGAATATTGTGGTCGGCCGTCCCGTTGATCCAGGGGCGCACATAATCCAGGTACGGTGTGATGAGCCCCATCACCAGGCGGTCTACCTTGGGCTTTCCCGGCGCGGGACTTTGCGCCCCCGCCGGGGCGGCCGCCAGGAGCAGGACGGGCAGCAGCAGAACGTAGCGGAGCGCGGCGACTGTCCGATGACGTTCACGATCCATGGCTCGACCCCCGTGTTCCCTGGGTTGAAGCTCCTCGACGCTGGCTGGCGAAACGCTGGGACAGATACGTCCCAATGTCAAGAATTTTCGCCGTCCCGAGCATCCCCGGGCTGTTTACGATGCGTCGGCCGGCACTTCAGCGAGCAGGCGGCCGAAGGCCGGCAGGCGGTCGGCGCTGTTGAACGCGCGCAGCATCGCCCAGACCGACGCCTGGTTCGTGGTCACCACGGGCTTCCTGAATTCCCGCTCCCAGGCGGCGACCGCCGAAAGCGTCGGGAAATTGCCCCCGGGCACCACGAAGGCCTCGATCTGGGGCCGATCGATCCGGGCAAACGCATCGCGCGCGTTCTGGGGGCCGAGCTGCCCGATCGCGTATGCGTCGGTCGCGCCAAATCCTTCGAGGGCGATCGCGTCGAGCCCATGCTTCGTCTCGAAATAGCGGGCGGCACGTTCGTTGACCGCATCCGAATAGGGAGACACGATGGCGACCCGCCGCGCTCCCAGGGCCCGAACGGCACGGCCGACCGCCTGCGCCGACGTGATCGCCGGAACGCCGGCGCCGAGGCTCATGCGCGTGGTGACGACGTCGTCGTAGTCCTCGGCAAAGAGACTTGCCGACGTCTGGGCCAAGATGACCATCTCGACCTTGGCCGTCCCCAACAAGCGCGACTGATAGTCGATGTCCTCATCTCGGCTCGGCGAGAAACTACCAGCGCCGCTCGACATGAGGCGCCCGACGTGCGCCTGGTAGGTCGCCGGCAGGAGCCGGCACTCCATCTCGACCGTGGTGTTGGTGGACGGAATGAGAACGCCGAAATGTCGAGTGATGTTCCTCACGTCACTTTCCCTTGCGGACGGCCTCGCGCATCACACCGTATCGAGATCGTTGGCCCAGCGCCGGCAGATGTGATGGGCGATCGCGATGGGCGGCGGCAGCGACACCTGCCCCGGATCGTCGAAGCCGGCGGCGGCGTGCGTCACCATCTCCCGGATCTCGTGGCGGGTGAACCAGCGCGCCTCGGCGAGCTCCTCGGGGTCGACGGTGATCTCCTCGGTCAGGGCTTCGGCGAGAAACCCGATCATCAGGCTGGACGGAAACGGCCACGGCTGCGCAGCCAGGTAGCGCACGCGTCCGCAGCGAATGCCCGCTTCCTCGCGGACCTCGCGGCGCACGGCGTCCTCCAGGGTTTCGCCAGGCTCGACGAAGCCGGCGAGGCATGAGAACCGGGCGCCCGCGCGCCGCCGGTTGCGCCCGAGCAGGGCTCGGTCGCCGCGGATCGCGAGCATGATCACGACGGGATCGGTGCGCGGGAAGTGCGACGCCCGGCAATCCGGGCAGCGCCGCACCCAGCCCGCCGACTCCACCCTGGTCGGCGATCCGCACTGGGCGCAGAAGCGATGTCGGGCGTGCCAGTCGAGCAGGGAGCGGGCCTCGGCGAGGATGGCCGCCTCGCCGGCGGCGATGGTCGGGGCGAGGGCGCGCACGTCGAGCAGCTCGGTGTCGACGTCGGGGGCGACGTTCGCCCCCGTCGCGTCGATCGCGAAATGCGCGCGCCCGTCGCCGAGGCCGAGAAAGATCAGCGGCGCGCCCGTGTCGATCTGGTCGCGCCACTGCGCCACCGGTTGCCAATCGAGCGCCGGCGCCGCCCGGCCGCGAGTGAACGGCTTCAGGTCGCGCAGCGGCAGGATGCGCGTCTCCGGGTCGCCGAGCAGCGCGGCCAGCCACTCCCGATCATTTCGGCGCTCGCTGGCCCGATCCAGCGGGTTGCCGGCGAAGCAATAGATCTCGTCCGTGGCGGCGGCTAGGTCCGCGCTGGGTTTCCTCACTGGTCCAGCCTCACCGACTGGCCCGTGGCGGAGGACCGCTCGATGGCGTCGATCAGCGTGTGGCGCTGGACGGCGAGGTTGAAGTCGACGTCGAAGGACCGACCGACGCGCTGGGCGTCGGCCATGCGCGCGTAGGCCTGGCCCACGTTGTACGGCGGGCCACCAGAAATGCTTTCCGGAGCGAGCCTGTACTTGGACGGCACCGGCATCGGCGCCAAGGGCTCCTTGCCCCTCGCCGCGTGCAACTGACTCGGCCCGACGTTGAGCGAGCCATCCGCCCGGATGACCAGAGCGCCCTCGTGCCCGTAGATCTCCATCCGGCTGCCGCCGGGATTCGAGGGAACGGCGGCCACATTGATCGACACCTCGGCGCCGCCCCGCATGCGGCCGACGACGGTGATGCTGTCCGGCGCATCGACCGGGACGGGCTGCCCGTCCAACGTCCGCCACTGGGGAATTCGGGTCGACACGCGGGCCGAGAGCTCGGCAAACTCGCCGAGCACGGCGCACAAGGCGTCGATGGCGTGGCCGCCCGCGATGGTGAGCGTGTTGGCGCCGTTGGCGCGTACGCCCTGCCAGATGCGGCCGGGGCCTCGCTGCAGCTGGGCCTGGGCAGTGACGTTTAGGTTCGCCGTGAGCACTTCGCCGATGTAGCCCCCCTGGACGAGGTCCGCCGCGTACAGAATCGTCGGGTCGCTACGCGCCTGCAGACCGACGATGGTCGTCGCGGAGCGCTGGCCAGCGAGCCCGGTCATTTCTTCCGCCTCGGTGAGATTCGCGCCGAGCGGCCACTCGCAGAGCACGGCCTTCCCGGCCTGCAGGCCGGCCATGACCAGATCCCGATGACCGGGGACCCGCACGCACACGACGATGAGGTCGACCTCCGGATGCGCTGCCATGTCGCTGAACCGATGGAATGCC
>JBKPAK010000154.1:0-10308 GCA_046726415.1 Candidatus Methylomirabilota bacterium
CTGGCGGCCCCCCAAGCCCCCCGACGCTCGTCGCGCCCCGGGGGACCCGAGGCGCTCCTCGTTCCCGCGGTAGGTTCGGTGGGTCACGCGAACTCGATCAGCCAGTCCACCGCGACCACGCCGTGCCCCTCTTCCAGCACCAGCAGCGGATTGATGTCGAGGGCGCGCAGACGGTCGCGGTGCGCCTCGGCCAGCGCGGCCAGTCTGACAAGCATCTCGTGGAGGGCAGCCACGTCCGATGGCGGACGACCGCGCACACCCGAGAGCAGCGCGCGACCCCGCAACTCGTCGACCATGGCGCGCGCCTCCGCAACGTCGACCGGCGGCACCCGGACCGCCACGTCACGCATGACCTCGACGAGGACGCCGCCGAACCCGCACACGACGGCCGGACCGAAAAGGGGGTCACTCTTCACCCCCACGATCATCTCGGTGCCGCCGGCGACCATTCGCTGCATGACAACGCCGTCGAGACGCGCCGCAGGCGCTCGCCGGCGGACGTCGGCAAGCATTTCGTCGAAGGCCCGTCGGACCGAGGGGGCGTCTGCGCAGCCGACCCGGACGCCGCCCACATCGGTCTTGTGCGCGATGTCCGGAGAATTGATCTTGAGCACCACGGGGTAACCCAGGCGGTCAGCCCACCGGACGGCCTCGGCCTGATCCCTCGCGAGAGGCGTCTCGGCCACGGGGATCCCGAACTGGCGGAGCAGGCGCATAGCCTCGGTGTTCGCGAGCACACCGCTCCAGTTCGTCGACAGGGGACACGGGCGTACCGCACGCGTATCGGGCGCCACATCGCGGCCGGCCTTGGCCGGCGCGCCCGGGGCGACATCGCAGTTGAGGCTGGCGGGCGCGCCCGGTGCGATAGCGCGCTTGGCGGTCTGGACGTGATTGCCCTCACCCGCGCGGTCGAGAGACCGGCGATACTCGCGCGCATGGCGTAGCGCCAGCAGGGCGGTCTCCGTCCCGTCGAGGAACGGCACGCCCACCTCGGCGAGCGGACCGACGACCTGCTGGTCCAGATCCCCGCCGGCGAACGAGTTGAAGGCCAGGACGAGCTTGTCCGTCCCACCCCGCAGCGCCGTGCTGATGATCTGACTGAACTGCCGCGACGGCGCCCATCCGCCTGGCTTGGGAACGTTGGCGCGCAGGTTGATGGCCACCACGTCGATCGCCTCGTCGCGCAGCAGGACGTCGACCAGTTGCGGAAACAGCGCCGGGTTCTCGTACATCGCCCCCGTGCCGTCGAGCGGATTGCGGGGAGTGGCAAAGTCGGGCATGAAACGACCGATGCTCTCGACGCTGGACGCCGACAGCGGCGGCAGGTCGATCCCCGCCCGATCAGCGGCGTCGGCGACGTGGCTGCACTCGCCCCCCAGACCACTCAGGACCGCGACCCGCCAGTGGTGGCGGCGGAAGCGTCGGGCAGCGGCGAGGAGGGTCAGCGTGTCGATCATCTCGTTGAGACTCGTGGCCTGGACAATCGCGCTCTGCCTCAACACGGCGTCGATGATCTCCGGTGTGCCGGCCAGCGAGCCGGTGTGCGCGAGCATCGCCTGCCGCGCGTTCTCCGAACGGCCGACTTTCAGGGCGACGATCGGCTTGTGGGCCTGCCGCGCGCGGGCCGCCACGGGTCGAAGCTGCTCCGGTTGCTTGAAGCCCTCGACGAACACGCCGATCACGTCGGTATCGCCATCCTCGATCAGGAACTCCAAATAGTCCTCGATCGTGACCCCGGCCTGGTTACCGCAGGAGACGATGTAGCTCAGGCCGACCGATCGCTGCTGCATCAGATGCTCGGCGACCGCGTGGCTGAAGCCCCCGCTCTGGGAGATCAGCGCCAGGCGACCGGGCCGGGGGGGCGCCGAAAAGTCCGCACTGAACGTGGCCGACCCCCAACGGATGTTGAAGACGCCATAGCAATTCGGCCCGCACACGAGCAACCCTCGCTCGGCGGTGAGCCGTTCGAGCGCTGCCTGGCGCTCGAGGCCCCGAGGACCCGCTTCGGCGAACCCGCTCGACAGGATGACGGCCCCGCGCGCCCCGCGATCGGCCGCCGCGGCCAGAAGGCCGGGCACCTGCTCGGCCGGAATGGCCACGACGACCATCTCCGCCGGTTCCGGGGTCGAGTCGAGATCGGGGTAGCAGGGTAGACCGAGGATCTCTCTGTACTTCGGGTTGATCGGAAAGATGCGGCCGGCGTAGCCGAAGCGCTGGAGATTTTCGATGACGCGTGTTCCGCGCCCCATGCGCTGCGAGGCCCCCACGACCGCCACGCTGGTCGGCTTCATCAGAGGCGTGAGATCCATGGGGGATCCTCAGCCGGCCATGGCGATGGCCTCGATCTCCACCCGGGCGTTGCCGATGAGGCGCGCGCATTGGAAGGTGGTGCGAGCCGGCGGATCCTCCCGAAAGTACTGGCTGAAGACGTCGTTCATGGCCAGCGCCTCATCGAGATCGACCATGTAGATGGTCACCTTCACCACCCGGTCGAGCGACGATCCCGCGGTCTCGAGGATGGCCTTGAGGTTCTCGCAGACCTGACGGGTCTCCGCGGCAATGCCTCCCTCGGCCAGACGGCCCGTCCGCGGATCGTTTCCCAGCTGGCCGGAGGCGAAGATCCAGTCGCCGACCTTGATCGCTTGCGACAAGGGAACGCGGGCTGGCGGGACTTTGTCGGTGTGGATCACGTGCTTCCGCATTCGTCAGTCCTGTTCCTCACTTGATCTCGATCTCGATGAATACGAAGGGTCCGGGATTGACATTCACGACGTCGTGCTCGACGCCGGCCCTGCGCGCGTACGACTGTCCCGAGACCAGCTCGGCGGTGTTCTCCCCGGCCGACCCGCGCACGAGAAGCCGCCCGGTGGAGAGGGGAACGACGACATAGTCGTACTCGTGGCGGTGGTAGCCAGTCGCCGCTCCCGGTGCGAAGCGCCACTCGGTGACGCGGACGCGGTCGTTGTCGATCTGCACGGTCGGCACCGCCTGCATGGTCGTCGCGGTCTCCTTGTCGCAGCGCTCAGAGCGTGCGGTTCTGGGCGTTCCAGTACTTCTCGAGGTTGGCGACGAGGCCCTCGCTGTACAGGCACGCCGCCTGCTCACGAATATAAAGCGCCATGTACCGACGAAACGTGTCCGGCGTCTCCACCCCGACCCGCATGGCCTTGCGCTGGGCGGCGACCGAAACTGCCCCACCCTCGGTCGTCGCCGCGATGGTGCGGTCGATGGCCTCGTCCATCTGGTCGGGCGCCACGACCTCATCGCACAGGCCGGCGCCCTCGGGCGCATCGGCCCTCAGGTGGCGACCGAACAGGATGGCCTGCCGCGCGAGGCGTTCGCCGGCTAGCCGCGCCAACCGAAGGTTGGCCGCCCCGGGCAGGAATCCCTCCTGGCGGGCGGGTAGGCTGAAGTACGAGCCCGCCTCGCACAGCACCCGGTCGCACACGAGGGTGATCTGGCACCCGCCGCCGATGGCGAACGACTCCACGGCGGCAATCCAGGGTTTCTCGTCGGACGTTTCGGCCTCGCTCTCGACCCATTCCGGCCCGGCCAAGCCCCGGTACATCTTGTTGATGTAGCCCAGCTCCCGGTTGAGGAAGAACTCGATGAGACCGATCTGGCCGTAGTAGAGGTGCGTGAGGTTCGCACCGGATTGGAAGATGCGGCGGCCCGCGTGCTTGGGGTGGTCGACGACACCGCCCCGCAGAACGCCCACCTCCAGCTCGGGATGCAGGAGCACGAGATCGACTGCCGTCTCCAGCGCCGCCGCGGCGGCGTTGTCCTCGGCGTTGAGGTAGCGGAGGTTCCGCAGCTCGACCACTCCGGCCTTGCCTCTCCGGTGGACGTGCACCACACCCAGGTCAGCTTCTCCGGTGACCTGGAAACTGGCGAGCCGGTCGATCGACTCCGGCCGCGGTTGCTGCATGGCGTAGATCACGTGGCTGCCGGCGCGCGGATGATCGAGGATCTTCGAAAAGAACAGGCCCTGGTCCAGCTCGGCCTCCGCATCCTTGTCCTTCTGGGCGTGTTGGCGCTCGGCGAGCACCGCAGCACGCGTGGGGACGAGACCGGGATAGCGCTCGGCGGCGAGGTAACCGAGCTCGTCGGCTCGCCGGAACTGCCGGTAGTCGTCGGTGAGCTGTGCATACACCAGCTCCGCGTGCGCGCGGAGAAACTGCAGGCGAGCCCGCTGGAGCGCTTCACGGACCACGCGCGCCGCGGCTTCTTCACGGGACGTCCGGACCGGCTTCGCGGGCAGGCGAGCGAGCAATCCTTGCCCGCGTTCAACATAGGTGCGCAGGGCGTCGGCGTCACCGGGATGGCTCGCCTCGGAGGCTTTGCCCGGGGCCGCCGATGAGGGCCGCGCGGCCTGCCATTGCTCCACGTCACGGCCGGGGAGGCCCGCGGCCTTCACGGCGTCGATGTCGATGGGCCATCGAGCGATCATGGGTGTCTCCCCTCCGCGCGACGCGGTTCAGTCGCCATCGTCAGCCGCCACCACGAACGCGCTCGGCAGGTCGTCGCGATACTGGGTCCCGGCCGCGATCAGTCGCTACTTCATCTCCGCCTCGGCCGATCCATGACGTTGCTCTCCCGATTCACCGAGCTGGCGGCCCACGATGCGGGACAGTATGCGCCAAATGGCCCGACGCGCCACGGGCTCAGCGAGATGGAGGCGCCTGGGCAGCCGCCTCGGGGGATCCCCAACCGCATCCACGTGATCATCCCTCTTCCGGATTGCTGGGCGGGGGTGCGAAAGACCAGCTCTGGCTCGACGCCCCGGAGACGCGGCGAAAGTTCCGGTTCGTGGCGGGCGACGTCGAGCGACCGTGTCTGGGCATCTCGCCAGGAGAGCGGCGCCACCTCGAGGCGACCATTACCCATGTCATCCATTCAGCAGTCAGCGTCGCCTGTGACGATCCCTATGAGGAGTCGTTTCGCGCGAACGTCACCGGCACCCTGAATGTGCTGCACTTTTCGCCCTGGCTGCAGCGGGCGGCGGACAGCCCGACGTTCATGCCCAGAGCCAGCGGGAGCGGGCACGCGCCCTCGCCCGTCCAGAGTTTGGTGAGGCATGGTGAGCAGTGAATCACGGGCGCTGGCCAGTCGACCGCGCCTCTCCAAGCTCACCGCCCCGTCGCATGTCGGCGCGGCTGAATCAGCCCGCTGCTCGCCCCGACGCCACCATGGGTGGCAATGCGGGATCGGCAAGGAGTTTGTCGCCACCGCGATCCGAGGCCAAGTAACTCACCGGACGCGCGACTGCGAAGGACGGCGAGGCGGCGCACCGACCAGGGCGCGGCGCTTGGGCGCACTGTAGCCCAGCAGCTGCGAGATGGCGCGGGCGGTGGCCTTCGTCTCGGCGGCGAGCTGGCGGCCGCGCCGTCGGATCCGGTCGGTGGGGCCGGCCACGACGCAGGCGCCCACGACGTCGCCGCGGCGGTCGAAGATCGGTGCCGAGACGCCGGAGGCGCCGGGCACGAGGGCGTCCGAGCTGACGCAGACGCCGGTCGTCCGGATCTTCTCGAGCTCGGCGCGCAGCGCAGGCAGGGTCGCAATCGTCCGATCGGTGTAGCGCTCGAGGCGGAGCACGCGGAGAATCTCCTCGCGCCGCTCGGGAGGGAGGAAGGCGAGGATGACCAGCCCGCTGGAGGCGGCGTGGAGCGGGCGGCGATCTCCGACGCCGGCCGCGTAGCGGATGATCTGCTCGCTCTCCACCTTATCGACATAGACGGTGGCGACACCATCGGTCGACAGGGTACCGAGGAACACGGTTTCGCGCGTCCGCTGCATCAGGGCGACGAGGGCGGGCCGCGCCACCTCCGTCAGCTCGCGCCGGCCGGGCATGGCTGCCCCCAGCGCGAGCACCTTCGGCCCCAGCCGGTACTCGCCACCGCGCCCCTGCTCGAGATAGCCGCGCGCGCTCAGAGTGCGCAACAGGGGCAGGAGACTGCTCTTGGGCGTCATGGTGGCCGCGCTCAGATCCCGGAGCGCGAGCCCCTCCCGACTCGTGGTCAGGAGCTCGAGCAGGTCGACCACGCGCGTGGCCGCGCGATGCGCCGCCCCGCCCGAGGGACTCGGAGTCGCGGCCGCCGAGGCGCGGGACCGAGGGCCATGGCCGCGCGTCAAGCCAGACCGGTCTGGCCGCGCCGCACTGCCGGCACCTCGAAGCCGAAGAACCGCGCGGCGTTGAGCCCGAGCACCTTCGCGCGCGAGGCGTCTGACAGGTGGCCCATAGTGCGCTCGATGGCCTCGGCCGAGTGGGGCCAGGTGCCCTCGTGGTGCGGATAGTCGTTAGCCCACATGAAGCAGTCGACGAGCCCCATCGGCTCGGCCAGCGCCAGTCCGGCCGCATCCTCCTGGAAGGACGCGCCACCATGCTCGCGGTAGTACTCGCTGGGGAGCTTCGCGAGCTTGGGGCGCACCCAGAAGTGGTGCTTGCGATAAGCCTCGTCCATGGCGTCGAGGAGCCAGGCCACCCAGCCGATCCCCGCCTCGATGGTGGCGAAGCGCAGGCGGGGGAAGCGCTCCAGCACGCCCGACGCGCACAGGTTGGCGACCGGCTCGATGGTGGGTGACAGCGAGGGCGACACGTAATTGATCACGGCGCCGCCATTGCCGCGCGAGGCGTCGGATCGCGCCCGGTGGAGACGTGGAAGGTGATGGGCAGCGCCGCGTCCTGAATGGCCGCCCACAGCGGATCGAACATGGGCAGATTGTAGTTCGGATGCTCCACGTCGTGCCCGCCCCAGATCGGCTTGCAGGGCAGGGTGAGCAGGCGAAAGCCGAGCCTCGCCACGCGCTGGATCTCGGCGATGGACCCCTCGAGGTCGCCGGTGGCAATGGCCGCGGCCGGGGCCATCCGATCCCGATAGGAGCTGAAAGTCTCCCAGGCCCAGTCGTTGTAAACGCGGCACTGGGCCATCGCGAAGACGGAATCCGGCGTGGCCCACATCGAGAGGCCCTTGTTCGAAAAAATGACCTCCGCGTCGATCCCGTCGCGGTCCATGTCGTTGAGGCGCGCGCGGGGATCGGCCCCCGACTGCTGGCGAAGCTGATCCTCGCCTTGGAGCTCGTTGACGCGCAGGCGGTCCGGACGGTGACCTTCAGAGATCCGCCAGGCGATCCCCTTCTCGTCGGTGATGACCCGCGGCAGGCGCGGCCGATACTTCGCGTCGATCCGCGTCGCCCACAGATCGGCCGGCTCGTTGGCGTGACAGTCGGCGGAGATGACGAAGTACTTCCGGGGATCGCCCGAGCGGGCGGAGCGCGGCCAGCCCGCGTGGCCGGGCGTGGCCAGCCGCCAGCGATTGGGCTCGTTGACCACCACGTCGGTCGGCGTCATGGCGCCCTCCTCCTCCGCTGCCCGGGGGGGCATTCTAATTGCGGAATACCGTTCCGCATCTCGTCCGGAACCGTACCCGATGGCGCGGGCCGTGTCACGCCCGTTTTTCGGACTCTCCGCCGCGGTGCGCCACGCGCGGGCGATTCGGGCGAGCGGCGCCCCACATCCTCGCGGCGATGGCTCACCGGGGCGCGAAGAGGTCGACGATGCGGGGAGTCTGGTGTGCCGCCGCGGGGCGGAGGATCGGCAACTTCACGCCGGCCGCTCGGTAGCGGTCAACCCGTCGGCCGATCTCATCGGGCGTGCCGCTGGCCGTGAGCCCTTCGATCCACGACGCCGGGATGGCGCGGGCGAGGCCCTCGGGGCCGCCCGCGGCAAAAGCCGTCTCGAAGCGCGGCAGTTCGGCCCCATCGATCCATGGCTCGCCGACGCGCATGCGCGGAGCGGCCTGGCTTTGGAACTTGCCGGGATGGAACTTGCTCGCGACCTCCCAGCGCACGGCGTCCAGCGCCGCTGCGTGGTCGTCGTCCACGGAGGTGTTGATGAGCTGCGCGACTTCGAAAGATCCCCAATCGCGCCCCGACTCCTCGGCGGCCTGCCGCACGATCCGCACGGCGTTCGCCGAGTATTCCGGCGACGCTACGGTATTGAGAAGCACGCCGTCGCCGATCCGGCCGGCCAGGCGCAGGCCGGTCGCGCTCGTGGCGGCAATCCACAGCGGGACGTGTCGCCGTCGCGGCTTCCAGCCGAGCTCAGCATCCTCGAAGGCCACGGTCGTCCCTTGGTAGCTCACGCGCTCGCCCGTGAGGACCAGACGAATGGCCTCGATCCATTCGGCCAACGCGGTGGGCGGGTCCATGGGTGGGAAGCCGAAGCGGCGGGCGTGCAGGGTCGTCGCCGCACCCGGGCACAGGACCATCCGGCCGCCGGACAGCTCGTCGAGGGAGGCGAGCGTCTGGGCCATGGTCACCGGGCTTCGCAGCCGGACCACCTGCGTGCAGCCGAGCGCGATGCTCCGGGAGG
Source organism: Candidatus Methylomirabilota bacterium (assembly GCA_046726415.1). GTDB lineage: Bacteria > Methylomirabilota > Methylomirabilia > Rokubacteriales > CSP1-6 > CAVWFS01. The sequence continues at coordinate 8,372 of JBKPAK010000154.1, forward strand.
CGAGCGCGAAGGCGGCCAAGGCGGTGACCGAGTCGCGCATGAGCGCGAAGGCCTCCGAGAAGAACGCGATCTCGTACCCGCGCTCGTCGACGTCGCGCACCGTGCGGGCGAAGGCCCGAACGTCGAGCGCGGGGTCGTATCCGGTGGCGATTCCAATCCTGGTCATCATGCTCCGCCGGCGTGTCGCCCGTCCTGTTGCGGCGCCTTTGCACCATAGCACCAATGGAGCGGATGATCCCCGATCGGCTAGACAAGGCGCGCCCCCCGTGCCACACTCCGCCCACACCAACGCCGGGACAGGGCAGAGGCCTGTCCGCAGGAGGCTGGCGCGCATGATCGACGTGTTGCCGGTCGAGGGCCGCGGGCCCGCTCGGGTCTGACCGCGACGGCTGCGACTCGTGCGCCGCTACCTCCTTCGCCGGGTGACTCAGGGGACGGCGGTGCTGCTCGTCGTCAGTGCGGTGGTCTTTGCCATCGTCCACGCCGCGCCCGGTGGCCCGGCTCTCCTCAACAATCCGGATGTCGATCCCCGGATGGCCAAAGAAATGGAGAAGCTCCTGGGTCTCGACGATCCGATTCCCCTCCAGTACGCGCGCTGGCTCACGAAGGCGGTGCGAGGGAATCTCGGCCGCTCCTACCAGCACAGCATGAGCACGGCGGAGTTGCTCGGGACGCGCATCCCGAACCCCTTGCTGCTGTCGGGCACGGCCCTGCTCCTGGCCGTGGTGCTCGCCGTCCCGCTTGGCATGATCTCGGCGGTGTACCGGTACTCGACTCTCGACTACGTGGCGACGGTCACCGCCTTCTGCGGGGTGTCCATCCCGGTCTTCTGGCTCGCCATTCTGCTGATCATCGCGTTCTCGGTGACCCTCGGTTGGCTCCCGTCCTCCGGGATGCTCACGGTGGGGTTGCCGTTCTCGCTGAGCGATCTTCTGCGGCACCTGATCATGCCGAGCATCGTGCTCGCCACGTTCCCGCTGGCTCAGCTCACGCGCTACGTCCGCTCGAGCATGGTGGAGGCCTTGGCCCAGGACTACGTGCGCACCGCCCGCGCCAAGGGGCTTCCCGAACGGGGGGTGCTGGGGCGGCACGCGCTTCGGAATGCGCTGATCCCCATGGTCACCGTGCTGGGCGTCCTGACGCCGCGCCTGGTGGGAGGCGCCGTGGTGACCGAGACGATCTTCGCCTGGCCCGGCCTCGGCCGGCTCGCCGTCGAGGCGGCGGTGACGCGCGACTATCCGGTGATTCTGGGGGCCACCTTGCTGGTCTCGACGCTCGTGGTGCTCTCGAATCTGATCACCGACCTCCTCTACGTGGTGATCGACCGGCGGATCGCGCTGCGGTGATGCGCGAGAATCCGGAAGCGCGAGGGGGGCGTCGCCCCCTCCGCATACCAAGACCGGTGCCGCCGCTCAGGGCCAGGTGATGCACACGGCTGTTCTCGAGCGGAGCATTGGGCACCCCATCGCCACCACGGGCGGCCTCTCCGATGCCTGGCGTCGCTTCCGGCGCAACCGCCTCGCCGTCCTCGCGTTCGCGTACCTGGTGCTCGTGCACGCCGGCGCGGCGCTGGCGCCATGGCTCGGTCTCCATGCGCCAGAGGCGATGGATCTCCTGAACCAGTTCGCGTCGCCCTCGCACGAGCATCTCCTGGGCACCGACGAGACGGGCCGCGACGTGCTCTCGCGTCTGGTCTACGGTGCGCGGACGTCGCTGATCATCGGCCTAGCCGCCATGGTAGTGGCGGTCGCCATCGGCATCGTCCTGGGGGCGCTCAGCGGGTTCTATGGCGGGCTCTCCGAGACGCTGATCATGCGGCTCACCGACGGGATGCTCACGGTCCCCACGTTCTTTCTGGCCCTCCTGGTGCTCGCCGTCTTTGGCTCGAACATCGCCAACGTGGTGCTGGTGATCGGGCTGACCGGCTGGATGGTGGT
>JBKPAK010000155.1:0-8023 GCA_046726415.1 Candidatus Methylomirabilota bacterium
TCCGCCAGATGAGCGTAGATGCTGGTGGGATTCAAGACGAAGATCACCTGACGTGACTGATAGGCCTTGTTGTTGGAGGTATTGTCCCAGGCGATCGCCCCCTTGGGGATGATCTTGTGCTTGTTGAACATGTCCGCAATCAGCTGGACGGCGGCGATCGTGCCCCTGGAGTGCAGGGCCACGGTCTTGTTGTCCGCCTCGACGAGCTTGCCACCGTAGCACCAGATCATGTTCATGACGTTGTTGTCGGTATCGTTCTGCAGGCCCAGACACAGGCCAAAGCCGGTGAGCTTGGGCGGTTTTTGCAGCTTCTTGCAGACCTCGATGAACTCGTCCCACGTCTTCGGGGGCTCCACCTTGGCCGCCTCGAGGAGGTCCAGACGGGTCACAAGCGGCCAGGGGCTGACGGACTGCGGCACCCCGTACGCCTTGCCTTGATGCATGACGCTCGGCAGGGACATGGGAAAGAGCCCTCCCGGTACCTTCTGCATCTTGTTGACAAGGTCAGTCACCTCCAGGAGGTGGCCCTGCGAACGGTAGAGTTGCACGTACCCGCCGCCCAACCGGGTGATATCCGGCGGGTTCCCGGCCTCCAGCGCGGCCACCAGCTTGGGCAGGAGTTGAGGGCCGCCGATGATCGAATAGTCGATCTCGCTCTCCTTGATCCCCGCCTGCTTGGCGTAGGCAAAACACTGATCCTGCATGATCTTGTCGACCTGCGGGGCCAGTGCGGCGGGATTCCAGACGACGAGCTTGGCCTGGCGTGCGGCGTGAGCTTTGCGCACCAGCCACCAGGGGGCGGTTGCGGCCGCGACGGTCGCGGTCTTTCCGGCCTGCTGCAGGATGTCGCGTCGTGTCAACATTGCGTGGTCCCTATCCTTTCACCCCACCGAGCGTCAAGCCCTTGACGACCCACCGCTGGAAGACAAGAAACATGAGCACGGGGGGCAGCGCGCTCATGACGGTCGAGGCCATCAGCGGCCCCCAGAAGAACACGTCTTGAGACATGAAGGTCGCCAGGCCGGTGGTCACCGTCCGGGCGTTGTTGGTGCTGGTGAACACGTGCGCGTACAGAAATTCATTCCACGCGTGCGTGAACGAGAAAAACGTGACCACCACCAGAGCCGGGAGTGACATCGGCAGCACCACCCGCAACAGGGCACTGATGCGGTTGCACCCGTCCACGCGGGCGGCTTCCTCCAACTCCACGGGGACAGACTTGAAATAGCCCATGAGCAACCAGGCACAGAACGGCACATCGAATCCCAGGTACGCGATGATGAGTCCGTGCAGGCTATCCGTGAGGCGCAGAGCACTCATCATGGCAAACATGGGGATGAAGAGCAGCGAGGTGGGAACGAGATAGGTGAACACCAGGCTGCGGGCCAGGAGGGCTCGACCGGGAAAGTTCAGCCGGGCGATCGCGTACGCCCCCAGACAGGCAATGACGATGGACACCACCGTCGAGCCGACGGCCACGGCGAAGCTGTTGCGGAGAAAGAGCAGATACGGAGTCTCGCGAAACACGGTGGCATAGTTGGCCAGCGTGGGCTTCTGGGGGATCAGGGTGGCCTCATACCCGTAGATTTCCTTGTCGTGCTTCAGCGACGTGGCGACCATCCAGTAGAATGGGATCGCCGTCCACAGGAGCATCAGCACCAAGAGGCCATTGCCAAGGCCTCGCAGCGCGCGGCGCTGGGCGGTCATGCTCTGCCGCATGTCCTACTCCCCCTTCTCGCGCAGCATGCGGCGCGTCAAGAACACGATGAAGACGACCAGGGCGGGGAAGAAGAACAGCGACACCGTGGCCCCCATCCCCAGCCGCTGGGCGCCGCCCAGGGCCAGGTTATAGGCCAATACCGGAAAGATCATGGTGCGATCGGCGGGACCCCCGTTCGTCAAGATGTAGACGATCTGGATGCCCGCGGAGGTCAAGATGGTCGACAGCATCACGGCCGTGATGAAAATGGGCTGCAAGCGGGGCAGGGTGATGTAGGAGAATTGCTGACGCACGGACGCCCCGTCGATCTCCGCCGCTTCGTAGAGTTCTTTGGGAATGGCCTGCAGGCCGGCCAGGAAGCTCATGGTAAAGAACGGCGTGCCCTGCCAGATCACGACCACGATCACCGACAGCATGGCCAGGTGCGGGTTGGAGAGCCAGGAAATGGCCTCGTCGATCAGGTTCAGACGCACCAGGACGTTGTTGATGAGTCCGCTGGCGTCGTCGAAGATCCAGCGCCAATTCAGGGCCGACATCACCGTGGGAATGGCCCAGGGAATGAGGAGAAAGGAGCGAAACAGGTTGTTGCAGAAGCGCTCCTGATTGAGGACGAGGGCCATGGCCAGGCCCAGGACAAATTTGGCCCCTACGCCGACCCCGGTGTACACGACGGTGTTGAAGACCGTGCGCAGGAACTGCTCGCTATTCAACAGCTCCCGATAATTCTCCAACCCGATGAATCGCCCCGGGGCGCCGGCCGTCTTCGCCTGAAAGGTCATCACGATGGCGCTGGCAAAGGGGTAGGCCACCAGGCCCAGGATGACGACCAACGCCGGGAAGAGAAATAGATAACCCAGCGTCCGGTCCTTCAGCAGAAACCGCTGCAGCCTATCGCCCCAGCGGCCGGATCCGGTCCGGGACGATGGGAGAGTAAGGGTTACCGTCCTAGACGTGGCCATCGCCGATATCCTTCCTCGAGGGGGGTGAAAGACGAACACCAGCGGCAGGACAACCCGTAATAACAGGCGTCGGGACCGTCCGAACAGCGCGATTTACCGGCTCTTACCGCAGCAGGCGCACGGTTTGCCCGCAACCCGTTCCCTCCTAGGAAAACCGCATCCTGGAAAGTGCGTCAGCGTAGCATGCCGCGCGTCGGGGTGCTACCACGCTTCTCGCCGTGGGGAAGAGCCGGCCCCGGACCAGACGTGGCTTCCGTTCACGGCGCTTCCGATCCGGAGGTGCTACAATGTAGCTCATGAAAACCATCGGCGTACGGGAACTGCGGCAGCGAGCCAGTGAGTACCTCCGCCGCGTCGAGGCCGGGCGGACCGTGGAAATCACCGCCAGGGGGCGCCCAGTAGCCCTGCTCATTCCCGTGCGCGGCACAGACCATGTTGAGCGCCTCGTGCGCCGCGGTCGGGTAATTCCGCCGACCGGAGACTTGCTTGACCTCGGCCCTCCGATAGCGCCCGTGGCCAGCAAACCTCGCCCGAGCACCGTCCTCGCGCGCGCGCGGTCCCGAGAGCGCTAACGCGGTGGTGTATCTCGACTCGTCCGCGCTCGTGAAGCTCATCATGGCCGAAGCGGAGTCCCCGGCGCTCCGCCGGTATCTGGCCGACGAACCAGCGCGGGCGTCCTGCGCCCTCGCCCGGGTCGAGGTCCTTCGGGCCGTACGCGGTCACGGTTCGGCGGCGCTCACCCGGGCACGACGACTCTTGCAGAGGCTGAACCTGGTTCAGATCGATGACGAGCTCCTAGACGCGGCCGCGACTGTTGACCCCCGCGTGTTGCGCAGCCTCGACGCCATTCACCTGGCCGCGGCCCAACTATTCGGTGATGAGCTCACGGCGGTGGTGACGTACGACCGCCGTATGGCCGCGGCTGCCAGTTTGATTGATCTGACGGTCGCCGCGCCGCGCTGATCCGCCGAGGAAGTTCGTCATCTGGATCAGCTCGGACCCGACACCGGAGGCGCACGAGCGCCGGGGTGCGCTCAACCGGCGCGATGCAGTTCCCCCGGCTTGCGCATCATCTTCTCGACTTCGGCGATGTGCTGTTCCTCCAGTTGGATCTGGTCGCGAGCGTACTCCTCCAACCACACGCTCTTGGCGGCGACGAGCGCGAGCAGGTTGTAGTACTCCTGCAGGGTGACGCGCTCATGCTCCAGAGCTTCGTGGAGAATCTGACTGATGTCGTGCTTGTGAGACTCGACCAGCTTGCCGATCTTCAGCGATGGATGCCCACCCAGCGACGTCACGTGCTCGCCGGCCATCGCGGCGTGATTCATGCCCTCCGTGGCCTGGTTGCGCATCCAGCCGATGATGGGAATGCGCGCGTGGCCGAAGACCATCAGCGAGTAGTGCAGGTAGCGCACCACTCCCGCCAGCTCGAGCTCGAGGATCGTGTTGAGGCTGTCGATAACCTTCCAGGTGTCGATCTTGTCTTGTTCGCTAGGCATGGCTGGTCTCCTTCGATCCGGGTCCTGCTTCCGCGTCTCATCGTGTTCGGTCGATCCGCTCCCCTAACGACACGGAAACCGCAATAACCTCCCCGCACTCACCAGCACATTGCGAGCCAGTGAGAACGAGCCACGCAGGGGCCTGCCCCGCGCCACGACGCCTCGACTTCCGTTTAGTTCGGATTCGGAGCCGCGACCGCCACCTCCGCGAAGGAAGTGCGGCCGGTGGGGTTTTCTCCTTACGCCCCGGCCAGGGCGGCCTTCACGCGGTCGGCGCGGAAGGGGACGGTGCGAAGCCGTACGCCCGTCGCGTCGAACACTGCGTTTCCCAGCGCCGCCGGCACTGGCGTCGACGCCGCCTCCCCCGCCCCCAGCGGCGGTTGGTCCAGCCGCTGGATCAGCTCGAACTCCAGCGCCGGCACCTCGGGGAACGTCAGGATCGGATACGACCCCCAGTCCACCGTGGTGACGCCGTTCTTGTCATACACGACCTCCTCGTGCAGCGCGCGGGAAAGCGTTTGCAGGATGTTGCCCTCCACCTGGCTCTGCACGCATTCTGGGTTGATCATCAGCCCGCAGTCCTGGGCGCACACTACCCGCGTCACCTGGATGCGCCCGGTCGCGCGCTCCACCGCCACCTCCATGCCCATGGCCACCAGGGTCTCCTCGTGCTTGTAGTGCACGTAGGCGATGCCACGGCCCGTAAGTACGGCGGCCGTCCGGTCGATCGGGCGCGGTGACGGCCGGGGCCGCCAGCCCATGCGCGCCGCCGCCCGCTGCAGCACCTCGATGCCGCGCGGGTTCGAGAGACGCTTCAGCCGGAACTCCACGGCGTCGACGCGCGCCAGCGCTGCGATCTCATCGGTGAAGGACTCCACCGCGAAGCTGTTGGCCACCTTTCCTGGCGCGCGGATGGCGGAGGTCCGCAATGGGGCGTCCGGGATCCAGTGCACGACGGCGTGGAGATTGGGCATCGCGTAGGGCGGGTCCACGTTCTGGTAGATCAGCCCTGTCGAGCGCCCCGCCGTCTGCTTGATCCCCGCCGCGTCCAGCGCCAGCAGCGGAATGTTGGGGAGGTTCGCCGTGGCGATGGGGAGCCACGCCTGCGTCTCCCACGCGGCTATTTGGCCATCGGCGCTGACGGCGGCGCGCAGCTCGAGGAATTGCGCGGGGCCCTTGGGGTCAAGGCCGTGCTCCTCCTGGCGGCTCCACTGCACGCGCACAGGCCGGCCCACCGTCTTGGAGAGCAGCGCCGCCTCCGCGGCCGCGTCGTCGGCGCCGTTGGGGCCGTACGAGCCCGCGCCGTCGAGGTAGATCACGCGCACGCGATCGCGCTCGAGGCCGAGTATCCGCGCGCACGTGGCCTGGAACCCGTGGACGTTCTGGGACGAGCTCCACACCGTGGCCCGATCGGCGCGCACGTCGGCCACGCCGCACGACGGTCCAATCGACCCGTGGGTCTGGATGGGCCAGCGATACGAGGCCGCCAAGCTCCGCGTCCCCGGCGGCGGCGCGCTCAGCGCCGAGAGATCGCCGCGCTTGGCGATCTCCTGGTCGCGCACGACCGCGCTCGCCCTCATCGCGTCGAACTCTTTCGTGTAATCGGGCAGCCCGATGCCTGCGGACCACGTGGTCTTGAGCGCCCGCGCCGCGCGCATTCGGCGTCCGCAAGGTGGCCCGGCGGGCCCGTGTCTCAGCGCACTCTCCCCACTTCGGCGAGGAGATGTCCTGACGGGTCGGCGTGCACATGACAGCGCTCGCGTCAGGGCGCGTCGACCTCCGTCTTCACGCGACGATCTCCATGCGGAGCCCACGGGTGTCGCGTTCGACCCCGCCGGCGGGCAGCACCAGCGCCTTGCCCTCGCCGATCCGCCAGGCGGCGACAAGGCAGGCCACCGCGTCGACGACGTCGTCGCGGGCGACCCTCGCCGGGCCCAGCCGCGCGCGCACCCCAGCGAGATCGAAGCGGGGCGCCGCCCGCCGCAGCAACCGCAGCCGAACGCGCTCACCCGCGGCGGTCCGCTTGGGCTCGATGAGCCCGTGCGCGCGCCCGGAGGCGAGCGCGAAGACCAGTTCAGGGTGAACCTCGCGGACGAACGCCTGCCGCGCCGGTGTCATCAGCGCGTCCACCTGCCTGATCTTCGGCAGGATGTTGAAGCACTCGATCGACAGCGCCACCCCGAGGGCGCGCCGGCTGAGCCCGCACGCGACGCGGTACGTCGTCGCCGCGAGGGCCGGTCGGCATGGCGCGGGGAACACGCTGGATCCCCGCGGCCGCCCGAGCAGGCGCCGCGCCTCGAGATCGCAGGTGCGCGGTCCCCCGTCGGCGAGCCCGAGGGGGATGTCGATCGCCACCAGCGCGCCACCGCGCTCGGCGCGGGCGATCAGGGGTTCGAGATCGTCGACCACGGCGAAGCGGAGCGCCGACAGCGCGGCGTCCGACACGGCGACCAGCCAGCCGCCTCGGCACCCGTCGATTCCGATCAGCTCCCGCGGCGGCTCCACGCTGGATAGGATAGTCGCCTCACGGCGCAGTCGTCCGGTATTGTCGGAACCTACTCCGAGATGAAGGGCGCCACGACCCACATGCTGGAGGGTGGCCACGACATCCGGACGGTCCAGGAACTGCTGGGCCACCGGGGCGTCAGCACGACGATGATCTACACGCACGTCCTCAACCGCGGGCCGGCCGGCGTGAGAAACCCCCGCGGACCAGCTCGATGGGCCGTGAGGGCGAGGCATTGGGCGTCCGGATAGACAGGCGAGTGGCCGTGGATATCCAAGGTATGTGTAACGCGGGTGTCGAAAGGGATCGGTGGGAGCTAAGAGCGCGTGGCACAAGATGATGCTGCTCTCAGGTAAGTATCCGGTGAGATCCGCGGATCCCCACATCTCGAGCGAGGACCGGCGCGACATGGTTCCAGCTACACAACATTCAAATACATTTGCCCGCAACGAAGGCCATCGAGGTCTTCAACGCGATCTTCAAATCGCTGAAGGAGTGAGGGACCTGCGATACAGTGGCCAATCGCGAGCATGCGAGATCGCGTCGACGGATCGCCGCGACATCACGCCAGCAGCGCTAGAGGTTCTTCAACGAGGTCGGCCAACGTGTCGAGGAACTGCGCGGCGCGCGCCCCGTCGAGCGTCCGGTGGTCGCATGATAGCGTCAGGACCATCGTCGGCTGGACCGCCGGCTGGCCATTGACCGCTACCACCCGGTCGGCGATGCGCCCCACGGCCAGGATTGCCGCCTGAGGCGGGTTGACGATGGCGTTGAAGGCGTCGACGCCGTACATCCCCAGGTTGCTGATCGTGAAGACCCCGCCCTGGATGTCGGCCGGGCGCAGCTTGCCGGACTGGGCGCGGGTCACCAGATCCTCGCGGCGAGTGGCGATCTCCGCGAGGCCGAGCGTGTCGGCGCGGTGGATGACGGGCACGATGAGTCCGTCGTCGATGGCCACGGCCAGGCCGATGTTGATCTCGGCGTGGCGCACGATCGCGCCGTCCTTCCACGAGGCGTTCACGGCCGGGTGGCGCGCCAGGGCCGCCCCGACGAGCTTCACCAGGATGTCGGTGTAGGTGATGCGGGCGCTGGTCTGCTTGCTCGCCCGCTCGCGCCAGGTGGCCAAGCGGCTCACGTTGACCTCGCGCACTAGGTAGAAGTGCGGCGCCGTGGTCCAGCTCGCCGTCATGCGCTCGGCCATGACGCGCCAGATGGTGCTAACGCCGGGGGCCTCCGGCCGGGCGACCGCAGCAGGCGGCGCCTCCACACGCGCGGCGGGGACCTGCATCGCCGGCCGCGGCGCCGAGGCCACATCCGCCGCCAGCACGGCACCGCCGGG
>JBKPAK010000156.1:0-89334 GCA_046726415.1 Candidatus Methylomirabilota bacterium
CGGCAAAGCCGTGCCGGCCCTCGATTGCCCGCGGTGGCTCGGCAAAGGCGTGCCGGCCCTCGATTGCCCGCGGTGGCTCGGCAAAGGCGTGCCGGCCCTCGATTGCCCGCGGTGGCTCGGCAAAGGCGTGCCGGCCCTCGATCGCTCGCGGTGGCGCGGCAAAGCCGTGCCGGCCCTCGACTCCTGGCCATGTTCCTACCCGTCCCTTCTGACGAAATAGTTGCCCAGCACCAGCACATCGAGGCCGCTGCGCTGGAACGTCGCGTACGCCTCGCGCGGGGTGTTCACGATCGGCTCGCCGCGCAGGTTGAACGAAGTGTTCAGGACGATGGGAACGCCTGTCGCCTGCCCGAAGCGCTCGATGAGATCGTAATATCGCGCGTTCCCCTCTCGCACCACCATCTGCAACCGGCCCGTGCCGTCGACGTGGGTCACCGCGGGGATGACGTCGCGCTTGGCCTCGCGCACCGGGGTCACCAGCAGCATGAACCGCGCGGGGTATTGGCGCTCGAGGCCAGCGGCATCGAAGTAGTCGTGCACGCGCGGCGCGAGCACGGACGGAGCAAAGGGGCGGTAGGGTTCTCGGAACTTGATCTTGGTGTTGACGATGTCCTTCATGTCGGCGCGGCGGGGATCGGCCAGGATCGACCGGTGGCCAAGGGCTCGCGGCCCCCACTCGAAGCGATCCTGCGCCCAGCCGACGACCTGCCCCGCCATCAGGGCCTCCACGGTGCAATCGAGGAGCCGCTCATCGTCGAGGCGCTCGTAGCGAACGTTCTCGCCATCGAGGAACGCTCGCACGGTATCGTCGCCATGCGCCTGTCCCCAGAAGGCGTGCTCCATCACGAAGCTGCGCGGCTTGCCCAGCAGCGTGTGATAGGCGTAGAGTGCCGCCCCCACCGCCCCTCCGGAATCCCCAGCCGCCGGGTGCACGTACAGATCGTCGAATCCCGTCTGCTGCAGGATCTTCCAGTTGGCCACGCTGTTCAGCCCGACGCCTCCGGCCAGGCACAGCCTCGACAGCCCAGTGCCGCGCCGCACCGCGTTGGCCATGTTCAGGACCAGTTCTTCCGTCACCGCCTGGATGCTCGCGGCGAGATCGGCGTAGTGCTGGTTCCGCCGCGCTCGCTGGGTGAAGTCCGGGGGGCGCGGACCGAAGTACGAGGGGTAACCAGAGCGCTCCGTGAAGAAGTTCTCGTTCGGGTCCCGCGGCTCCCCGAACAACGCGGGCAATTTCCGCGAGTACGGCCGATGCGTGGAGCGATGGAAGTCGAAGTACTCCATGTTCAGGCGGAAGCTCCCGTCGGGCGCCATCCGGACCAGCTTGCGGACGTCGTCCACGTAGCGCGGCGTCCCATACGGCGCCATGCCCATGACCTTGTACTCGCCCTCGTTCACCTCGAAACCGAGGAAGGCGGTGAACGTGGAGTAGAGGAGGCCGATGGAGTGCGGGAAGCGGATCTCCCGATCCAACGCGATCTCGGTCCCGCGGCCCCGCCCCATGGTGGCGGTGGCCCATTCCCCCACCCCGTCCACGGTGAGGATGGCCGCCTCCTCGAAGGGCGAACAAAAAAACGCGCTCGCCGCGTGGGAGAGGTGGTGCTCGGAAAAGAGGATCTTCGCGCGCGGGACACCTAATCGCTCCTCGATGAGTGCGCTCACCCACAGCTTGTCCAGAAGCCATGTCACCATGGCCTCCCGGAAGAGGCGGGTCGCCGCGGGAAACATCTGCAGCGAGGTCATGAGGATTCGCTCGAATTTCAGGAAGGGCTTCTCGAAGAAGGCGACGTGATCGAGGTCGGCCGCCGTGAGCCCGCCGGCGGCCAGCACGTAGTCGATGGCGTGCATGGGGAACTCGTAGTCGTGCTTCTTGCGACTGAAGCGCTCTTCTTCTGCGGCCGCCACCAGGACGCCATCCTTGACGAGGGCCGCTGCCGCGTCGTGGAAGAAGCAGGAGATCCCCAGGACATACATCTCAGAACTGCCGCCGTCCTGCCTCGGCGGGATCGGCGGGCGGCCGCGCGATCCAGAAACTCTCGCCCCGCGGCGGGCGCAGGCTCAGCGGATCCTTGGCCAGCTTCACGATCAACGCGAAGGGCGGCACGATGGCGAAGTAGAAGAGCGTCAGCAGCACGCGCGCCTGGAAGTTGCCGATGGCGTGGGCGATGACCGTCCAGCGGGCCCACAGGCGCTTGAGGCGGACGCGCACCCCGTTGTCAGTAACCAAGCCGCTTCAACTATACCGGAGTGCGACGGGGAACGCTCCCGAGAGGCGCGGCCATGGACTCGTCGGGCGCGGGCGCATCACTCCCGCGTGGCGGTGAACGGGCAGATCTGGTGGTAGGCGCAGTACCGACACGTCTGGGGCGACGGCGTCGCCTCGAACCGGCGCCCCCGGATTCCGGCCGCCACGCTCTTGACCGCGGTGGCCGCGTCCCCCGCGTCGGCGTCGGTCGGCACGTGGCGGCCCACCACGCGTGAGTCGATGAAGTGGAGCTCGACGCGCTGGGGAAGGATGCCGGTCATCTCCCGCCAGGCGAGCGCATACATCTTGAGCTGGAGGCTTTTGGCCACGCGCCGGTCGGCGTCCTTCTGCTTGGTGACCTCGCTCGTCTTGTAGTCGATGATGGTCGCACCCAGGAGATCTTCGTCGACGCGATCGAAGCGGCCCCGCACGCGGTCGGCTCCCAGGGCGAAGGCGAAATCCTTCTCCACGTAGGTGGGCCGCGTGCCCTCCGCCTCCTCCTGGTGCCAGAAGCGGGTGAGAGCGGCGCGCCCCGCCGCCCGCCGCGCCGCCTCGTGTTCCCAGGTGAGAAAGCCCTGGTTCTCCCACTCGCGCTCGAACGCCCCGAGGAGGTCGTCGAGCGGCGTGTAGTTCCCGGCGGCGCGGCGCACGAGATAGTACTCGACCACCTTGTGGATGGTGTTGCCATACACCACGGTGTGGTGGCGGAGGATCGGCACCCGCAGCACATGGATATAGCGGTACTTGAACGGGCAGGTTTCATAGTCGTCGACCTGACGGTGGCTCACGACCAGCTCTTGCTCGGGTGGCATGGGGGTCAGCTCGTCGCCGGCACTCTCGACCGGCGGCGCGAAGCGCTGGATCTCCTCGATGGCCTTGGCCTTGAAGGGTCGCGTATCCCTGGGCTGGTCGAGCGCTTCCAACACGAACTGGCTCACCTTTCGTGGGCGAGCCCCGCCGTAGTCGCGCGCGCTGGTGAGAAACAGCTCGCGCCGGGCTCGCGTCATCCCCACGTAGAACAGCCGGCGCTCCTCCCGCACGTGGAAGTCGCCCTCCGGGAGCGGGTACTTGACCAGCTCGGCTGGAACTTCGAGGGCCTCTCGCCGGCCGCGCAGCGGGAATTTCCCCTGCGCCAGATTGACCAGGAACACCACCGGGAACTCCAGCCCCTTCGCCTTGTGAACGGTGAGGACGTGGACGGCCGGCGTCTCGGTGTCGGCTTCGACCACGGCGGGATCTTCCCCGGCGTCGATCAGGGCGTCGAGGTGATTGACGAACTCGCGGACGTTGTCGTAGCGCAGGGCCTTGGCCGCGTCCTGAATGCGGCGAAAGAACCGCGAGATGTTCTGGACTTCGGCTTCGTCTCGCGCCGAGGCGGCCTTCGACATGCGGGCCAGCCACCCCGAATCGGCCAGGAACTGGTAGAGCAACTCGCCAGTCGGCAGCTCGCGGGCCAGCTCCATGTAACGCGTGAGATCGGCCACCAGACGCCGGATGGCCACCTGCCCCTCGTCGCTAATCTCCTCCGTCAGCTCGGCGATGTCCGGCGCCCGGCGCAGCACATCGAACAGCCAGCGATGGCGGCGGTCCGCGTAGGTGGCGCACCGCGTGAGGTCCAGGATGGGCGCCTGGTACAGATCGGACGAGGCCACGTAGTGCACGCTCACCGAGTCATCCGGATGCGCCACGGCGCGCAAGAAGGCGATGAGCAGCCGCACCTCCGGCCGCCCGTAGAGCCCCTGATTGCCCGAAAACGTCCACGGGATGCCGCACAGGTTCAGCGAGCGCAGGAACTGATCGGCGTCCCCGTTCGAGCGCACCAGGATGGCCACGTCGTCGGGTCGCCAGCGGCCCTCCTCCACATGGTCGTGGATGAGGCGTCCCACGCCATCGGCTTCCTGGGTGGCCGTCTCGAAGTGGAGGTGCGTGGGATCAAGACCGGGCGACGTCCGCATCGCGGTGAGGTGCTTGGCGATCCCGTACTCGACCTCCAGCCGCTCGGGATTGTTGTGGACGATGAGCCGGTAGGCGGCGTCCAGGATGGGCTGGTGGGATCGATAGTTCTGGACGAGGACGATGCGGCGGGCCTCCGGATAGCACCGGAGAAAGCCCCGCACGTTCGAGATGGCCGCGCCCCGCCAGCGGTAGATGGCCTGATCGTCGTCGGCCACCACGGCGATGTTGTGGTGGCGAGCGGCCAGCAGTTTCACGACCTCGAACTGGGCGTGATTGGTGTCCTGAAACTCGTCGACCAGGACGTATCGGAAGCGACGCTGATAGCCCCCCAGCACGTAGGGGCGCGCGCGGAGGAGGCGAAGAGCGTAGGCGATCTGGTCGCCGAAGTCAATGACGCCTTCCTTCCCCATCAGCTCCTGGTACCGGGCGTACGTTTGAGCCAACTCGCGCGCCTGTTCAGCGCGCTCGCGCAACTCCTCGTCCGCCGGGGCCGCCGCCGACCTCTCGGCCAGCCGCTCGGCGAACGCCACGTACTCGGCCGGCGCGAGGTCCTCGTCCTTGCAGCGACTGAAGAGCGAGATCATCGACTGCAGGTGCCGCGTGGGGTCGCCGAGTGGGCGATAACGGGCGAGGGGAAACTGGAAGAGTCGGTCGCGAAAGAAAATGACCTGTTCGGCGCGGTTCAGCACGCGGAAGTCGGGCGGCAAACCCACCTCGAGGGCGTGCTCGCGGGCGAGCCGGTCGCCGAAGGCGTGGAAGGTGGAGATCTCGACGTCGGCGTAGCCATAGGGCACCAAGGTGTCGACTCGCTCCTCCATCTCCGCGGCGGCCTTCTCCGTGAAGGTGAGCGCCAGGATCTCCTCGGGGCGCGCCGTGCGCTGGGCGATGAGGTAGGCGATGCGCCGCGTGATGACGGTGGTCTTGCCGGTGCCGGCGCCGGCGACGATCAGGAGGGGGCCGGCCTCGTGGGTGACGGCGGCGCGCTGCTCGTCATTCAAGCCTTCGAGGATGCGCTCACCAGCCATCGGTCCGACTATACCGAAGGCGTATCGCTCGAAGCGCACCAAAACGTCAGGCCCAGGTGCGCTCCGGCCACGCCCTGATCGCGTGCACATCGCACTGACGCAACGGTCCACCGAGATCGCCGCGTCCCAGAATCGCGCCCTTTCGGGCACATCGCCTGGGCATGCTCCTTGCGGCGGGGAGCGCCACCACGTTGGCTCCAAGGAGGTCTTTCGATGAAGGTGTTGGCGATCGACATGGGAACAGGAGCGGTGCGATTGGCACTGGCGGTCGGGCTTCTGTTCGTGGCTTCGGAAGCACACGCCGAACGAGACGAGGGCCAGGAGCCTGCGGACGACTTTCACTCGGACGTGGCCTCCCAGTGGTTCGACACGCTGTACGATGTGATCAAGTCGGAGGCGACCGCGCCGCCGGCCGCCTCCCGCATCTACGGCGTCGCGGCCATCGCCCTGGATGAGGCCGTGGCGCCGGGCGCGCGGCACGCGCGATCGCTGGAAGGCCAATTGAATGATCTCTCCTCGGTGCCCCAGCCCGAGCGAAACAAGAAGCACCATTGGCCCACGGTGGCGAACGCCGCGCTGGCGCGGACGATCCGCGGCATGTTCCCGTCGCTCATGCCCGATACCTGAGCGACGTCGACGCCCTCGAAGCGACGTTGAGTGCCCGATTTCAGGCGACGGTCTCGAGATCAGACTACGATCGCTCGGTCCCGTGTCGCGGCTTTACGGCGGAATCCACTACGCCTTCGACAACAACGACGGGCTCGCGGCGGGCCAGTGCATTGGCCAGGCGATTCTCACCTGTCTCCATTTCAAGCGGTAAGAGTTCAATGCGGCCTGGACGACGGCCACCGGCCGGCAGACCGAGAGACGTGTCGGTCAGGAAGGGCCGGGGGGCCCTCTCGAGCCCCATTCTCGCGCGGGAATGGCGCGGGCCGCGAGATCAGCGTGAGCGCCGGCCAGCGATCCGCCCCTCGGCCGCGGTCCACCCAGCGTCGAAGGGATGGCCGGGCTCGTCGAGGTCGACCACGAGGGGGGCGTGGTCCGATGGCAGGGGTTTGCCTTTCCGGGCTTCGCGGTCGATCTCCGCCCACACCGTGCGGTCGGCCAGGCTGCGGGTGACCAGCAGATGGTCGATCCGCATGCCGAAGTTCTTGTGGAAGTTGCCCGCGCGATAGTCCCACCACGTGTAGCGGCCAGGGTCGCGATGGTGAAGGCGGTACGCATCGACCATGCCCCACTCGCACAACCGGGCGAAGGCTTGCCGCTCGGCTTCGGAGACGTGAGTGCCGCCGTGGCACGCCGCGGGATCCCACACGTCGATGTCTGCCGGGGCCACGTTGAAGTCACCGCCGAGCACAAGCTGCCGCGGGTTTCCGACGCTCTCGAGCCATCGGGCCAGCCGGTCGAACCACATCAGCTTCGCCAGATAAAAGGGCGATCCCACGACGCGCCCGTTCGGGGCATACAGGCTCACCACGCGCACTCCGCCACACACCGCAGACAGCATTCGCGCCTCGGCGAGGGGCTCATCATCGGCGACGTCCGGAGTCGCCGCGGGCCGGAGAGGCTCACCGAAGTTGGCCATGACGTCGGCGAGGCCCACGCGGCTGGCGATGGCCACGCCGTTCCAGCGGCCTTCGCCGTGGTGCTCGAACTGATAACCCGCCTCGCGGAAGGTCTCCACCGGCGCGTCGGCGTCGGTGAGCTTGGTCTCCTGCATGAGGAGAACGTCGGGCCGGGCCCGCTCGAGCCACCAGGCGACTTTGTCCAGCCGGGCTCGCAACGAGTTGACGTTCCACGTCGCAATTCGCATCGCCGCCTTCTCTCCCATCTCCGAGGGGCCTCTTCGCGCTTGATCCCGTTCTCCTGCCCGTCTGATCGGCGTTTCGGGGCATCAGCGGCGGACCTCTGGGCCGCCACCGAGGAGATCTTCCACGTCACTGGGGTCGATGAGGGCGATATCGCCCCACGTCGAGCACTTGAGGGCCGCCACCGCGGTCCCCGCCTCCACCGCCGCCTGGACGGAGCCGCCGTTCAGCGTGCCCCAGAGAAAGCCGGCCACCCACGCATCGCCCGCGCCGATGGGGTCGACCATGCTCACCGCGCGGCGCGTCTTCGGCTCGTAGGCCTCCCCGCCGGCGAGCGTGAGCGACCCCTCCTCGCCCCGCAGCAAGGTGATGGTGGCGTCCGGCGCTAGCCGAGCGAGGGAGCCGACGATCTGGGCTGGCGACCCGTCCAGATCGAAGATCGCGCGGGCCTCCGCCTCACCGAGAAAGAGGTAGTGCACACCGGGCAGGACCCCGGCCAAAAACGCGCGCGCCTGCGCGGCCGACCACAGTGCCGCTCGGTAGTTCACGTCGAACGATACCGCCGACGCCTCGCGCAGCGCCCGCTCCACCACCGCTCGCGCCGAAGCGCTCAGCGCCGGCGTGATCCCGGTCAGGTGCACGAGCCGGGCACGGCGCACGGGCTCCCAGTCGATCTCGTCTGGCGTGAGGCGCGCCAGCGCAGAATCCCGCCGATCATACAGAACCCGGATCGGCCGGGGGGCTGCGCCATACTCGACGAAGTACAGGCCCATGCGGGCACCTTCCTTGGTCACCACGTACTGGCAATCGACGCCATGGGCGCCGAGTTCGCGCCGCGCGCGGAGGCCCCACGCGTTGTCGGGGACGGCCGAGATCCAGGCCGTCCGGAGGCCGAGGCGCGACACCGCGGCGATCACGTTGGCCTCGGCGCCTCCGAGCTGCACGTCGAGCTGTCTCGCCGTCTCGAACCTCGCGGGCGAGGGCAAGGCCAGCCGGAGGAGGACCTCGCCGATCCCGACCAGATCGTGCATCTAGGCCGGCTGGAAGCGGACGGTCATCGACGTGCCGAACATGAGCTTCGCCGTGATTCGCTCCGGCCGGCCATCGGCGCCGAACACGATCTGGGCCGGCGTGTCGGCCTGGGCCCATGCCGAGAAGTGCGTCAAGTCGATGTACGCGGTGCGCCGGCCGCTCGCCCGATCGTCGGCCAGCCTCAGCACCACGGGAACGATCTCCGCGCGGTAGGTTCCCGAGGTCTCGTCGATCCCCTCACGGGGATCCCGTCGGCGCCTCACGATCCGCGTCTCG
This sequence comes from Candidatus Methylomirabilota bacterium, assembly GCA_046726415.1. Lineage (GTDB taxonomy): Bacteria > Methylomirabilota > Methylomirabilia > Rokubacteriales > CSP1-6 > CAVWFS01. Next base: position 8,343 of record JBKPAK010000156.1, read on the forward strand.
AGAGCGCCGTTCGCCGCCGGTAGCCAGTACCCATCGGCGTGATTGAGAAAGGCGCTCATCGTGTCATCGACGTGGATCCCGGCCGGCACCGGCACGACGTCATCGACCACGCGGAGCCGGCCGAGAAAGAACGTCTCGCTGCGCGAGCGGTAGTGCGCGGTCCGGCGCTCGGGATCGTAGACGATCTCGGTACGGCCCTCCCGGCCGGCGATCTTGACCCAGGATGCGCTGCGCAGCGGCGCCCAACGCCCGCCGCGCAGGATACCCCTCGACTCGCCGCGATTCGCGAAGGAGGTGCCCTGACCGTCGACCCGGACCTCGTACCGTCCCGATGCGCGATCCACGCGCTCCTCGACCGCACCCGTCAATCGATAGCGCAGCGCGCCGTAAAGGATGTTGGCCTCCGTCTGGTAGGTCATCCGGCGCGTGCCCTCGTCTCCGAGCGCCCGGGCGATGGGACTCAGAAGCAGGGCGAGCGGTAGTGTCAGAAAAAGTCGACGGGTGGGAGGAGCGCTGGACATTCGCGTCAGTCACTCATATTGTAGCAGGCGAGCCCAGGGACTTCGCGCGACCAGCCCAGTCGGCCGCGTCACTCTCGCGGCCGCGGACAAGCACAATGAAGATACCGTCCATCGCGGCCACGATCGACCACCCGATCGCGACGAGTGTGACTCCATCCATGCCACACCCGCCGCGCGATCGCTCATTCGATGCCTTCCCCGTTCGGACCCGCTCACTATTGCCGCTCCATGCCCGCCGAGACTAGCTGGCCGCCACTGCCCCCAATTTCGCTCTTCCTCCTCACCCTGGCGGGCGCCTTGTTGGGGCTGGCCTTCTTGGTGATCAAAGCTGCGCCGAGGGCACGCGCCAATCGCAGTCTCGCCTGGGCGGCCCTGGCCGTGGCGGCCTGGGTGGTCGGGGTGTCGGGTCTCCAGACCGGTGCGCATCTTCAGATGTGGTTGGCCCTGGCCTTCTCGGGATCGGCATACATCCCGGCAACACTCTTGAGCCTTGCCCGCTACTATCCAGTGGCGACCGCGTCGCCGCGCTTCTCGATACGCGCGGTCAGTTATGTGTCGGCGATCCTGTTCTCCTACTGCTCCCTCGCCACCTCTCTCTTGTTCTCCCGTCCTCGCGTGGTTGATGGAATGTTTCTGCGAGACCCGGGACCCCTCTATCCCCTCTTTGTGTCCTATTTCGTCATTGCCTGGTTCGTGGTGTTAATCGCCCTCTGCCGGAAGGCGAGTCTGGCCACGCCCCGGCAGGGTATGCAGCTGCGCTACTTTGTGATCGGGCTGACGGTTTCGACCGCGGGAGGCATGACCACAAACCTCTTCATACCGTATGTGACCGGGAATTCCGCCTATAACTGGCTGGGGCCGTGCTTTGTGGTGTCATTTATCATGTTGGTCGCTCACTCGATCATTCGCCATCATTTGATGGACTTACGCCTGGTGCTCCATCGGAATCTCCTTCGGGTTTTCGCCACCGCCGCGTCGTTGGTGCCGCTCCTGATCGTCCTGTCTCTCTGGGGGACGCGGAGTGAGTCGGGGGTCAGCGGTGGTCGCCTGGCCTTCATGGGAGCCATCCTTCTGGCTGGGCTTCTCGTTCCCCTCGTCCGCGACATGTCGCTTCGCCTTATGGACCACTATGTGTATCGGCCGCGGGCCAACTATCGGCGGACGGTCAAGGAGTCCAGCGCCCTCCTCACCAGAGTCCAGAACGTAGGATCCCTGTTGACCGCCACCGCCGCGCGAGTGACCGAAGCCATGGGCGCGGAGGGCGTGGTGATCTATCTCTGCGAAGGCGACTCGTCAGCAAGGGCCGTCGTCCACCCCACGATGGACGGTCGGTTCACGCCCCCCGACGCCCTTCCTGCCATCGTCAGTCAGGCCCTGAAAACCGGACCTCATCAGGTCCTTGGCCAAGGCGCAGCGAGCGGCGACCGTCGCACCGAGTCTCTGCGCGACACCCTCCACGACCTCGACTGGTCGCTGGTTCTTCCGCTGATCTCCGACGACACGATCATCGGCGCCATGGCCATCGGGCCCAAACTCTCCGGGGACCCGTACTATCCCCAGGACCTCGACCTGCTGGCCACCCTGGCCAACCACGCCGGAATCGCCGTAAAGAATGCGCAGCTCTACGCGGAGGTCGTGTTGGCCAACGAGTACGTAGAGAACATCGTGGCCACCATCAACAGCGGGGTGGTGGCCGTCAACGCGGCGGGGCGCGTCACCCTTTTCAATCGCGCGGCCGAACACCTCACCGGGCTGGGCGCCGCTGACGTCCGGGCCCAGCCCACCGGCGTCCTACCCACCTGCCTGAGTGAGCCACTGACCCGGGTGGTGGCCGAGGGACAAGCCGTCACCTGCCCCGAAATCGCTCTTCCCGGGCGCACCACCGCCGCGCGGCCAGTCATCTGTACGGTGTCGCCTCTGCGCGACACCGCGGGCCGCATCCTGGGCGGGGTCGCGGTGTTCAGCGATCTCACGCCGCTCAAAGAGCTGGAGATCTCGCGAAGGCGGGCGGAACGGCTCGATTACTTCAAGTCACTGGCCTCGGGCTTCGCCCACGAGATCAAGAACCCGTTGGTCTCCATCAAGACGTTCGTCCAGCTCGTGCCCCACCGTTTGGGCGACACCCGATGGCTGGAGGAGTTCAGCCAGGTCGTGCAGCGAGAGATCGAACGACTCGAGCGGCTTCTGCAGAGACTGGCCACGCTGGGCCGCTCGAGCGAACGCCCCCAGCGGCTTCTCGATCTCCGCATTCCGCTGCGAGAGGCGCTGGAACTGCTCCAGCCGGAGTTTGCCCAGCGGCACATCAACGTGGCCGCCCACTTCGGGGAGGCCAAGCCCACGATGCTCGGCGACCACGATGAGCTGAAGCAGTTGGCCCACAATCTCCTCATCAATGCCCTCCAGCACACGCCGGTCGGCGGCGTGGTCACCGTCGAGCTGAAGGCCGCCGACGGAAGGGTGACCATGACGGTCGCCGACACCGGTCCCGGCATCCCTGCCGAGCTGATGGAGCGCGTCTTCGATCCCTTCGTGACCACGCGGACGCAGGGCACGGGTCTCGGCCTGGCCATCTGCACGGGCATAGCCGCTGCCCATCGGGGGCGGATCCAGGCGGTGAACCAGACGGGTGGCGGCGCCGCCCTCACCGTAGAATTCCCGTTGGCGACAGGGGTCCTGGCCGCCGCGGGGGCGTGAAGACGCCCGCCTGATCGCTTCGGACGACGTCCTCGCCCCAGGGAGACCCGGAGCTCCTCGATCAGTGGCGGCGGTTCAGTCCGTGCTCTTCGATCTTTCGAAGCAACGTCCGGTAGCTGATCTTGAGCTGGCGTGCCGCTTCGACGCGCCGCCAGCGCGTGCGGCCGAGCGCCCGATGAAGCTCGGCGCGCTCGGCGGCCTTGGCCGCGCGCTCGACGACCGCCTTGAGCCCTCCACCTGTCTCCGCCGCCGCTTCCTCGCTCGTCGGCGAGGGGCCATCGACGGGCACAGGGGGCGTAGGGATCCGCGCTTCCGCGGGAAGCGCGTCGATGGCGCGGGGCGACACCAGGCCCGGCCGTCGCTCCGCCAGCTCCACCGCCACCAAATCTTCGGTACCCAGCACCACGATGCGGGTGAGGACGTTCTCCAGCTCGCGCACGTTGCCGGGCCACGGATAGGCCAGGAAGCGATCGAGCGTCGTCGACGAGAGGCGCCGCCTCGGGCGTCCATACTCGTGCGCGTACAGCTCCAGGAATCGCTCGGTGAGGATGGGAATCTCCTCGGGGCGGCTTCGCAGGGCTGGCACGTGGAGGTTGATCACGTTGAGTCGGTAGTAGAGATCTTCGCGGAACTCCTTCCGCGCGACGAGCTGGGCGAGATTCTTGTTGGTGGCGGCGAGCACGCGGACGTCGACCCTGATGTCCGCGCGGCTGCCGAGCCGCGAGAATTGCCGATCTTGGAGGACCTGGAGGAGCTTCGCTTGGATGGGCAAGGGCATCTCGCCCACTTCATCGAGAAAGATCGTGCCCGTGTCGGCCTGCTCGAACTTTCCTGGCTTGGGCCGGTTGGCGCCCGTGAAGGCCCCGCGCTCGTAGCCGAACAGCTCGCTCTCGAGGAGTTCCAGGGGCAGCGCCGCGCAGTTCACCTTCACGAAGGGCCGGGCCCGGCGCGGGGAGCCGTCGTGAAGCGCCCAGGCCACCACTTCTTTGCCGACACCGGTTTCGCCCCAGACGAGCACGGTCACGTCGGTCGGAGCGACGTTGTCAACGATCTTCTTGACGCTGCGCATCGGCTCGCTATGCTCAAAGGCCGAGCGGTAGAGAGCCCTCTTGGCCGTCATCATCTGCAGATGCGGGTGCTCATGGCTCTTGTGTCTGGCTCAACGGCGCCGGAAGTATCGCCCGGATCGAGGAGAGGATCAAGAGGTGTGACCGCGTCGGGAGGGCCAACGTCCCCGTCAAACCGCGGGAGCGCCCCGCCATCACTGCGAGATCGCGCACCCGACCGACCCCCAACCCGGCGCCGCACCTCCCGACACCGTTATTCCCGCATGCTCCCGGACCTCGCGCGCGGGTCGCGGACCCGAAGCACCAGCAGCGCCGTTCCCGCGATTCCTCCCACCAGCGCGATGGCAAAGACCGGCACGAGGCCGACGGCATCGGCCACCATCCCGGCAGCGAGTGGGGTCGCGAAGAACACGGGCGCCAGGGCCGTGTTGCCCAGTCCGACGTACGTGGGACGCTCTTCGGGTCGAGGCGCGAAGTCGAGCAGCATGTTCTGGCCGGACACGCTGACCGATGCCTGAAAAACGCCCATCAGCGCGAAGGCTCCCCCGTAGAGTTCCAGCGACGTCGCGGTGAGGGCGATGAGGTTGGCTCCGACCAGTGACGCTGTTCCCGCGACGAGCACCACCCGACCTCCCACACGGTCGGCCACCCAGCCCAGGATGCCGTTGGCGGCGATCTGCCCCATGAGGAGGGCGCTGGTGAAGACACCGACCTGCCAGGTTGGCGCCGCCAGTCCGCGCAAGGCATAGACCGTGAAGAACGCGCTCGACATGCTCACCACGCCCATGCAGGCGCGAGCGGCCAGGAACCAGACGAGGTTCGCGTCGCTGCGCAGGATATCGAGCACGAGCCCGAAGAACCTCGGCAACGGCAGCCGTTCCGATACGACCGTGGCCGCCGGCTCCTTCACGAGGGCCAGGGCGATCCACGACAGTCCCATGCATGCGGTGGCGGCCAGGAAGCACACACCGTAGCAGGCCGGCGCCGGAACCTGGGCCAGCACGTAGGCTGTTCCGAAGCTGCCGACAAAGCCGGCGGCCCCCGCGATACCGCTCCACACGCCGAAGAATCGGCCGCGCGACTGCACCGGAATCGTGCTGGCCACGACGTCCATCCAGGCCGGCATGAGGGCCCCCCCAGTTGCCGTGAGCACGAAGAGCATCAGAAGCATGACGGCGAGCGTCAGCGCCCGCGCCGACTCGGCGGTGGTGAAGGCGAGGACGGCCAGGATCAGAAACGGCACGCGCTCCGCGGCGGTGTATCGAAGCACCAGAGGCAGCTTCCGAGACAGGGTCCGCGTGTGGTGAGCGGCGAGTAGCGACGGCAGGTACCACCCGAGGGTCATCAGGGCCGGAATGGCGCCAATGACGACGTTGCTGGCTCCCAGGTGCGCGGCGAACGCCGGCAGGATCGTGGACTGCGACGCGAAGGACATCCCCACCAGAAAGAGGGCGTAGTCGGCCCCCAGGGCCGCCACGTTGCGCCGCAGACCGAGATTGGCGATCAGAGGCGCTGCGTGGTGGTGCTCTCAGCCGCTGCCGGCCGCCGACCGCTTGACCTGGTCCGCCAGCTTGCAGAAGGCGCAGAGGGTGCCGATGGTCACCTGACCGCAGCGGACGCACTCGTTGAGGACCACGGTGTCCGTTCGTTCGAACGCCGCGCGACCCTTGTCGAGGAAGCCGAAAAGAAAGGTGTGCTTGGTCCCGGGCGAGGCCGCCTCGAGACGGTTCAGCGTTTCTTTGTGCGCGATCGACGTCGCCCCCTTGGCGAACGGGCACTCGTCCACGATGTAGTCGATCTTCCGCAGAAAGGCGTAGGCGGCCGTCTCCTGCTCGGTCAAGCGATAGAGCGGCTTCACCCGGCGCACGAGCTTCGCGTGGGAAGCGGGCAGCGCCGGCGACTGGCGGGACAGCGCATCCATCTGCCAGTGCATGACTGAACCGAACAGCGTCGCTGCTTCGTCATCGAGATTGTGGCCGGTGGCGACCACTGGAAACGCGTGCTCGAGGGCTGCGCCATTGATCAGGTAGCGCTTGGCGAGTCCGCAGCCCGAGCACGGCGGCCGGCGCGTCACCTGCCGGATCACCGGCACCGGCGCTCCGACCTCCTCGGCCACCGTCGAGACGATGAGCGGCACCCCCCGCGCATCGGCGAAGGCGCGGCACTTCGCCTTGGACTCCTCGGAATACTCGAAGATTCCCAGGTCGAGGTAGAGCCCGCCCGCCTCATAGCCCTCGTCGAGGAGCACATCCCAAAGGGCGAGCGAATCCTTGCCGCCCGATACGGCCACCAGCACGCGCTCGTCCCGCTCGAACATGCGGTGGCGCCGGATGGCCTCGCGCACCTGATTGCGGAAGAACTCGAGGAAGTCCGACGCACAGAAGGCCGTGTTGTGGCGCCGTAACTCGATGACGGCGCCGGCTCCGCACTTCTTGCACTTCACGCCGTCGACCCCCCGGACATGACCGGCCGCAGCTCGAGGGTCTCGTGCTCGCCCACCACGTGATCGGCGGTGACCAGCGTGTCGCCGGCGATGACGAGCACGCTCTCCGGGATGACGTCGAGCTCGCGCAGGATCTCCTTCACCCGGCGGTTGCCCCGCACCTCGATCTCTCGACGCGGGTTGCGCAGCACGACTTTCATGACCGGGGGAGCGTCCACCACTGGTCGAGGCCGAGCCGCGGGAACGTCCGCCACTGGTCGAGGCCGAGATCGCCCCGACCGTGCGTGAACCGCATGGGACGCGGATCGGCGATGACGAGCCTCTGGGCAAGCGCCACGAGGAATCTCCTTCGGGACTTGGAGTGGACCGCAACGGCAGTATACCCCGAGCATGGACGCGCGGACGGGACAGGACCCTCGGGCCCAGAGTCCGAGGTGGAGGCTCCCCGCGAGGACGGTTGCGTTCTGCCCGCGATGCCGCTGAACCCGGGGCCCCGGATGGCGATCGTCCCGATCCTTTTCCGGGATGGCCATTCGTGGGATGCTCTACCGCCGATGGATGTCGATCGCCGCCATGCGCTGGCCCGCGCTCCGTGGAAGACGCGGACGAGCCGCGCGGTCTACGAGAATCCCTGGATGCGCCTGCGCGAGGACATCGCCGAGATGCCGGACGGGCGCACCACGATCTACGGCGTGGTCCAATGCAAGCCGGCGGTGGGGGTGTTGCCCTTCCTGGACGACGATATCGTGGTGCTCGTCGGCCAGTACCGCTACGTCTTCCACGAGTTCAGCTGGGAGATGCCGACCGGCGCGGCTCATCCCGGCGAAACCCTCGAAGCGGCGGCGCGCCGCGAGCTGGTCGAGGAAGCAGCCTACGAAGCCGCTGACCTCGTCAAGCTCTGCGACTTCCAGACCTCGAAGAGCATCGTGGAGGAGGTGGCCCACATCTACGTGGCGAAAGGGTTGCGCTCCGCGCGCGGCCACGCAGACCCCACCGAGTTCATCGAGGTGCGGACCTTCCCCTTCGAGGCGGCTCTCGAGATGGTGCAGCGCAGTGAGATCAAGGATTCGATGACCGTCGTCGCCATCCTGCACGCCGCCCTCCGCCGAGGCGGCTAACGAGCGCTCGGGTCGACACCGCCTCTGCCGTGCTCTTGACGACCGGTGGGGGAGCGGCATACCGTCAGCCCATGCCCACCCTCAAGATCGACGGGGCCCGTTTCATCCTCACCCTCGACCCCGAGCGGCGGATCATCGAGGACGGCTCGATCCTGATCGACGGCCAGCGGATCTCGCACATCGACAAGGCCCATCGCCTGCGCGACGTTCCCGCTGACCGCGTCATCGATGGGCGCGACATGGTGGTAACGCCGGGCTTCTGCAGCAATCACATGCACATCAGCTACGCGCACGCCGTGCGCGGCATTTTTCCCGACAACCTCGATCCCATGGTGTACCTCGGGCACGTGTTCACCTTACAGCAGGCCATGAGCGCGGAGGACGAGTACGACACGTCACTCCTGGCCATCACCGAGCTTCTCAAGTACGGGACGACGTGCTTCCTCGATCCAGGGAGCACGAAGTTTCTGGATGCGTGCCTGGCGGCCTACGACACCGCGGGCTGCCGTATCGTGGTGGGCTGGCAGGTCGTGGATCGGCCCAATCCCCTGCACTTGCCGGTGTACCCGACGGACGAGGCCATCCGGCGAATGGACGAGACGATCCAGAGGTACGACGGGCGCCTCGACGGCCGCGTGCGGGCGTGGGCCATGCCTTTCGATGCGGCGTTCTGCTCGGACGAGTTGCTCCGCGCCGCGAAGGGCCTCGCCGATCGCCATGGCGTGGGCTTCACGTTGCACCAGGCCAACCGGCCCAGCGCCGTGAAGATGTACCAGGACAAGTACGGAAAGCGCCCCGTGCAGTATCTCGACGATCTGGGGGTGCTCGGCCCCAACGTCCTGCTCGCCCACGTGGTCGACCTCGACGACCGCGAAATCGACGCCATCGCCCGCACCGACACCAAAACGGTCATGTGCCCGTCCGCCGCCCTCAAGATGGGATCGCAGATGACGCGCACGGCCCGGCTGCCCGAGATGGTCGCCCGCCGTATCTGCGTCAGTCTGGGCACGGACGCCGGGAACAATTCGAACCTCCTGGAGACGCTGCGCGCGATGTATCTGGTGACCGTGCTTTACAAGGATGCCCGCGGCAGCACCGACGTGGTGCCGGCCGAGCTGGCCGTCGAGCTGGCCACCCTCCATGGGGCTCGGGCCCTCGGGCTGGAGCGAGAGATCGGTTCGCTGGAGGTCGGCAAGCGGGCCGATCTGGTTCTCTTCGAGACGCGGCGGCCCGAATGGCGCAACCTCTTCAATCCAGTGAATGCCCTCGTGTACGGTGCCGACGGGCGCAGCGTGCACACCGTCATCGTCGACGGCCGCATCGTGGTCGAGAATCACCGCGCGTGCTTCGTCGACGAGAATGCGCTGATCGACCGCGTCCAAGGCCTCGGCCAGCGGCTTCTGGATCGCACCGGCATTCGCTTCGCCCCGCGCTGGCCCGTGGTGTAGGAGTGAGTGAAAGACCGCCCCAGCTCCGCCCAGGCAGCCCGAGCTTTTGGGCGTGTGGGGACTGCCGCGCAATCGGGGAGCACGCCGGTCGCGGCGACGGGAGCTCTGAGGGCCGTTCCGGCTCGTCCGGGGCGTGCTCGAGCGTAGGGGGCTTGGGGGGCCCTTTCGAGGCCCCCCATGTCTTCAAACCCCCAAGCAGTGAACCTCAATACCGTGCGAGCAGCTCACGTAGGAGCGAAAGGAGACCGTGCCATGGCCCAGTTGACAATCCCGATCGACGCAAAGCGTTTCGCCTCCGGCCTCAGCTGGAAGGACTACATGGCCCAGATGGGCGACACCCGGGCGCGGACGGAGGAAAACTACCAGAAGTCGGCCCTCACTGAAGAAGAGCGCTCGTTCTTCAAGGGTCTGCCCCAGGTCCGCTACGCGCTGATGCTCGCCGAAAACTGGTGCGGTGATGTGCACCGGAACTCTCCGCTCCTCGCCCATATCTGCGAGGCGATGCCCAACTGCGAGCTCCGCGTGTTCTTTCGCGATCAGAACATCGACCTGACCGACCTCTTTCTCAATAACGGCTACCGGTCCATCCCGGTCATCGTCTTCTTCGACAAGGACTGGAACGAGATCGGCCGGTGGATCGAGCGGGCCCACGCCGCCACCCAAAAGGCCTACGCGATCCGATCCAAGACGTTAGAGGTCGCGCCGGCCGATCAGCAGGAAACGGCCATGAACGAGATGCGCAAGCAGGTCCAGGAGGCGTACACCGTGCCCGGCAGCACGCTCTGGCGCGAGGCTGCCAAGGAAGTCCGCCAGGTCCTGGAGACCCGCCTGGGCCTCGTGGGGAAGAAGTAAGGCTACTTCGCTGACGCCAGCACGATCGGGCCGGTGGGGGCGGCGACGCCGCCCGCCGGCTCGATGGTGACGGCGAAGACATCGACCGGCCGCGCATCCGGCACCGGGGCCACGACCAAGCCTCCCTTTCCGGAGGCGTCGACGGTGAAGAGGCCAGCTGGGCGAGGCGCCCCTCCGGTGATCGTCCATAGCTCGTAGGTCTTGTCGGTGGGCAGCGGCGCCAGGCTGGTCACGAGCAGGTGGCCCCCGGCCATCACATTCCACACCAGCCGGCCGGCGGCCGCCGATGCCGGTCCGGTTGCCCGCAGTCCAATCACCTGGGTCCCGGGTTCGCGCAGCAGCTCCACCACGTGGCTCGCCGCGGCCATCTCCCTGCGCAGCGAGGCCTCCTGCTGGCGAAGGTGCTCTCTGATGGCGCTCGTCTCGCGAGCCATGCGGCCGATCTGAGCCTCGTACCGCGACGCCACGAACCCTCCGGAAAGGAAGGCGGCGAGGCTGGCCGCGACGGCGCCGGCCACCCAGGGGAACCACCGCGGACGCGCTCGTGGCCGAGGCATCGCCACGGCCAGCGGACGGCGCGCGCGCTCCGACGCCACGCGCGCCATGAGGGCCCGCTTGACGGACGCCGGCGGCACGACGGGCGGTGCCTCGAGGGCCAGGCGCGCCAGAGTCTCCTCGGCATCGCGCAGCGCCGCCACGCACTCCCCGCATCCGTCGGCGAGGTGGGTCTCGAAGAGCACCCGATCCTCTCCGTCCAGGGCGCGGAGCGCGTAGCCGGCGGCCAGGGTCGCGTACGTGTCGTGACTCATCAAGGTCGCTTTACCACCTCGCGCAATCGGTCCAGTCCCATGCGAATCCGCGTCTTCACGGTGCCCAGCGGCTGGTTCGTGCGCTGGGCGATCTCCGACTGGGTCAATCCGCCGTAGTAGGCCAGTTCGATGACCTCCCGCTGGATGTCCGACAGCTGGGCCAGCGCCGACTGCACCACCCCTCGGCTCTCCGCGGACTCCGCGGGATCCGAAGGCGACTCCGTTCCCGCCATCACCGCCTCGTCCACGGGCGCCACGAAAACCTCATGCCTTCTACGTAGCGAACGGATCCGGTCGATGGCCCGCGCCCGCGCGCGCATCGCCACCCAGGCTTCCGGCGTTCCCCGCTCGGGATCGTAGGCTGCGGCCGCCTCCCAGGCCTCCCAGAACACGTCCTGGAGAACCTCGCTGCCATCCGTTCGGTCGCGCACGATGCGGAGGATCAACGAGTACGCGAGCGGAGCGTACCGGTCGTAGAACTGCGCGAAGGCGTCGGCATCCCCGCGCGCCATGCCCGCGATAAGCTCCTGGCCGGCCGGCGTCATCCCGCCCCTTTGACTACCAGACCCGGCCACGCCGTGACAAGCGACGCCAGGCGCTCCGCCGTGAATCCGTTCGACATTCGATCTTCGTATTCTCGGCAGGAACGGCGACATCTCAATCCTTCTACGGAAGCGGGACATGAAACGGTTTCCGGACATCGCCGCTCGGCCCCGGACGCGCGCGCCGCCCCTGCGATACCATGCGGGCGTGAATCACTCCGCAGCGTCCTGGATCGCCCACCTCGGTCTCGCACCGCATCCCGAAGGCGGCCACTTCCGGGAGACCTACCGCGCGGCCGAGGGTACCGACGGCGCCCACCTGCCGGCCCGCTACGGCGGGGCGCGGCCTCACGGCACGGCGATCTACTTCCTACTGCGAGCCGGAGAAATCTCGGCCCTGCACCGGATCAAGTCCGACGAGATCTGGCATTTCTATGCGGGAGGCCCCCTGGTCGTTTCGGTAATCCATCCGGACGGGGAGCATCGAGACGTCGCGCTGGGCGCCGACCCCAACCACGGCCACGTCCCCCAGGCCGTGGTACCGGCCGGAAGTTGGTTCGGCGCCACCCTCCGTCCCGGTGCCGTGTATGCGCTCGTCGGCTGCACCGTCGCACCTGGGTTCGACTTCGCCGACTTCGCGCTAGCGGACCGCCGCGCCCTCGTGGAGCGCTACCCGCAGCACGCGGCGCTCATCGAGCGACTCACGCGCTGACGAATTCTTCGCGGGATTCCGGGGCCGCGACCCCCGAGGAGGTCATCGACGCGCTGCCGGAGGGCGGCGTGGTTCGCATCGCGTCCATCGTCCCCACCGGTGTGCCTCAGCCATCGTAGCGGCGCCCGCGCTCCAGGTAGCCGTCAGTGTCCACGATGGCCTCGCGCGCCCCGAACGATGCGATGCGGTCTGCATCGGGCATCGGGCTTGCCTGGCGGAAGCGTCGATGCGGACCGCTCCTCGGGACCGGTACAATGAGTCGGACCGACCCGCAGGATCTGCGCCGACGACAGGTCCCTATGATTGCAGCCGTATTACGGTATTGCGCATCGCCATCGATCGCCCGCGGGCCCAGGCTGAGCCGACTCGCCATTGGGATGTTCGCGCTATGCGTGACGGCCGCTCTCGCGGGACCGGTCGACGCGCTGCCCGCTGCGCCCAAGGTGCGCGTAGAGCTGATCAGCGAAACGACCGGCATCGAGCCCGGCACCAGCTTCTGGGTCGGGCTGCGCCAGCGCATTGCGCCAGGATGGCACACCTACTGGAGCAATCCCGGGGACTCCGGGGAGCCCGCGACGATTGACTGGACGCTGCCGGCCGGGTTCGAAGCGGGAGATATCCTGTGGCCTCACCCCGAGCGCATCCCGGTGGGCCCGGTCATGAGCTTTGGCTACTCCGGTGAAGTCGTCCTTCTCACCCGCATCACCGCGCCAGCTGAGCTCGAGCCGGGCTCTCGCGTGACTCTGCAGGGCCAGGCGTCGTGGCTCGTGTGCGAGAAGATCTGCATCCCCGAGGAGGCACGCGTCGCGCTAGCACTCCCAGTGGTGGGCCAGAAGGCGGCACCGGACGTCCGGGGAGCCGCGATGATCGCGCGGGCGCGCCGCGCCGTGCCCATACCCAGCCCGTGGCCAACCACGTTCTCCGCGACACCGGAGAGCATCAGGCTCTCGGTGGCCGCGCGAGGTCTCGCCCCAGACCGGATCAGCGACGTGTGGTTCTACCCGGCGCAGTGGGGCGCGATCGAGCACGCCGCGCGACAACAGGCGCGGGTGGACGCCAATGGCCTCACCATCGATCTCGCGCGAGGCGCGCGGCCCGAGGCGACGACCGGGGCAATTGACGGTGTGCTCGTGATCACCGAGCGCCTCGAGGAACGTGCGGCGAGCCAGGCGTTCGCTGTGCGAGCCATGCCGCAAGGCGCCACTGTTGGGGGCGCGACAGACGGCGGGTCGCCCGTGACTACCCTTCAGGCCATCGCGCTGGCCCTCGTTGGTGGACTCTTGCTGAACTTGATGCCGTGCGTCTTCCCCGTGCTCTCAGTGAAGGCGCTCTCCCTGGTGGAGCACGCGAGTGCTCGTACGGCGAGGCTCCGATGGCATGGCGTCGCCTACACGCTGGGGGTGCTGGCCTCGTTCGCTGCCGTGGCCGGCGCGCTCCTGGCGCTGCGCGCAGGCGGCGAACAGATCGGCTGGGGTTTCCAACTCCAGTCCCCGCTCTTCGTGACCGTGCTGGCCTACGTGCTCTTCGCGCTTGCCCTGAGCCTCTCGGGCGTCGTGCTCATCGGCGGGAGGCTGGCCGGCACGGGTCACGCGCTGGCCAGCCGTCCCGGGTACACTGGCTCGCTCTTCACTGGGGCACTGGCGGCGGTTGCCGCGACGCCTTGCACCGCGCCGTTCATGGGTGTCGCAACCGGCTTCGCGGTGACCCAGCCATGGACCACGGCGCTCCTCGTCTTCGAGGCGCTCGGTTTTGGCCTTGCGCTGCCCTACCTTGCGCTGACCATGGTGCCGGCCTGGCGTCGGTTGCTGCCGCGGCCGGGCCCGTGGATGGTGCGTCTCGAGCAATTCCTGGCCTTCCCGCTGTACGGCTCGGTGGCGTGGCTCGTTTGGGTGGTGAGTCAGCAGGCGGGGTCGCCGGGGGTCGCCGCCGTGCTTGCCGGACTTGTCCTGATCGGCTTCGCGGCGTGGCTTTACGAGGCCGCGCGTGGCGCCGGCCGATCGTGGCGACGGGTCGCGACGGCCGCCGCCGGACTCGCGGCGGTGGGCGCCATGGCGCTGGCTTCCCTCATCGGTGGCATGCCGTCATGGGAGCGGGCGACCGCCTCGGCCACCGGCGGGGCATCGTCCGAGCCGTTCAGCACGCGACGCCTTGCCGAGCTGCGTGCCCAGAGGATACCGGTGTTCGTGAACTTCACGGCGGCCTGGTGCATTACGTGCCTGGTGAACGAACGCGTCGCGCTTCGCTCGACCGCCGTCGCCGAGGCCTTCGCCCGCAAGCGCGTGGTGTACCTCAAGGCCGACTGGACCAACCGCGATCCGCAAATCGCCGCCCTTCTCGCGTCCTTTGGGCGGAACGGCGTGCCTCTGTACCTCTTGTATTCACCGGCCGCGGCCGAAGGGGAGCCCGTCATGCTCCCACAGATCCTCACCGAGGGAACGATCATCGAAGCCATCGAGAAGCTCTGATCTCGCCGAGACAAGGAGGAGACTCATGTCGCACGAGCACCTGACCCGTCGCGCGTTCCTCGCCAGCACCGGTCTCGTCACGATTGCCTCCGGCAGCATCGCGCTCCCGCGCGCGGCGCGCGCGGCGGCCAAGGTGGGCGAGGCGGCCCCCGCCTTCACCACCACGTCGAGCACCGGGCCCAATGTGAGCCTGGTCGACTACCGCGGCAAGATCGTCGTCCTCGAGTGGACGAATCACGAGTGTCCCTACGTGCGCAAGCACTACGAGTCCGGCAATATGCAGGCCCTCCAGAAGGAGGCGACGGGGGAGGGCGTGATCTGGCTCACGGTGATCTCCTCGGCTCCCGGCGAGCAGGGTCACGTGAGCCCATCGCAGGCGAACGAGCTCACCAGCAGCCGCAAGGCGGCGCCCACGGCCGTGCTGCTCGATCCCAAGGGCGCCGTGGGGAAGATGTATGGCGCCACCAACACGCCGCACATGTACGTCGTCGACAAAGGCGGCGCGCTCGTCTACGCGGGCGCTATCGACGACAAGCCGACCAGCCGCAAGAGTGATGTTCAGGGCGCGCACAACTACGTACGGGCGGCGCTCCAGGCCGTGGCCGCGGGCCAGCCGGTGAAGACGCCGGTGACTCGGGCGTACGGCTGCACCGTGAAGTATGCCTAGCCACGGGCATGGCGGCGGTACTCGCCGCCGATTCGTTCAGGGAATGGCCGCGGCGGCAGTTCTCGCCGCGCGGCCCTGTCCCGTCCTCGCGCAGACGACGGACATTGCCCGGTCCGCGATGGCCAGTGCGGCCACGGCCTTCCTGGCCACGCTGTCGGCCGATGACCGCCGGCGCGCGGTCTTCGCGTTCGATCACCGCGAGCGCTTCAACTGGCATTACGTGCCCCGGGGGCGCGAGGGCATGCCCTTCAAGGACATGTCGGTGTCCGGGCGAGCGGCCGCGCACGAACTCATGAGGGCCAGCCTGTCCGCCGTGGGTTACCGCAAGGCAGTGAATGTCGTCCGTCTCGAGGACGTGCTGAAGCGGATCGAGACGTTCGGTCCGATGTGGCGGGACCCCGACAAGTACTACGTGAGCGTGTTCGGCACTCCCGGTCCCACCGCGCCCTGGGGATGGCGCCTCGAGGGGCACCACCTCTCGCTGAACTTTACGGTGGTGCCCGGGAAGCGCATCGCGGTGACTCCGGCGTTCCTGGGCGCGAATCCCGCCGAAGTGCCGGCGGGCCCTCTCAAGGGCCTTCGCACATTGGCCCGGGAGCAGGACCTGGGCCGGGCGCTCGCCCAGAGCCTCGATGCCGCTCAGCAGCAGCGGATGCTGATCGGCGAGCGCTCCCTCGGCGACATCGTGAGCGGGCCGGGGCGCAGCGAAAGCCTCACCGCGCCGCAGGGGCTACCGCTCGGCGACATGACGGGCGACCAGCGCAAACTGGCCATCGACCTGGTAGAGGAGTACGCGCACACCATGCGCAGCGAGCTGGCCGACGAGGAGCTTCGGCGCGTGCGCGACGCCGGCATCGAGAGGGTACACTTTGCCTGGGCTGGACCGCTGGCCACCGGAGCGGGTCACTACTACCGCCTGCACGGGCCCACGCTTCTCATCGAGTACGATAACACCCAGAACGACGCCAACCACATCCACACGGTTTGGCACGATCCGCGGAGCAACTTCGGAACCGACCTTCTCCGCGCGCACTACGAGCGCGGCCACCGCCACGCTTAACGGCCCGCTCGATCCGTCGCCGACCTGTCGCTCACCTGAATGCAGGGATCACTTCGTGGGCGAGGATCTGGAAGCTTCGCGTCTCGAGCGCCGGCGGGATCAGGCCGCCGGGATTCAGCTCAGCCACGATACCGTCCAGCCCGAGCTCGTCGCGGAGGCGCCGCAGTCGATCGATCACGCCGGCGGCGGTGCCGAACGCCACCTTCCTGGCGAGGATGTCGTCGTACGAGAGCTCGGCCATGCGTTCGACCTCTGCTCGGCGCCGCTCGGTGGGGCCGGCGCCGGCACGACCGACCGCTGACCTCGCCAGCTCGGTCTGACGGCCGAAGAAGGCGGTGAGGCTCTTGCGCGGCTCCTCCACGGCGCCCTGCTCGGTGGTCGAGGCGTAGACCGGGATGCGCAGATAGACGCTCGGATCGCCCAGATGGCCAGCGTCGCGCCAGGCCTCCCGGTAGCGAGAGAGGTAGCGCTGCAGGTCGGCAATTTCCTCGCGGCGGAGCCCGATGAAGATGGGCAGACCCATCCGGCCGGCCGCCGGGAACGTCTCCTCGCTGGTGGCGGCCATGCGGATGGGCGGATGCGGGATCTGGTACGGACGGGGCGTCACCGTCGCCTCGCGAAACCGATAGAAGTCGCCCTCGTAGCTGAACGGCTCTCCCCGCCAGGCCTGCTTCATAATCTCGAGGGCCTCGCGAAAGCGCGCCTGGCTCTCGCCGTACGGAATCCCGTAGGTGTCATAGGAGCGCACGACCCCGCTGCGGCCGATCCCGAACTCGAAGCGGCCCTCGCTGATGTGATCCACGGTCGCCACTTCCTCGGCGATGCGCAGGGGATGATTCAGAGGAAGAACCTGGACGGCCGTCCCTACCCGCAGCCGCCGGGTGCGGGTGGCGATCGAGCTGGCGACCTGGAGTGAGGCCGAGATCACGGACCGGGTCGGCGTGAAGTGGATCTCGCCGAGCCATACGCAGTCGGCATCCCAGGCCTCGGCCCGGTCCGCCAGCTCAAAGGCGTCCCGGAAGGCCGCGGCCTGGCTCGCTCCCTGACGCATTTCCTCGATGAAGATGCCGAAGTGCATGACGTCTGCCTCCTTGCCCAACCGTTCTCGCCTGCTCGTCCTCACCTTGCCGAGCGCCCCGGTGAGCGCTACTCTCCCCCGTCCGAGATCTTCGCCGAACGGAGGCCCCATGCTGACTCGCATCGACCACGTGATGATCTGTGTCCCCGATCTGCAGCAGGGTATCGATGCCTACACCCGCATGGGATTCAACATCTACCCCGGCGGCGTCCATCCTGGCAAGGGCACGCACAATGCCATCGCCTTCCACCAGGAGGACTATCTGGAGCTGCTCAGCGTGCGCGATCGGGATGAGTACCTGCGCGCCGCCGGCGCTTCCGGCGGTCAGGGCGGCGGGTTGCTTCGATTTCTGGCCGAGGGTGGAGGCTTCCGCTACATCACCGTGCAGAGCGATGACCTGACCGCGGACGTGGCGGCGATGCGCCGGCGCGGCGTCGAGGTGAGCGACGCGCGCGAGGGCAGTCGCCGAGCGCCGAACGGTCAGGAGCTGCGGTGGAAGATGGCGCTCCTCGGCCCGCGCACCCCGCTGCCCGTCCTCTTTGTGCAGCATCTGACTCCGCTGGACGAGCGACGCCGGCAAGTGCCCCGGGCGGGCGACCATCCGAACGGCGTGCTGAGGCTGGATCGCGTGTACATCGCGGTTGCCGACGTCGCCATGGCGGCCGAAATCTATAGCCGGGTGCTCGGAGTGGCCGTCCCCGCCCTCCAGCGCGGCACGGTGATCAAGGCCGACATGGCGGTCTTCGGCCTGGGGCCAACCGGCCTGACGGTGGCGCAACCCGCCGAGGCCGGTCCTGCGGATGAGGCGCTCGCTCGGCGGGGACCGGGGCCGTTCCAGGTTCTGTACCGCACGCGCAGCCTGGAGGCGGCAGCCCGGTGGATGGCCGATCATGGCATGCCACCGCCTGCTCGCGGCATGCGCAACACCGGCGAGCAGGCCATGCTCGTCGGACCGGAGCACGCCGGCGGAGCCTACATCGGATTCGTGGGGCCGACGTCGAAATCCACGCTGGCGACGTAGCTCGGCCAAAGCCGGTATCTCCCGAGTCGCCGAGACGGGTTCTCGACCTCACGCCGGCGGCGAGTATGGCGAGGCTGAGCGCGACGTCACCCGCACGTCGGCCAGCACGTCGAGGATGCCGTCGGCCAGGCGCACGAATGTCCGGCCACAGGGACACGGCCGGTCGTCGAGCCGCACGCGGTCCGGATCGAAAGAACACGCGGTCGGCCGCACCGACACCCGCGCCGCGGAGCGCGAATCCGGCACGAGGGACTGACCCTCGGCGGGGTCAAGTCGCTCACCGTGCTCAGGCGCGCAGTTTGAAGCGCTGGATCTTGCCGGTGGCCGTCTTGGGCAGGTCGCTGACGAATTCGATCCAGCGCGGATACTTGTAGGGAGCGATCTTGTCCTTCACAAAGGTCTTCAGCTCCTCGGCCAGGCCCGCCGGGTCGCCGACCGGCTCCTTTAGGACGACAAAGGCCTTGGGTTTGACGAGGCGGTCGCTATCTTCCTGGCCGACCACGGCTGCCTCCAGGACCGCCGAGTGCTTCACGAGGGTGGCCTCTACCTCGACCGGAGAAACCCAGATCCCGCCGACCTTCAGCATGTCGTCGGCCCGCCCGCAGTACCAGAAGTAACCGTCGGCGTCCTGATAGTACTTGTCGCCCGTCTGGATCCACGGGCCGTAGAGCGTCTCCTTGGTTTTCTCGTGCTTGTTCCAGTAGTAGGCCATCGTGGAGTCGCCCTTCACCCGGAGATTGCCGATCTCCCCCAGCGCAACTGGACGCCCCTCGTCATCCACGATGATGGCCTCGTAGCCCGGCACGGGAAGCCCGGTCGAGCCGGGGCGCGCGGCGCCGGGACGGTTCGACAGGAAGATGTGCAAGATCTCCGTGGTGCCGATGCCGTCCACGATCTCCACGCCGAAGCGCTCGCGCCATCGCGTGTAGATCTCCTCGGGCAACGCCTCCCCGGCCGAGATGCACAGGCGCAGCGACGAGAGATCGAAGCGCCTCTCCGCTTCCTTCACCGCCAGCATGCCGGCGTAGAGGGTCGGCACCCCGAAGAAGAGGGTGGGGCAATGGCGCGTGAGAATTTCGAAGACACCCTCCGGCGTGGGGCGGTGGGGAGACAGCACGCTCTGGGCGCCGACACCCATCGGGAAGTAGCCGGCGTTGCCGAGACCGTAGGCGAAGAAGAGCTTGGCGGCCGAGTAGACGCGGTCGGTGGGGCGGATGCCGAGCACCTGCTTCGCGTATGTCTCCTGGCAGATCACCATGTCGTGGTGAAGGTGGACGGCGCCCTTGGGAAAGCCCGTGGAACCCGAGGAATAGAGCCAGAAGGCGGGATCGTCGCGGGAGGTCGGGGCCGCCTCGAGACGGCTCGAGGCCTTGGCCAGTTCGTCCTCCCAGCAGAGATGGCGATGGTCCGTACCGCCGGCCACCAGCACGTGCTTCAGGAACGTGGCTTGGCCGAGCACGGGGCTGACCTGCGCCAGGAGCGGAGCCGAGATGACGGCCACGCGGGCGCGGCTGTCGTTGAGGAAGTAGAGATAGTCCGCACCGCGCATGAGCGTGTTGACGGGAATCGGAACGGCGCCGAGCTTGACCGCGCCCCAGAACGCGGCGAGGAACTCCGGCGCGTCGAGGCAGATCATGAGGACCCGGTCTTCCATCTCGACCCCGAGATTCCTGAAGACGTTGCCGCCGCGATTGGCCAGATCGGCAACCTCTCCGTAGGTCAGGGTGCGGTCCTCGCAGAAGAACGCTGGAGCGCCGGCGCGCCCCTCCTCGAGGTGGCGGTCGACGAAATATGTGGCGACGTTGAACTGCGCGGGGAGACGCTGCGCTGCGTTCATGGCTCTTGGTCCTCCCGGCCGCGTTGACCGAGGCCGCGACGAGCTAGCGCCGCCGCGCGGCGGCGCTTCGCCTCGCCGACTTCTTCTTCGCCGCCGTCCGTCGCGTCGTCCGTCTTGCCGCGACCCGGGGGCGGCTGGCCGCCGCCCGCCCGGCCTTGACCGCCATGGCTTCGATCTCGACCCGCAACTCCGGCCGAACCAGTCGGGTCACCACCAGCAGCGTGTTCGGGGGATAGGTTCCCTCGGCGAAATAGCGGGGAAAGACGTCCTGGCGCGCCCGCATGAAGCCCGGGATGTCGTCGGCGCTGGTGAGAAATGTCTGAAGCCGGATGACGTCGCGCATCGTGCAGCCGCCGGCCTCGATCACCGCCCGCACGTTGTCGAGGGCGGCCCTGGTCTGCGATTCGACGTCGGACCCGGCCACCTCACCGCCGGTCATCCCCACCTGCCCGGCCACGACCAGGATTTCCCCGGCCGGCGCGCTCATTCCGTGTGAGTACATCCCAAGCGGTGGTCCGAGCATCTCAGGTGTGATGCTCTTCGGCATGATGCGGCCTCCCTTCATCGGATCGCCCGAATTGTAGCAATGCGGGACGCGCTCCGGGATCAGGACGCAAGCCAGATACCGGCAAACACGACCACCGCCCCCACCATCTGCGTCGGGGCCAGCGACTCGCCCAGCAACAGCGCCGCGATGATCACCGCCGAGGCCGGCTCGAGATACGCGTAGATCATCGTCCGCGTGGGCCCGAGCCGATGCACCGCGGCGCCCCACAGGGCCATGGCGACGGCCATGCCGAAGGTGGCGCCGTACGCGAGACCAGCCCAGGCCTCCCAGGGGACGGCTTCCAGGCGGAGCCGCGCGATTTGGGGCAGCGCGATCGGCACGATCAGGACCGACGCCATGGCCATGGTCATCGCCGTCGCCCGCACGCTTCCGAGCGTGGCCACGAGGGGGCCAACGGCCAGGCTGTACCACGCCCACGCCGCTGCCGCGCCCACCGCGAGCAGGTAGCCGGCCAGCGCGCCCGCCGCGACCGGAGCCCCCACCACGAGCGCCACGCCGAACAGGCCCAGCAGGAGGCCGGACCACTGGCGCGGTGCGAGGCGCTCGCGACGCACCAGCACCGACCACAGCGCGGTCATCAGGGGCGCAGTGGCCACCAGGATAGCCGTCTCGCCGGCGCCGGCGAGGGCGACGCCGGCCACGAGCAGCAGCTGAAAGGCCGTCTGGGCCAGCCCCGCCACCAGCACGTGACGCCGGTCGGCAGACGCCACCCGCCGGGCCAGGCCGCCCCCACCGACAACGAGCAGCAGAACCGCGGCCAGCACGACCCGCAGGCCGGTGAAGCTCAGGAACGGGATGTCGCGCAGAGCGACCTTGGCCGCCGGATAGATCCCGCCCCAGAGCACGACCGCGATCAGCGGTCGAGGATCGAGCACCCGTCAGCCTCGGTCCGCGCACCGAGCATCGCGCATTCGTCCCCTTGGACCAGCGCATCGAGATCGCCGTCCATGGAGGCTCAGGCCGAGCGCACGTACTCGAAATCGACCGGCTGACCGTTGATGCCGCGCAGGGGGGGCGCGATCCAGCTGGCGAACTTGCCGCGCTCCACCACCGGCTGCATGAGGCTCTGGATATGCGCCTCATCGCCCTCGGAGGGAAGCCATTCCGACCGGCGCGCGTCCCAGTCCGCCTGACTGATCACGCGACCCTCCGGCGACACCTTGCACTCGGCGAAGGCGCCGATGGCGCGATGAAAACCCCGGTGCGGAAGCCTCAGCTCGAAGTCGATCCCGTGGTTGCTGATCATCTTGTTCCACCGGTCCACGCCCCGCTGGCAGTCGGCGATGTAGTCGTCGCGCAGCCGCTCGTTCAGGGCGGTCAGCGCCGGCTCCTCGCGCTCCACGATCCCGTCACCCTGCACGCACGACACGCGGTACGTGGCCTGCTTGAGCCGGTGGTCGTCCTGATGGCGGGTCTCCTCGAAGCGCCCCTTCAATCCGGCCGTGTAGAAGTTGGCGGCGTTGGTCGACACTTCCGAGCCGAAGAGGTCGAGCGACACCGAGTAGTGGAAGTTGAGGTACTTCTGCATGGTGGGTAAGTCGATGCCCCCCTGTTTCCGCACGTCGTCCGTCCTGTGCTCGCGCATCAGCTCGCACGTGCGCTGCACGATGCGCCCCACCCCCGTCTCCCCCACGAACATGTGGTGAGCCTCCTCGGTGAGCATGAAGCGGCAGGTGCGCGATAGCGGGTCGAAGCCGCTCTCGGCCAGGCTGGCCAGCTGGTACTTGCCGTCGCGATCGGTGAAGTAGGTGAACATGAAGTAGCTCAGCCAATCGGGAGTCTTCTCGTTGAAGGCGCCCAGGATGCGCGGCCGGTCGCGGTCGCCCGAGCGCCGCTGCAGCATCGCCTCCGACTCCTCGCGGCCGTCGCGCCCGAAATAAGCGTCGAGCAGGTACACCATGGCCCACAGATGGCGTCCCTCCTCCACGTTGATCTGGAAGAGGTTGCGCAGATCGTAGAGCGACGGGCAGGTACGGCCGAGATGGCGCTGCTGCTCCACCGAGGCCGGCTCGGTGTCCCCTTGGGTGACGATCAGGCGTCGCAGTGTCCCCCGGTGCTCGCCGGGCACGTCTTGCCAGACCGGCTGCCCCTTGTAGTCGCCGAAGCTGATCAGGCGACTCGGTTCCGGCTCGGCGAGGAAAATCCCCCAGCGGTACTCCGGCATCTTCAAATAGCCGAAGTGGGCCCAGCCGTCCTTGTCCACGCTGATGGCGGTCCGAAGATAGACGTCGCGAGCCTGGAAGGCCTCGGGGCCCATCTCCATCCACCAGTCCCGGAACTTCGGTTGCCACTCCTCGAGCGCGCGCAGGAGCCGGCGATTGTCTTTCAGGTCGACATTGTTGGGGATCCGCTCCAGGTAGTCGGCGGTCGCCATCACACTCTCCTTCGATCGAACTCCGCCCGCTGGCCGCTGCCGTACACCTGCAGGGCGCCCTTCGGCCCCACGGCGTTCGCGCGCTGGAAGATCCAGTTCTGCCAGGCGGAGAGGCGTCCGAAGATCTTCGTTTCCAGGGTCTCGGGGCCGCCAAAGCGCAAGGACGCCTCCATGCCGGTGAGAGCGTCCGGCGAGAACGCGGCCCGTTCCTCGATGGCCAGCCGGACTTCGTCGTCCCAGTCGATGTCGTCGGGCGTGAAGGTCACCAACCCGGCTTCGCTGGCCGCCGCCGCATCGAGGTCTGCGCCAATGAGCCCGCGCAGCTTGTCGACGCGCTCCGGCTCGGCCAGGAAGCGGCTCGCCAGACGCGTGAGGCCATTGATCATCGGATAGGCGCCGAAGTTCAGTTCGGTGAGCCGCACGGTGGCCGGTGAGCGCGAGTCGCCGGACCGCCCGCCATCGAGCATGTAGGAGCGGTCGGCGGCGAGGACCAGCTCGAGGAGGGTCCCCGCGAAGCATGAGCTGGGCTCCACGAGGGCGAAGACCGAGCGCGACGACACGTCGATCCGCTTGAATACCCGCCCCAGAAAGAGTCGGATCTCACGGACCAGCCAGTGTCGCGCGTAGTCGCCGAGGAAGCGGTCGTAGGCCTCCACCGCGTCGACTGTTCCCACCGTCCGCACGATCCAGAGGCCGATCTCCTCTTCGTTCGTGCGCAGGTGCAAGATCAGGTCGTCGAGTTGCCGCGCGAGCGCCAATGGCCAGAAGGCGCAGCCGCCCTCGACCAGGCCGTCCGGCCCCGGCGGCGGAGGCACGGCCGGACCGCGCACCGTGATCTCGGCGACGCCGCGCTTGCGATCGACCTCGCAGGCGAGATGCTCGTAGGCGATGTGATCGCCGTCAATGGTCCGGGACAGCGGAGTCAGCGTCAGGCCGCGGGCCGCCGCCGGACGGTCGGTGCGGGCGGCCAACTCCCGCGCCCGCTGCCGCGCGACCTCTTCGAGCCGGGAGCGCGGGACGACCTCGTCGACGAGTCCCCACTCCACTGCGCGCTTGCCCTTGATCCCTTCCTCGACCGTGCAGAAGAAGTCTGCGCGGTCCCGGCGAACGTGGCGCTTGTCCACCAGCCTGGTGAGGCCGCCGGTACCCGGGAGCACCGCCAGGAGAGGGACCTCGGGCAGCGACACGGAGGTGTTGGCGTCGTCAGCCATGACGATGTGGTCCGTGGCCAAGGCCAGTTCATACCCCCCACCCGCGCACGGACCGTTGATCATGCTGAGGTAGACTTGCCTGGACTGCGCGGTGGCCTCCTCGATCGCGTTGCGGGTCTCGTTGGTGAACTTGCAGAAGTTCACCTTCCAGCCGTGCCCGGACTGACCCAGCATCCGGATGTTGGCGCCCGCGCAGAAGATCCGTTCCTTGCCGGAGGTCACGACCACCGCTCCCACCTCCGGGTGCTCGAAGCGCAGGCGTTGGATCGCGTCATACAGCTCGATGTCCACCCCGAGGTCATAGGAGTTCAGCTTCAACTCGTAGCCCGGTCGCAGGCCGCCGTCCTCGCGGACATCCATGGCCAGGGTGGCCACCGGCCCGTCGAAACTCAACCGCCAGTGGCGGTAGCGCGATGGTTCCGTGCGGAAGTCGACCGGTTCCCGTCTGGTCTCAGTGGTATCAGCCATCGTCCCTCACCCCAAAATGACCCACATCGCCTTGGCTGCCTTGTTCCCGACGTTCTCCCAACCGTGCGGGGTGCCGCCGTCCAGGAGGGCGCTGTCGCCCGTCTCCAGCAGATGGCGCTCCGAGTTGTACTGGAGGACCACCTTGCCGTCGATCACGTAGAAGAGCTTCATCTGACCCGGCTTGATCACGACCTTGTCAGTGATGATTCCCCGCGACCGCGGCGCCAATGTGGAGACCACCGCCCGCACCTTGCCATCGAAGAGCCCTGCGCCCAGCACGGCCCAGGTCTCGGACGCCCCCTCGAACGAGACCTTCGGGTAGTCGGCCTTGCGGGTCACCGTGATCCGGCCGGCTGGCGTGTTGTCGAAGAGCGACGCGATGGGCACGCCGAGGGCGCCCGCGATCTTGCCCAGCGTGTGCAGCGAAGGGGTCAGCCGACCCGACTCGATCTGCGACACCATGCTCGGGGTCAGATCCGCCTTCTCGGCCAGCTGGCGCTGCTGCAGCTGCTGCTCCGCCCGGAGGATCTTGATCCGCTCGCCGAGCGTCATCGGATTCTCTCGCTCACGGGAGCTCTTCCTCGTCCCGCGGCGATTCCGCGAAACCGGCGATCCGTCGCAGCCCGCGGGCCACGAACACGCGGGCGATCCTCTTTCGGTACGGGTGCGTGAAGTCCGTGTTGTCGAGCGGCTTGGCCGGGCCGGCGGCCATCGCCGCGACCCGCTCGATCAGCTCCGACGAGAGCCGCTCGCCGCGCAGCAGGGCCTGCGCCGCCGTCGCCTCGCGGGGCAGCGAGGCCACCGCACCCAAGACGATGCGCGCGTCGTGAATCACCGCGTCGTTCACGCGCGCCGCCACCGCCACCCCCAGGACCGGAAAGTCGAATGAACCGCGGCGGCGCAACTTGAGGTAGACGGACCTCCAGCCATCGGCCGGCGGCAACAGGATCTCCGTCGCGATCTCGTCGGCTCGCTTGGTCAGATAGGCAATGCCATCGTCGCGGTAGAGGGCCTCCAGGGGGACCGTGCGTTCGCCGGCGGGGCCCACCAGACGAAGGCGCGCGCCAAGACTCCAGAAGACGGGCGCGGTATCCGAGGACGACACGGCCCAGCAGCGCGGACTTCCCGGGGCCACCAGGCAGATGTCGCCGTCCTTCTTCATGCAGAAGCCGATGGCTTTCCGCCACTGGTACGTCTGGTTGTAGTAGTTGCAGCGCGTATCGACGCAAACATTGCCACCGATAGTTCCCATGTTGCGCAACTGAGGCGACGACACCAGTCCGGCGGCGGTGGCCACGGCGGGATAGTGACGCACGACCTCCGGGTGGGAGGCCACGGCCGCGAGCGTCGTGCCCGCTCCGATGACGAGACCGTCGCGGGCGGATCCCCGGACGCCCGAGAGCGCGCGAATCGAGCGCAGGCCTACCAGCGTCTTCGGCTCGAACTGGCGCCGCTTCATGTTCGGATAGAGGTCGGTCCCCCCGGCCACGAGCATCGTCTCCGGTCCCGCGTCCCCCAACAGGCGCACCGCCTCGACGAGGTTTCCCGGAGCCACGTACCGGAACGGCGGAAGCCGCAACATGCTCAGGACCCGCTGGAGGCAAAAGGCCGTAGGGCCACCGCCTCGGCCGGCTGACCGAAGGCCGATTCGACCACCAGTGGCTCCTTGAACGTGAAGACGGGGATGCGCTCAGGTCCGATGCGCGCCACCTTACCCTGGCGCCGGAGGTCGAGGCCCTTCATGATCATGTCCGGGGTGATCGGCACCTCGTCTAAGCGCACGCCCACGGCATGGTAGATCGCGTTGGCGATGGCCGGGATGACGGGCAGGAGTGGCCCCTGTCCCGCCTCCTTGGCCCCGAACGGCCCCTCGGGATCGTCGGTCTCCACCAGGAACGTATGGATGTTCGGGGTCTCCAAGGTGGTCGGGCTCTTGTAGTCGAGCATCGACGGCTGCTTGTGGAGTCCCTTGCGGAAGACCTGGCCTTCCATCAGGGCCTCCCCGATGCCCATGTAGATCGAGCCCTCCACCTGTCCCTCGACGAGCAGCGGATTGAGGGCGCGCCCGATGTCGTGGGCAATCCACACGTCGCGGAGTTCGATCTCGGCGGTGTCCTCGTCGACGGAGAGATCGACGACGCAGGCCGAGTACGAATAGCACGGCGACGGCCCCACCCCGCCCCCCTTGTACTTGCCGGCGCGCTTCGGTGGCGCATAGGAGCCCGGGAAGGCGAGCACGCCGTGCATGGCCTCCGCCAGCACCACCGCGTCGGCGAACGGCACCGCCTTGTCCCAGTCGTCGGGGACGCCTACTTTGCGGTCTCGCGCGACAAGGGCCCTCGACTCGACCTCGAGCTTCTGGGCCACGGCCGCGAAGATGGCGTCGCGCAGCCGCGTGGCCGCCTGGATGGCGGCCATCCCGCACATCAGGGTCACCCGAGATGAGTACGACCCGAGGTCGACGGGGGTGAGGTCGGTGTCGGCGGGATGCACGCGGATGTCCTTGGGATCGATGCCCAGGATCTCGGCCGGCAGATAGGCCAGGATCGAGTCCGAGCCCTGCCCGATGTCGGTGGCGCCACAGAGGATGGCCACGCCGCCGCCCCGATCGGCGCGGAGGATCACCCCCGAGTGCGGCATGCTGTTCCAGTAGATGGCCGTGCCGGCGCCGGTCATGTATGACGAGCACGCCATCCCGACGCCACGCCGCTTCCGGCCGAGAGCCGGCCGCGCATGACCAAAGCGCTGGCGCTTCTCGCGCCAGCCGGACGCTTCGACGACCTTGTCGATGCATTCGCCGAGACCGATGGTCGTCACCGTCAAATGGTTGGCCGTCTTGGTGAAGGGCTCGTGCACGATGCGCCGCCGCATCTCGGCGGGATCGAGACCGAGCTGCTCGGCGGCCTTGTCGATCTGGCACTCCAGGGCGAAGCGCGGCTGGGGTGTGCCATGGCCTCGCTTGGGACCGCACGGCGGCTTGTTGGTGAAGATGCGGGCGCCCTCGAACTTGTAGACCGGCATCTTGTAGGTGACGGGATTGATCACGCCGGTGTAGAACGTCGAGGCGACCCCATAGGAGCCGTAGGCCCCGCCGTCAAGCCACGTCTTGATGTGACACCCCGTGATGTCGCCCTGACCGGTGAAGCCGGTCTTGAGCCACATCAGCACGGGATGCCGCCCGCGGTGGACGTAGAAGACCTCCTCCCGGGTCAGCGCGATCTTCACGGGCCGCCCGGTGATCTGCGAGAGCCTGCAGGCGGCGATCTCATGCGCGAACGGGTCAAGCTTGCCGCCGAAGCCGCCGCCCACCGGCGCCGCGATCACGCGGATGTGCGCGGCCGGCAGGTCGAGGATTTTGGCCAGCAACCGGTGGACGTAGTGCGGCGTCTGCGTGGAGGACCAGAGCGTGAGCTTGCCGTCCGGGCCAAACTGCGCCACCGCCGCGTGCTGCTCCATGGGCAGGTGCGTGTTGCCCTCGAAGAAAAAGACGTCTTCCCGGACCAGAGCCGAGGCGGCGAAGGCCGCATCCACGTCTCCGAACTGGAGGGCCACGTTCTTGTGGATGTTCGGACCGTCACCGTACTCGTGGATCCGCACCTCGGGATGAGCCAGCGATTCCTCAATGGACATGAGCGGGCGCAGGGGTTCGTATTCGACCTCGATCAGCTCGGTGGCGCGTTCCGCCGTCTCCTCGTCCACCGCGGCCACCGCCGCCACCGCGTCACCCACCATCCGGACCTTATCTCGGCACAGGGCCTCCTCGTCCTGGGACACGGGGAGGATGCCGAATTTCACTGGCGGTAAATCGGCGCCGGTGATGACCGCATACACTCCCGCCAGCTCTCTGGCCCGCGATGTTGCGATGCGCGCGATGCGGGCGTGTGGATGCGGGCTGCGAAGGAGTTTGGCGAAGGCCAGGCGCGGCAGGACGAGGTCGTCGGCATACCTCGTGTCGCCGGTGACCTTGGCCCACGCGTCGATCTTGGGAAGCGGCTGCCCGATGACCGAGAACTTGGCGTCGCTCACGTCGACCTCCCTGGCGTGACCACCGCGCGCGTGGAGTCGGCGGACATCCGCAGCGCCGCCAGCTCGACGGCCTCCAGGATCTTCGTGTAGCCGGTGCAGCGACAGAGGTTCCCGGCCAACGCCTGCCGGATCTCGTCGCGTCCCGGGGCGGGATTGTCAGTCAGGAGCGCTTCGGCGGTCAGCAGAATTCCCGGCGTGCAGTAGCCACACTGGGCCGCCCCCAGTTCCGCGAACGCCTGCTGGAGCGGGTGCAGCTCGGAGCCCTCGGCCATGCCCTCGACGGTCTTGATGGCCCGTCCGTCCAGGTCCGCGGGCAGCGCGAGGCACGACAGCACGGGCGCGCCATCGACCAGCACCGTGCACGTCCCGCACTCGCCGAGTTCGCAGCCATGCTTGGTGCCAGTGAGTCGGAGGTCCTCGCGCAAGACCTCGAGCAGGGTCTTGTGAACGGGGACGAGCACATCCTGTCTCTCCCCGTTGACGGTCAAGCTGAGGCGCGCCTTCATCGGCTGGACCTCATCCTCGCATTAATTGTAGCTGAAGCCAGATTCAAGGATGCTGAACCAACACCCCCCTTGTCAAGTAGAGAGAGCCCCGCGCGTCAGGCCGCGTCAACCGCCCTGCGCGGGCGAGGACAGAGCCGAGAGACCGAGACGGAAGCGCCTGGCGAGGAGCACCGAGGTTGATATGCTGTCGGCCCTGGGAAAGGGCGAGGCCGGAGCGCCACGAACGGCGGGAGGACCGGGCATGCACATCGATTTGCGCGGCAAGATCGCGATCGTGACCGGTGCGGGGCGCGGGATCGGCCGCGAGATCGCCGGAACGCTGGCCGGCGAGGGTGTCGCCACCATGGTGACCGACGTGCGTCAGGAATATATCGACGCCGTGGGAGGGGAGTTCGCCGCCCACGGCTGGGTCGGGCGCCAATATCTCTGTGACGTCCGCAACGCGGCACGGATCGCCGAGGTCGTTGGCGACGTGGTCCGCGCCTTCGGCCGGATCGACATTCTCGTCAACAACGCCGGGGTCGCGCTGGGAGCCTCGGTGGAAGACCTGACCGAAGAGGCCTGGGATCTCAACCACGACATCAACCTCAAGGGAACATTCCTGATGTGCCGTGCCGTCATTCCGTTCATGAAGCGCCAGCGCTGGGGCCGCATCCTCAACGCCGCCTCCTTCGCCGCCATCGTCCCCATCGTGGGGAGCGCGGCCTATGCGGCCTCCAAGGCCGGCGTCCACTACTTCACGCGGGCCCTCGCCGGTGAGCTGGGCCCCTGGAACGTGACGGTCAACTGCTACGCTCCCGGGATGATCCCGACGGAGATGAACCGGTTTTCCGAAGCGCCCGTCGAGCGCCAGCAACGACTCCTCGATACCCTGACCCTGCGTCGGTGGGGCGAGCCACGCGACGTGGCGAATCTGGTGGTCTTCCTGGCCTCCGATCGGGCCGACTACATCACCGGCACCATGGTCGAGGTGAGCGGAGGCAAGCTGGCCACCCAGATTCCGCGGCTGGCCTGGGAGGCGGCCGCCGCGGCGGGAGACGTCGATCTCGACTGATGTTCCAGATCGCCCTCACCGCCTTCGCCACGTTCTTTGTGACGGTCATGCCCCTCAAGGCTGCGCCCTTCTTCGCGGCGCTGACCGACGGCTGGCCCCACGCTGAGCGGCGCCGCGCGGCGGTGAAGACGATCGCCATCGCCACCGCGGTGCTCCTGATCTTTGGCATCGGGGGTGACGACGTCCTGCGGGTCTTCGGCATCAGCCTGGCCGCGCTTCGGGTGGGCGGGGGCATCCTGCTCCTGCTGGCCTCCATCGCCATCGTGTCGGGACCGGCGGCACACACTCTCGCGGACCACCAGACATCGGGCGCGGACGGGGAGAGGGCGGACATCGCGGTCTTCCCCATGGCCATGCCGGTGATCGCGGGTCCGGCGACGATCACCGCCGTGCTTGTGCTGGTCAGTCAACACCACGACAGCGTGTTCGCACAGGCCGTGGTGCTCATCATGCTGCTGCTCGTGCTCGCGCTGACGCTCGGTCTGCTCCTCCTGGCCGACGGGCTCGAACGCATGCTCGGCAGCGCGATCCTCGGCATTGTGAGCCGCATCTTCGGGATCGTCCTGGCCGCCCTGGCCGCCGAGATGATCCTGCACGGCATCCTCCAGAGCGGAGCCTTCCGCTGAGCGCGCGCTTCCCCGGGCTCCCTCGAAGACCCACGTCGCAAGATCGAAGATCGCGACGACTGCGCCGGGGGGCACCCGAGCACGGGTGAGCCTCGACGGCGCCCTGGGCCTCTATGAGAGCGCCCAGGACTCCCGGAGCGCCCGGCGGCCCAGCGGCGTCGAGGGCCGCGATGGCCTGCCACAGTACCCCGAGTGTCGGGGGCCGCAGGGCCCCGGTGGGCCCGTGTCCTCGGTTTACGCGAACGCCTTCCGGAGCGCGCCGGCGATTTCGTCGAGGGCCCCGCGCGCCTTGTCGAGCAGGCGGGTCATCCGCAGGAAACCATGGAACATGCCGGCGTAGCGCGTCACGGTCACCGGCACGCCCGCGTCGCGCAAGCGAGCCGCGTACGCCTCTCCCTCGTCGCGCAAAGGATCGCACTCCGCAGTAATGACGAGCGCCGGTGGGAGCCCGGTCAGGCTCGTCGCGCGCAGCGGAGAGGCGTAGGGCTGGGCGCCGTCTTCCGGCCGGGTCAGATAGTGGCCCCAGAACCACGCCATGCCCGCACGAGTCAGGATGGGGCCGGCCTCGTATTCGCGGTACGACGCCGTATCCCAGCGATGGTCGGTGACGGGATAGACGAGGATCTGCAGGCCCGGGAGCGCCGCTCCACGATCGCGCGCCATAAGGGAGACAACCGCCGCCAGGTTGCCGCCGGCGCTGTCGCCGACCACCGCCAGACGGCGCGCATCGATCCCCAGGCGAGCGGCGTGGGCCAGCACCCACTGCCACGCCGCGAAGGCGTCCTCCGAGGCCACGGGGTACTTGGATTCCGGGGCCAGCCGGTAGTCCACGCTAACCACCGCGCACCGGGCCGCATTGGTGAGCGAGCGGCACACGCCGTCATGCGTCTCGAGGTCGCCGATGACCCAGCCGCCGCCGTGATAGAAGACGACGCCCGGATGGAGACCCGGACCATCCGGTGAGTAGAGCCGCACCGTGATCTCACCGCCGGACACCGGCACGCGGTGATCCGTCACCGCCGCGACGTCATCGAAAGGCCCGAGCACAGCGGTACGCGCGCGCATGACGTCCCGCGCCTCGGCCGGCGTCGATTCCTCCACGGGTTTGAGATTGAGGGCCGCCATCGCATCGACGATCTTCTGAGCCTGCGGATCGAGCGGCATCGTGGCCTCCTTCGTCGGCGCCCCGCGCTTCGTCTGATGGTCCGGCGCCAGCGAGCGGATGATAGGTTGCCGGCGGCAAACCGGTCAAGGCACCGGACGCGGCGGGTTTGTGGTGCGCGATCCGGCGGGGCGATCTAGGGTCGAGGAGGGTCGTGGGCCAGTGTGGTGAGACTGACCCACGACCGGATGCTCAGCGCTTCTTGCGCTTCGAAATGCTGGCGGGCCACGCCGCGCGAGGCCCCTCGTCCGTCTGGAAAAGCGTGGTGCCCTTGGACACCTTGGGGTGCGCTCTCTTCTCGCGCCGGCGCACCTGCGGCGAACTCTTCGTCGCGGCGGGGGGCGCGCCGGCCTTCGGCGAACGCGCCTTCCTGGCGCGCGACGTCGCAGGCGACTTCATGGCCCTCTTCCTCGAGCTTCGCATGACGACACCACTCCTCTCATGCCGTCTGTGGACGGCGGCGCTCTTCGATGGCCTGACACTCGACACAGTAGCGCGCGGTGGGCATGGCGCGCAGGCGGGCGAGCGGGATCGGACGCGCGCAGGCCTCGCATATGCCATAGATGCCGACGTCCAGTCGGACGAGGGCGGCCGTAACTTCGTCGAGCTGGTGCCGTTCGCGGCCCTCCAGGCGCGACAGGGTGTCGGCCACGTCCTGCACGGGCACATCCTCGAGCGGATCGCCCGGCTGGTCTTCCAGTGATGCCAGCTCCTCGCCAGTGATCGCGACCGTGCGCGCGAGCTGCGCCTGTGCCTGCAGAAGGCGCTTTCTGAACTCCTCGACCAGCGCGGGACCGGCCTCGCTCACGGCGGACCTTCCCCGCCGGGCGGGCGCACCGTCATGACCGGACAGGGCGCCACGCGAACGATGCGGTCGGCGACGCTGCCGAGGAATAAGCGACTGAGCCCACCCCGGCCGTGGGTACCGATCACGATCATCTCCACATCCGGGTCCTCGGCGGCTCGGAGGATCTGGTCGACGGCCACCCCGGAGCGAATGTCGGCATGGGCCGATACGCCCTTCGCGCGGATCTCGGCGGCGCGGGCGGCCAGGGTTGTCTCCGCCCAGACCCGCTGCGCCTCGTATACCTGGCGCGGCTCGACCAGGCCGCGCATCCCCTCGTTGTAGAGGGGAGCTTCCACCGATACGTGAAGGAGCAGGATCTCGCTTCCGAGTCGGCGCGCGAGCTCGATCGCCGCGTCTTCGGCCCGCTTCGCAGGCTCGGAGAAGTCCGTGGGCACGAGGATCTTCGCCATTCGTCGTCCCTTCGCAGGCGGTCGGCCGGGACACCCATGCCGCCAGTCCATCCGCCGCACGTATAGTACGGCACGTGGTGAGGTCGTGCAGCGGCGCGGCAAGTGCCGTTGAACCGCGGCCCCAGGCCGGGTAGGCTCATCTCGGGATTCCGAGCGATGGCGAAACCTGTCTCGAGCAAGCGCGAACCCTCGTCGCGAGGCCCAGCTCTCGTTGAGCCCGTAGCACGCCCGGACTGGTTGATCGTGCTGCTGGCCGTAGCCGGTCTGATCGTCAGCGGCTATCTGGGCTGGTTGAAGGTCCGCGGGGGAGGCGCGCTCCTCTGCGAGGCCGGCGGCGGCTGCGATATCGTCCAGGCCAGTCGCTATGCCACGATCCTCGGCGTGCCCACCGCTCTGTGGGGTAGTGCCTTCTATGCCGCCATCGGCACGCTCGCCGGCCTCGGCCTGTCGGCCCAACGCTGGCTCTGGGCGTTCCTGCTCGCAGCGGGGGGCGCCGCCTTCTCTCTCTATCTGACCGTCATCGCGCTGCTGGTCATCGGCGCCGCCTGTCCGTACTGCCTGGCGTCGGCGTCGATCGCGGTCGCCCTGGTGGCGGTGATCCTGTGGCGCCGTCCGACAGTCAGGGGTCGGAGGTCGCCACTGCGTTGGTCGCGCATTCTCCCGCTCGGAGGCGTGGCCGCGCTGATCGCGGTCGTCGGCGGGGCGGCGGTCTTTGCCTCCTACCCCGGGGGGGCCTCGGCCTATCAAACAGGTCTCGCCCGTCACTTGGCCAAGATCAACGGTGTGATGTATGGCGCCTACTGGTGACCCGCCTGCAAAGAGCAAAAGGCCCGGTTCGGGCCGGCCGCCAGCGAAGTACCCTACGTGGAGTGCGACGCGCGGAGTATCGGCGCACGGCCCGACCTCTGCAACGCCCTCGGCGTCCGCGCGTACCCCACCTGGATCATCGGCAACCAGCGCCTTGAGGGCGTGTTGACCTTGGAGGAGCTGGCCCGACTGTCCGGCTTCCCGGGAACATGAGCAACGCACGCGGGATCGTGGGGCTAGGGAAACGTCGGTGAATCGCCAGTTTCCGTCCGTTATGCTGGTATGCCAGTAGAGACGTCCACCGTCGTCGCCAGTGCTGGCCGCCAGGCCATTGCCCGGCGTGGTCGCCTCCTGCAGTACCTCACCATCGGATGGAACACCGCGGAGTGCGCGGTGGCCCTGCTCGCCGGTCTCTGGGCGGGCAGCATCGCCCTCGTCGGCTTCGGCGTCGACTCCGCGATCGAGGTCACCAGCAGCTTGGCCGCGCTGTGGCGGCTGTGGAGCGACGCCAACGAGAAGCGCCGCGAGGCCGCCGAGCGTCGCGCGCTTCGCGTGATCGGCGTGTGCTTCCTGCTGCTCGCCGTCTACATCCTCTACGAGGCAGTCGTCGCGCTGGCAGTTCGACGCGAGCCCGAGGCGAGCCCAATCGGGATCGCGCTGGCGGCGCTGTCACTCGTGGTGATGCCACTGCTCGCCAGGGCCAAGCGCCGGGTAACTCGTCAGCTCGACAGCGGCGCTCTCGAAGCCGAAACGCGCCAGACCCTGATCTGCGCCGCCCTTTCCGCCATCCTCCTAGTCGGCTTGGGGCTACACGCCGCGCTCGGCTGGTGGTGGGCCGACCCCACGGCAGCCATCGCCATGGCTCCGCTCATCGCTCGCGAGGGCTGGGAGGCCGTTCGCGGTCGGACCTGCTGCCACTCATAGCGCCCAACGGTCAGACTGCTGCTACGTAGCGCCGACCGCATCGCGCCTCGCAGGGCCAACCGCCTCAAACTAGCCAACGCAGGAGGCGCCCAAGGCGGTGACCGTCGGCGGCCGCGCGGTCGAGACGCGGGGCAATGAACGAGTCAAGGCCAAAGCTGCGGCCGGCATCCGTGAAGAGGAAGATAACGGGCAGCATAATCAGCATGACGTAGGTCCACACCCACTCGTGGGGCACGCTCACGATCCCGATCGTGATGTTGAGCGCCATGCCGATGGCTACCAGCGAGCCGAGGCGGGTGAAGAGGCCGAGCATGAGGGTGGCGCCGATGAACGTCTCGGTGATGACCGTCATCCAGCCGAAAAACGTCCAGTTCGGAATCATCACGTTTACCAGGAAATCCCTGTAGGCCTGTACCGTCGGATACAGGACCTCCTGCTGCACCCAGTACCAGAGCCCGCCCCCCGACTTTCGCCCGAAGTCGTCTGACGGCACCTTCCACTTCGATTGCCGCCACCAGAGCACGCCGTAGAGGATCCGGACGAGCCCAACCGGCCAAAGGGGAGCCGTCGCCGAAAGCCACCCTACTCCGGCGCCCTCTCGACTCTGTGCGATCCCTCTTACTTCCGCTGGCAATTCCTTCATGGCCTGCTCCATCGTCGCCTCCCGAGGACCAGAGTGGCCCTCGCGTTCGACGATTCGGACACGCGCGCCAGGCCTCGCGGTTCAGCGCCTGGCGAGTCGTCCTCCTAAATGCCGCCTCGATAGAGGTCGCGCACGAAGGCGAAGGTACGTGCGGGCCCACCTCCGACCGCCGTCATCTCAGCGTGCAGGCGCCGGAGGTCGGGCTCGGTGTCGACGTCGAACCACATGGGAAGAAGATGGATCCGAAGTTTCCGGTCACGCGCCCGCTCGACGGTCAGCGGCAGCACCCGCTCCGTGCTCCAAGGCATGTCTTCGAACAGCGCGGGCTGGGGAGCGCGCAGCCCGATGAGATAGTAGCCGCCGTCCTCGCATGGTCCCAGCACCACGTCGGCATTCCCGCCCTCGAGTCGCCTGGCAGCTTCGGCGACGTAACTCATTGGCAAGGTTGGACTGTCGCTGTCGATGGCAATCGCGCCACAGTGGCCCTCCTCGAGCAAACCGGTGAGCAGATTCGAGAGCCGCTCGCCGAGATCGGATCCCATTTGCGCGAGGAGGCGGAAAGTGGGCGGCGCCACCGTCGCCAGGAACTCCCTGCCCTCGGGAGGCGTGAACGCGATCACCGGCCGAACTTCGGACAGCGCGCCGAGCGCGTCGAGCCGGTCGAGGAGAAAGCAGCGGTAGAGCTCGGTGGCGCGCTCGGGCGTCAGCGCCGCGTGCAGCCGCGACTTGACCGGCCCGAGTCCAGGCGACTTGGCCATGACCGCCACCGCCGGCCTCACGGCGCTAGGAACCCGCCACTACAGACTCCACTTGACGCCGCAGCCCCGACACGGCTCCGGCGGCGTGGCGGTCTGGACGTCCTCGCGAAATGTCAGGTACCGATCGCCCCACCAGATCTCGGCCAGCGACTTGCGGAGGAGGTTGCCCAGGATGATCCCGGCGTAGTGCTCGGTAATCCATGGGGCGATGCAGCATGGCAGCACGTTGCCGTGCACGGTCACGTAGACCAGGGTCCACGGACGCCGGCATGCGCTCCAGGGCCGGTCGTCGTGGGAAGGCTCTAGGCTGACCTCGGGCGTCGTCGCCCCCGAAGCCGAGAACACAATCCCCGCCTCTCGCGCCGCCGCCTGGGTCGTCTGGATGAGCGCGTTCTCGCGCTGATGGAGCCGGCCGTGAAGTGACTGGGCCTCGGTAGCGAGCCCGAGGCCGTTGTAGACGAGCCGCTGGAGGTAGATGGCTCGGGCGCCCATGCGCTCGGCAAGGATCACGAGGCCGGGGATCTCCTCGATATTCTCGCGAAGCCCCGTGAACCACAAAGAGACAGTGGGCGCGGTGGCCCGGCCGTGCCCGAGAGCGACGAACCGTGCGACGTTGGCGATGACCTTGTCGAAAGCGTCCACACCTCGGATCCGCGCGTAGGTCTCCCGCGTGCTCGCATCGAGCGAGACGCGCAACTCGTCCAGGCCCGCCTCGAGCAACTCCTGGGCGATGCGCTCCGATAGGGTGATTGCGTTCGAGTTGAAGAGCACGACGGCACCGCGGTCCTTGAGGTGGGCTACCATGCGAGGAAGATCGCGATTGAGGAGCGGCTCACCGATGCCGTGCAGCAGCACCCGCTCCAGGAGCGGGAACTGGTCGACCATGGCCCGGAACTCGTCCCACCCGAGGTCCTTGGCGGGCTCGCGGCCCCCGAAGGTGAGGATGCAGGTCTCGCAGAGCGAGTTGCAGCGGCTCGTCGTCTCGAGATAGAGCGAGCGCGGCAGCGCTGGGCGGAGGGTCAGGGCACTCACGAGACCTCGCGGGCGGAGCGGATCGCCACCGTCATGAATGCCCAGCCGGCCCGCACGCTGCCGGTCAGCGTGCCCGCGACCTTCGAACGCCCCCCCAGCCGCGGGGCGTGCGTCACGGGCACCTCGACGATGCGCGCGCGCAGGGCGGCCGCCTTGACGACCATCTCCACGGGCCAGCCGAAGCCGCGATCGCGCATGCCGAGGCGCCGCAGAACGTCGACATGGATCGCGCGCAGCGGGCCGATGTCACTGAGGCGCACGCGAAAGCGCCACGCCACGAACGCCGCCACCAGCCGCGTCCCCAGCAGCGCGTGCAGCGGATGATGGCCATCGAAGCGCCGGGCCCCGAGCACGAAGTCTGCACACCCCTTCTCGAGGGGCGCCAGCACGCGCGAGATTTCCTCCGGAAGCTGGCTGCCATCGCCGTCGAGGAACACGGCCACATCGGTCTCCCCTCCGAGCGCGGTCACCCCAGCCCAGCACGCTGAGCGGTAGCCGCGGCGTGGCTCGCTCACCACGCGCGCTCCAGCCCGCGCCGCCTCGCTGGCCGTCGCGTCGGCGGACCCGTTGTCCACCACGATGATCTCGCTGATGCAGCTGCGCGGCACCCGCCGCACGAGCCCCCCAATCACCTCGGCCTCATCGAGCGCCGGAATGATGAGAGCCGCCCTCATCGGTCTCGGGCTCCCCCGGCGCGGCCCAGGCGCGCGGCGGTCATGGCCGTTTCCGCTACGCGGGTGCGAACACGGTGGTGCAGGCGCTGCCCGTCTTGAGGAGCTCCCGCGTCTCGGCCGGAGCCCATTCGAGATCCACGCGCTCGCCGCGCACCAGGGGGCAGTACGGATCCGGCTTCGTCAGGTCCCCGGCCAGTTCGCGGCGTCCCGCGCAGCCGCCGTGGCAGATAGTCACGAAGGGGCAGCTCCGACAGGCATCCGGCAGCGTGCGTGCGCGAGCGAACTCTGGCGAGGCGAGGACGCCCTCCGCCCCGAGATAAGCAAGGTCGGTCAGGGCGAGATCGGATTTGCTCCAATAGACGCACGGGATGACCGCACCCCATGGCGTCACCCGGACGGTGTGCCGCCCGCAGCCGGAGCCATTGGCGAAGGGCACGCCCAGCATCGCATTGAGAAGCGGCTCCGTGGTGTTCACCAGGCGCGTGGCGGAGAGCAGGCGGCGAAAGCCCTCCCAGTACTCGTCGAAGGTCAGCGTGAAGGCGTCGGTCTTCACGGGCTGGTAGACGTTCACGCGGTAGTTGGCCCCGGCCCGGAAGGCGACCTCGGCGATCTCCGGCAGCCGCCGGTAGTTCGTCTTCATCATGACGCTGAGGACGGTCACGGTCACGCCGAGCCGCTGGGCCCGCTCGACGGCAACCATGACGCGCTGCCAATTACCGCGCCCGCGGAAGGCGTCCTGCTCGGCCTCGGTCGGGAAATCGATCGACACCTCGACCTCGCGGAACGAGCGGAGTGTCTCGTCCGACGAGCGGTCGATGGTGTAGCCGTTCGAGGTGAGTGACAGCTTGACCCCGCGCCGGGCCAGCGCGGCCACGATCGCCTCGTAGTCTCGGTGGAGACCGTTCTCTCCGGTGCCGAGGTTGATGGCTCGTACGGGCAGATCGTCGCAGATGCCGACGACCTCCTCGAGGGTGAGCTGATCGATCCTCTCGGTGTCCCGATAGCAGTGCGCACACGCGAGGTCGCACGCGTTGGTGAGGCCCACACCGACGTTCAGCGCCATCCGCTACCTCTGTGCCTGCGAGGCATCCGCAGGAGTTTCCGCGATCGTAGCACCCGGCACCCCTCGGATGTCATCCGGTTGTGAATTCCCCACCGCGTATCGGGGGCGCAGTCGCCGCGCGAGCCACCAGCCCAGCCCCAGGACTATCGGAGTGATCTCGACAAGGCGCGCCCACATCGGGATTGTCCATGGCTGATAGAGAAAGAATGCATAGGCGACCGCCACGGTGCCGGTGAACGCGGTCCACCAGACCGACGGCGTCACCGCCAGGAATGGCACCAGCCACAGCGCGTACCAGGGGAAGACGTTGGGACTCAGGACCACGAGGCCGCCGATCAGCGGCACTGCACGACTGACCACAGTGACGGACACGCCCCACAGGGCGACGAGGCCGACCCACGCCGCCATGGCGACAAGGGACGCCACCGGCAGATCGACGATCGAACGCACCAGTCCGGGATTGAAGTACTCCTCGGTGACGTAGCGCGGCAGGGAACCAAGCGCCTGTCGACCGATGCCGACGTACGGCGCATAGCCGAGCGCGATGACCATGGTGAACGGCACCACCACCCGCAACCCGCCCTGCCGCACGAGCAGAGGCAGAAGGGCGGCGGGGTAGAGCTTGACCAGCGCTCCGAGGGCCAGGATCACGGCCGCCAGACCGTGGCGATGCTTGACAGCCGCGAGCGCGGTCGCGATGACCGCGGCGACGGCGAGCGCGTCGAGATGCGCGCTCCCCCACACTTCCACGAGAACGAGAGGATTCCACGCATAGATTGCCGTGCGCGCCAGGGGCAGCCCGAGCACGCGCAGTAGGACCACGAGCAGGACGAGCCCGACGATCTCGGCGGCGCCGAGCACCACCTTGACGGCCAGGACGCTGTCAGGCGCCACCGCGTACACAGCGCGAAAGAACACCTGCGCCGCCGGCGGATAGATGGTCAGCCACGTCGGGTGATTCAAGCGCGGATAGATAGCTGCGTCGCGCAGCCGCGCGACCTCGGGCGAGACCGGCGGATGAGCGTAGGGACTGATCCCCGCGGCGGCGACCCGGGCGTCCCAGACATAGCGATAGGCGTCGGTGGAAAGCGTCGGCGGCGCCGGCAGCAGCGCGAACCGGCACACCGCCGCCACGACCAGGACGACCACGAATGCCCGGGCATCGTGGACCTCGCGCAAGGCGAGGAGGCCGGCCGCGTAGGCAACGAAGGCCAGCCCGAAGAGGGTGAGAAAGGCGGCCGGCGCCTCCGCGAGGTTCGGTACGGTGGCGAAGCCGGCGCACGCCGCGATCAGAGCGACGGCCGCCACCACGACGACGAGGAGTCTCGACCGAATCATCCCCATTCGGATACTGACGCCGGCCTCGGTGGCTCCCTGCCGCCGCTTCGAGAGGGGACAGCGGGCGCGTCGGCGTCGGGCGCAACGGACGAGATCGTGATGACGGGAATGGCGAACCGGTCGGCCCGCATGCCCCCTACGCTAGCAAATCGTGTGGCCGTGCACGATCAGATGCCGAAGGTTCGTCGGGGGCACATAGCCCCTCCCATCGTTCGACCACGCCTCAAGGCACGCCGTCATTCCGCCCGCGGGGTGCCAAGCCTAGTGAATCCTCCGGATCGTGATCTGGGCGACAGGGTTGCGCCAGTCTCGCGCGCTGGCGTCGAAGTCGCCGATGCCGTGGATTCCGGCATGGATGTGGACGTACCTCTCCTCGCCGCCGGCGGGCTGCCCGCCTCCGCCCGCCCCGCCGCACTCGGTGAAGTTCGGACCGGGGATGCTGGCACACAACTCGTCGTTCCGCTCGCTGCCCGCGTCGTAAGCCGGGGAGAAGTACGTCAGCACTTCGCTCCCCCGCGGCGCCCGTACGCCGTTGAGGGCGAAGAAGCCGTCGTTGGTGGGGATCAGCATCGCGGCAACGCTGATGTGATCAACACCGAAACCGGCGCCCACGAGGATCGTCTTCGACTGACCCGGCCCCACGAAGCCGGCCGGCGGATCACCGGAATCAACGACGTCGCGCACTCCGCGCGTGGCCAGGAGCAGCGCGGCCAGCGGGCCGGTGACGCCTTCCTCGGCGAGGGTGGCCAGCTCCACACTGGCCGGCGCGCCCAGCGTGAACAGCGTCACGCCCTCGCGGTGGCTGGCCACCAGGACAGGCGTGAAGGTCTGGCCCCGGGTCAGGTTCGTCACCCTCACCTCGAACCGTCCACCGAAGTCCAGGGCCGAAACTTTATGCGTCGGGATGAGCCCACTCACCAGGATCAGACCAGCAGCGACCGACCATATGTGCCTCATGTGATCCTCCTCGGGTTCTCGAATGTGCGGATTGACCGCGAGGTGGATCTACCATTTCAGTACGAGGTAGGTGTCAAAACGCTGTGACGCAGATGTCAAATCTTGTGGTGGGAAGAACGGATCAGCGGGTTGACGCTCACGGCCGAGGTCATCTGGAACCCGCTGACCCTCTGCCGATCGTCGATCTCTTTGCCGGGCGCTGGCGCCGGCTGACGCCCGTGGGGCGCCAGCCGCGGCAAGACGCAAGCGCCCTATTCGAGCTTGCGGTAGTGCAGGCGCACCAGCTGGGCCGGGCTCTTGTCAGTCTGGATGAGACCTGCGTCCATCCGGTCCTTGAACGCCCGCTCCAGATTCTCCGCCACGTCCACCTTGCGATCGAAACCGAGGGCGGCCGCGGAACTGGCGGCGGCCTGGACGGGCAGAGCGGCAGGGTAGTAGCCGCCCGCTTGCGTCGTGATCACCGCCCGTGCCGGATTCTCGGCGACCCACTGCTTGGCCCGCCGGAATGCACGGACGATGGCCGCCGCCTTGTCCGGGTGACGGTCGACGATCTCGCGCTTGATGCCGAAGAAGCAGCAGTACTCCCGGTTGTACGGCGCCTGGTATGTCTGCGAGAACAGCACTTTGGCAATCTTCCTCTCGCTCAGGATGACCTGCTGGGGCTCGGTCACGCCGACCGCGTCGAACTTGCGCGCCTTGAACCCCTCCGCCACGTAGTCCCCGATTCGGGGCAGGGCGTCCCACGGC
This sequence comes from Candidatus Methylomirabilota bacterium, assembly GCA_046726415.1. Lineage (GTDB taxonomy): Bacteria > Methylomirabilota > Methylomirabilia > Rokubacteriales > CSP1-6 > CAVWFS01. The sequence continues at coordinate 50,872 of JBKPAK010000156.1, forward strand.
ATCGGCCTCAGCGTGACATCCTTCGTCGGATCGACGCCGGAGGTCTTGAGCTCGGTGTTGACGAAGGTGAGGCCCTGCACGACGCGGAAGGGGGCAACCCACCACGGATTCATCTCGACCGTTTTGCCCTTGAGATCCGCCGCTGACGCGAGCGTGGAATCGATCGGGACCATCACGTCCATGCAGCCGAAGTTCATCCCCTCGACGATGTAGTGCCCGATCTTGCCGGCCGCCATGTGATGGAGTTGGTCGACGTCAATGAACCCGAAGTCCGCCTCGGTCAGCCCCTTCTCCGTCTTGACGTAGAGGAAATTCGTCTTGCCCTGCTCGACCGCGCCTCGGGTGTCGACGGGGAGGCCCTGAACCGTCAACCCCTCCTCGGCGAAGAAGCCCTTCACGAGGGCCGCGTACAGCGGCAGCATTCAGGTACCCGCGCCATACCCCAGGGTGTATTTCTCCTGCGCGGATGCCGGGGCCATCCCCGCAGAGATGGCCAGGACGAGGAGTGTCGCGCAAACGCCCAACTGCTTCATGGCCGACTCCTTGACTGAAGGAGCTTGGTCACTGCGGTGTGAGTGGCCAGGTCGTCCCAGTCACGCGCTCCGGTCTCGCGGACCACGACGTCGCCGCCACGGTCAATCAGATACGTGGTCGGCAAGCCAAGCACTCGGTAGGCACTTGCCGTGGACCACTCGGGGTCGAGCACGATGGGGAACGTCACCTTCACCTCCTTCAGGAACGCCTCCACCCCCGCCGTGGACAACACGTCGAGGTTGATGGCGACCACCTCGAGGCCTTGATCCTTGTGGCGCTGGTACAGTCGCTCGATCGCGGGCATCTCGGTGCGGCAAGGAATGCACCAAGTCGCCCAGAAGTTCAGGACAACCGCCTTGCCCCGCTGGCCCGACAGGCTGAGGGCCACGCCGTCCAGCGAGCGGAGAGTGAAGTCAGGAGCCGGAAACCGCGCCGGTCCCACCGCGGGCGGGCTCCCCATGCGCTCCAGGGCGACGATCAGCCACTCGGGGCCACGCGATTGGAGGGTGAATCGAACGACATCGCCCGGCTGCAGATCCCCGAGCAGGCTCGGCCGCTCTAAGCGAAACGCCATGCGCATGGCCGGCATGACGCCGCGGATCGGCCCATGATCGAGGGTGATGCTCCCGCTCGAACCGTCGACGGCCACGACGGTCCCTTCTCCCTGGGCACTGGGCTCGGCGCTGGCAAGACCCGGCCGGGCAAGCAACAGGACGACAAGCACGAGGGCCGCGAGCAAGACCCGATCCCTGGGCATGAATATCCCTCCCGAGGGGCCGACCGGATCATCGATCGACGGCGCCGGATTGTCAACCGGACCAACCCAACGCCCCGCGGAATCAGATCACAGCCGGATCTGGTGCGAGGCCTCCCAGCGCTGTCCTTCGTTGTTGATGAACACGACGCGCAACGTGCCGCCGCGCGTGACCCGGAGGGGAAATCGGATCAGGGGATTGGCGCTCACGGCCGAGGTCATCTGGAACTCGCTGACCCTCTGGTCATCGAAGAAGACTAACGTCTGCTTCACGAAGAACTCCGGCGCCTCGCGGACATGCTTGCCGCCCTTCAGGATCAGCCCCGTGTAGGAGTTGTGGTCGACTTTGGCGCGCACCTGCACGATCTCGCCCGGCCTGATCGATTCCGGAAAGCGGATCCGAGGGTTGCCGAGACGGTCGCGGCTCATGTCCGGGGGACCGGCGCACCCGCCTTCCGTCACCCTGATCTCTTTGGTCGCGATGAAGCGCCCGTGTCGCGAGCATTCGGCCGTGACCTTGAGAACACCGCCAGCCCCGGAGCGCATATGAAACGCGACCCCAGCCTGTCCGTTGGCGGGCGTGAAGAGATACGTGCCCTTGTTCGGGACTGGATCGTTGTCCAGCCTGATCTCGATCGATCGGATGAAGTGGTCGGGCTCCATCGGGTGGTTGACCGAGACTTGGAGGGGCACGGCCCCCGGATCTTCCGCCAGGGTCGGCGCGTCGATCACGGCACGATGCTCGCGCTCCAGAGCCGGCTGGGCGCGCGGGCGACCTGGTGCCAGGAGCGTGAGAGCTCCCCCGAGGAGCAACACGCGGCGGGAGCGATCCATCACACGCTCATTATCGCAAAGACGATCAACGGGTTCGATGTCGAGCCGGGGGGCCTTGCCCGCCTGAGCACCTCCATCGCCGAGGCAAGGGACTGGCGTCTACGATCTCCTCGGTCGGGGTGTCGCGCAGTCAGTCCAGGGCGGCCAGCGTCACCTTGACAACGTCTTCGAGGACGGCGCGATCGGGCGATGTCTTGGCCATGACGGAGAGCCCCTGAGCACTGTTGGTCAAGAACCGCGCCAGGGCCCGCGGATTGCGCGTGGGGTCGATCTCGCCCGCCTTCTGGGCGCGGACCACCGCGCGATGGAAGGCGGTCTCGATCTTCGCCAGCACCGCGCCCACCCTGCTGGCCGTCCCCCGATCGCGCGAGGCCAACTCCGCGGTCGAATTCGTCACCAGGCAGCCGCGAGGGCGTCCAGGCTCCAAGGCCAGGTCGACCTTGAGCCGGAAGAACCGGCGGATGGCGCCCTTCCCCGACCCCTGGCCCTCCAGAGTTGCCAGCAGCTTGGCGGTGACCACGCGGTCGTAGTGGTCGATGGCCGCGAAGAAGAGCGCCCGCTTGTCCCCGAACGTGTCGTAGAGACTGCCGCGCTGAATGCCCATCCGCGCCACGAGGTGCTCGATCGACGTAGCCTCGTACCCTCGGGACCAGAAGACCTGCATGGCCCGGTCGAGGACCACGTCGCGATCGAACTCCTTGGGGCGACCCACGCCCCATCGAGTACCAGTTTCGGAACGGTCGGTCAAGAAAATGTGATACGGTCCGCCCGTTCGCGCGCCCGCGATGGCCACCACCGCCGGCCGGGGGGAGGTTCACCGATCATCCGATCAGCACGATGGTCGTGATCTGCGCGATTCTGCGTCGCGCGCTGGGCTGAGGCGCCATTCTTGATCGATCGTTCCAGATCATGCTATGGTACGTCGGCGCGCGGCCAGCTCCGCGACCGGAACGGAGCGCCGCAACCGACGCTCGGCGTCGGGCCGAAAGGAGCCCCCGATGGCCTCACGGGTACAGTCCGTGGAACTCGTCTTCGCCCGCGGCATCTTCAACTGGGGCAACAAGTTCAACATCGCGATGCGCCTGGACACCGACGGCGCCGCATACCCGCGCGGGATGCAGTACCAAGACGCCCTCACGTTCTGGCGGCAAGCCCCAGCGGCGTAGATCCACTCACCCGGGAGGGTTCAATGGCACTTCAGGAAAAGCTCGACGCGATGCGGGAAATGTCCAAGACGCGGATCCCCCCTGAAGCCCGGGCGGTCATGGAGCGCAGCATCGCCGACCTCCGGGCCTCCGGGATCATGAACCGGGTCGCCCGGGTCGGGCAAACCGCTCCGCCCTTCACGCTGCCCAACGCCGACGGGCAGTCGGTCAGCCTGACGGAATTGACGGCCCGCGGCCCGGTCGTGCTGTCGTTCTACCGCGGCCGCTGGTGACCGTACTGCAACGCAGAGCTGGAGGCTCTGCAGCAGACCCTGCCCGAGATCACCGCCGCCGGCGCCACCCTCGCCGTCATCTCGCCCCAGGTGGCGCGCACGCCCCGCGAGACGGAGGAGCCCAAGCCGCTGTCGTTCGAGCTCCTGCGCGACTTCGGCAATAAGGTCGCCGAGGCGTATGGCCTGGTCTTCACCTTGCCCGACGACCTGCGCGCGATCTACCTCAAGTTCGGCATCGACCTGGCCCTGGGTAACGGTGATGGCACCTGGCGGCTCCCCGTCCCCGCCCGGTTCGTGATCGATGGCCAGGGCATCATCCGCGATGTCGACGCCGACCCCGACTACACCCGGCGCTCAGAGCCGGCCCGGACCGTGGAGATCCTCCGCGGCCTGCCTGGAAAGGAGCGAGCATGAGCACCGTGCCCGATGGGCTGAACCCCAACATCCAGACCCGCGAGATCGTGTTCGATGCCGACGTCAACCTGGTCACGCCGTTTCTCAAGCTCGCCACGGTCAGCCGGGGCGGCGCCGGCCACATGACCTTCGCCTCCGACGAGGGACCCACCCTCGGCGGGCTGGGCTCGGCGCCCACGCCCCTCATGTACTTCAGTGCCGCCCTCGCGTTCTGACTCATGACCCAGGTGTCCCGGTACGGGCACATGCTGAAGGTCACGGTGAACGGGATGCGGATGCGGGTGACGGCGCGCTACCGGGTCGACGGCTCGGTACTGAACGACACCATCCAGGGCCAGATGCTGGGCGCCGAGACCACCTTGGAGATCGACTCGCCGGACCCCCCGGAGCGCGTGGCCCGGGTCGTGCGCAACGCCGAGCGCGGCTGCTTCGTCATGCAGGCGCTCCAGAAGCCGGTGCCGGTCACCGGCCGCACCTTGCTGAACGGTGCGCCCCTGGAGGCGGCCACCGCTGTACCCTGAGCGCGTCGGGCGCCGGCCAGGCGGAGGCCTTCCCGCAGCGCGCAATCGTGGAACCTCGAGGAGGAGAGTGTGGCGGGATTGACCGACCGTGCGGAATGGGACCAGCGGCGACACCTGGACAAGATCCACCCTCTTCCAGATTTCGGCCCGACCCCGTTCGTGCCCGGCCCCCCGCTCGGAGAGCGGCGGGTCGCCATTGTTACCACCGCCGGAATTCACCCGCGCGGCGTCCGCCCGTTCGAGGTGGGCTCGACGGATTACCGAGTCATTCCCGGCGACACGCCGCCCGGCAATCTGGTGATGAGCCATACCTCGGTCAATTTCGACCGCACGGGCTTCCAGGAGGACGTGAACGTCGTCTTTCCCCTCGAACGACTGCGCGAGCTGCACAAGGACGGCGTGGTGGGCGCGATCGCCGGTCTCCACTATTCATTCATGGGCGCCTCGCCCATCCAGGCCTTAGAGCCGAATGCGCGTAAGCTGGCCGGCCTGATGAAAAACGAGGGGGTCGACGCGGTTCTCCTCGTTCCCGTCTGACCGAACTGCACGTGTGCCGTCGGCGCACTCGGGCACTTCATCGAACGAGAGGGTGTGCCGTCATGCTCGCCCTCGCCACTGTCCTGTTCGCCCCCATGCTGGCCTCTGGCGAGGCCTTCGGCCGCCCGGTGGCCGGCGCGGTCGCGCCAGCCAGCCTGTCGGTGCTGGTTGGCGCCTTCGTGTTCGCGATCGGGATGCAGCTCGGCGGGGGCTGCGGGTCAGGCACGCTCTACCACGTGGGCGTGGGGAGCAGCAGGCTCGTTCTGACGCTGCTCTTCTTCGTGGTGGGCGCAGTGCTCGCCACCTTCCACATGCCCTTCTGGACGGCGCTGCCCTCGCTCGGAGAGATCTCGCTTGGGGAGCGCCTCGGCTCGGGAACCGCCGTCGCCCTCCGGCTCGCCGTCTGTGGACTCCTGGCCGTCGCGACACTGTGGGTGGATCGGCGGCGCGGGCTGCCGGCTTCACCGAGGACGTCCGCCCCGCCCGGTGGATGGTGGCGCATCCTTCAGGGCCCATGGTCGCTGGTGGCTGGAGGTGTCCTGCTCGCCCTGCTCAACCTCCTCACGCTTCTGGTCGCCGGTCACCCCTGGACGATCACGTGGGCGTTCGCCCTGTGGGGCGGAAAGGCCCTAGCCCTGAGCGGGTACGATCTCTCGGCGATTCCGTTCTGGACGGAGCCATTCCAGCAGCACGCGCTGGCCGCCCCGGTGCTCGCTGACGCAACCTCGGTCATGGACATCGGTCTCGTGCTCGGCGCCTTCCTCGGGGGCGGACTGGCCGGCCGCGTCGCGCCCAAACCCCGCGTGCCGCTCTCCCGCCTGGCCGCCTCGGTCGTCGGAGGGCTGATTCCACGAGCCTCCATGGCTGGTTCTGGGGTGTAGCCGCTCTCGTGGGGACGCCCATCGGCGTGCACCTGCGCCGTCGCTTTGGCCTCGACGATTGACATGGAGATGGCGGCGTTCCGGCGCTCTTCGGGCCGTCGGCGGGAATTGACGGACCGGTCGGCGGGTTATTCCTGGCAGGAGAAGTTCGCGCTGGCAGGAGGAGAATCATGCTGCAACGGCTCGTGCTCATCATCTCGGTATCGCTCGCCGCGGCCGTGCTCGTCGTCGCGCCGGGTGTCTGGCGGCCGAGCCGTGCGCCGGAACTGACAGACCCTCAGATGGTGGCGACGCCCGTAATCCTCGGGTGCATCCCGTTGCCCGCGGGCGCGGCCGGGGAGGAGCAACCGCAATCGCAAGGCGAGAGCTGCCTCGAACGCACGCATGCCGACTTCCGGACCGATCGAATCGCCATCCTCGAGTGCTGACGGTGCTGCCGCTACCGGGCGGCGAGCGCGGTATCTACGATGGCCTTGAAGATCGGATCCAGCTCGCGCCCGATGGCCTGGACCTCGAGATGTGCGTACCGGCCAAACACGACGGAGGGCGGGGCGTAGGTCACGGTGGCGGTCCCGTCCGCGTTCTCGTACGCGTAGATGCGGATCGGTGGCTCGAACCCCGCCGCGGGATCGGCCGAGAGCAAGCGGACCGCGTAGTCGTTGCGGAACACCGTGAAGACCTGGTTCCCGAGGAAGGAGACGCCGCGCGCGGCGGCGCCCTTCTGGGCGTTGGCGTGACAGACGAGCGCCATGTTCTGGTCAGTGATCGCCTGCTCGATGGCTCCGGTCACGCGGGCGAACGGTGCGCGCGAAACGCTGGTCACGCGGCCGTCCTGCGCGAGCACGGGACCCGGGGAAGCGACGAACACGGCGGCGCGAAGGCGATCAGGCGAACGAGCACGCTGTCCTCCTCTCAAGTCAGGGGTAGCTCGCGCCGGAAGACCTCGAACGCCGACCGGCGTGTCGCCTCCATGGCCTGCCGGATCTCCTGCGTGCCGGCCCCCGCGCCGGATGCCAGCAGCGACTCGAAGAAGCGCGTGTAGAAGTGGTCGGGGTACACGGTCACGGTCGCTCGCAGGCGCAGGTCAGGACGATCGATGCGGTGGCGGTAGGCGAACTCACTCTTACCGCCCGGCGGGATGCGGGTGTCGAAAATCTCCCCGGAGAGGTCCAGAACCACCTCGCGGGCGATCCGGTGCTCCTGCACGCTGCCTGACACGACCGTGCCCGAGCGGTCCACGAGCGCGACGCGAAAGACGACGTGAGGCGTCACGTACGTCGGAAAGTGGTGGCCCACCCCGATGCTTCGGATCTGGACGGCGGCGCGCACCTCGTCTCCGGGCTGATAGCGGCGCCGATCGGTCGTCACCGCGACCTCGATGCCCGCCTTGACCATCTCTGGGTCACGGATCCCCCGCCACAGATGGCGGCGGTCGGGCATGTGAAGTCTTGGCACTGTTGTCCTCGCCGGGCGGCCGGGCTCGCCCTCCACTCCTCGTACGTGTTCTCGAGCGGCTTGCCGTTGAGGGTCAGGTCGTCCGGGCCGAACTGGTGGCACGAGGAACAGAACTCGGACCGGCGGAACTCGGGGACCCGCACGGCGCCGGCGTGCGGCACCGGTCGGCCCGGCGAATTGTTGACGGTCCCATCCCGGCGGGGCGGGCCGTATCGCCGGTTGTTGCGGACGTGGCACCCCGCACACACGAGCCCTTGCTGGTACAGGCGGCGGTCGAAGTCCGGGTTCGCCACCAGCGTGTCGCCGAGGGTTCGCACCGGGTGCTGCTCGGTGAGGGGCGCGTGGCAGGTCAGGCACAGCCGGGCCGTCGCGGGATCCGTCCGCCGCATCTCGGCGAGCTGCCCACTGACCCCCGGCCCTATGCTGCGCGCGTGCAGGGTTGTCTTCCAGTCGGCGAGCTGCACGGGGTGTCAGATCCCGCAGCTCGCCGGATCCAGGGAGCGTTCCAAGGGCTGAAGTGCAAGGGCGCCGGGCCCTGAGGGGGCACAGGCAACCGCCAGTGGCGCGCCAGAAACTCGCGATCGCGTTCGGTTACCTGCGCTCCCTCCAGCCCCACCCCGGCGGCGAGGAGCGCGATGCCCAGGCAGGCCAATGCCCAGCGTGCCATCCCGTTGAAAAACACCGTGCGAGAGGCCCCTATTCCGGCGGGCCGGCAGGCCGATCAGGGCCCCCGAGGAATATCGAGACGGCCTCGACGGTTGAATAGGTTGACAGTCGTAGGTTGACAGTCGCGACGGGAGAGCAGTCGATCCTCTGGAAGAGCCGGTCCGAGAGCGCGGACGAGTTCGAGCAGGTGGCCCTCGTCCACCTGGACGCGCTCTACCAGACCGCGCTGCGGTTGACACATAACCGGGCGGAGGCCGAGGACCTCGTGCAGGAGGCGTACCTGCGCGCCTTCCGGAGCTTCCACCGGTTCAATCCCGGCACCAATTGCCGGGCGTGGCTGTTCACGATCATGAGAAATGTGTTCCTCAACCAGCTGCGGCATGCGGGGCGGGAGGTTCTGGACGCTGACATGACGATGCTCGATACGGCCACGGAGAGCGCGACGACCGCCCAGCCCCTGCGCGAAAACCCCGAGGAGGAGTTCCTCCAGACGGTGGTACACGGCGATGTCGACCGCGCCCTCCGCTCCTTGCCGCTGGTCTTTCGCGAGGCCATTGTCTTGGCGGATCTCGAGGGCTTGAGCTACAAGGAGGTTGCCGAGGTCGTCGGCTGCCCCATCGGTACCGTTATGTCGCGCCTATCCCGCGGCCGGCACCTGCTCCGCCAGGCGCTGGGGCAGCTAGCTCGCGAGCACGGATACGTGGAGAAGCCGGAATGATGTGTACGGAGGTCGAAACCCGGCTGCATCCCTACGTGGACGGCGAGCTCCCGGTCAGCGAGACGGCGGCTATCGATGCTCACCTGGCCGGGTGCCCGGAGTGCGCCATCCTCGCCCGCCGCGAGCGAGACTTCCGCACCCTCCTGCGCCGGCAGCCGCGAGAACGGGCCCCCGAGGAGTTCCGCCGCAGGCTGGCGGCGCGCATCCGGCGTGAGGCTCGGCGCAAGTCGGCCCGGCCGTGGGTCCTGATCCCGGCGCTGGCGGCAGCGGCCGCTGTCCTGGCCATCGTGATGCTGCCGGCCCGGCAAACCTCCGCCCCCCTGATGGTCGATCTGGTCGACAAGCACATGGCCTACGCGCAGCTCGATCGACCCGCGGAGCTCGTGTCCGGTGACCCGGCCGAGGTGGCGACCTGGTTCCTCCAGCGAGCGGGACTCCGCGTGACGGTGCCGGACTACTCGCCCGCGGGGATTCGCCTGGTCGGCGGCCGGCTCGCCGAGGCGCACGAACGCAAGGCCGCCTATCTGATCTACGAGAAAGGCAGCGTCCTGCTCTCGGTGTTCATTGTCCCGACGGGTGATGAGACCGCGGCCCTTCGCGGCGAGGACGTCAGCTTCCGCGGGCACACCTACGTGAAGAGCGAGCGGAAGGGATTCCGGACGGTCGCGTGGACGGAGAACCAGGTGCTCTTCGGCCTGGTCTCCAGCCTCGACTATGAGGCTCTTCTCGAATGCGCGGACCGCCTGCGCTATGCGCGGACGCGCCAAGCTCGGTTGTAGGGCGATGGTACCGAACAGAATGGTCTCGCTCCTCGCGGGCGGATTGCTCGTGGCGGTTGCCGCGAGCGAGGCGGTCGAGCTCCGCACCGACACCTCGAAGGCCCTCGTGCCGCTCGACGAAATCATCTCGGGAGGCCCTCCACCCGACGGCATTCCGGCCATCGACCGGCCGCGCTTCGTCAGCCCGGACGAGGCCTCGGCGTGGCTGGTGGCCAAGGAGCCGGTGCTTGCGCTCGGGGCCAAGGGCGACGCGCGCGCCTACCCGCTGCAGATCCTCATGTGGCATGAGATCGTCAACGATGTCGTGGGTGGTCTCCCCGTCACCGTGACCTTCTGCCCGCTCTGTAACTCCGGCATTGTCTTCGAGCGGGTGGTGAACGGGGCAACGCTCGACTTCGGGACCTCCGGCAAGCTCTACAAGAGCGACCTCGTGATGTACGACCGTCAGAGCCACTCCCTGTGGTCGCAGATGGAGGGCCGGGCCATCGTCGGCACGCTCGCGGGAACCCAGCTCAGGCTGGTGCCCGCGAACACCCTGTCCTTCGAGGAGTGGCGCTCCGCCCACCCCGCCGGGAAGGTGCTCTCCCGCGAGACCGGTCACATGCGCAGTTACGGCGTCAACCCCTACGAGGCGTACGACCAGCCCCAGCTCCGGCCCTTCCTCTTTCACGGGCGCCCGGATCCTCGCCGGCCGCCCAAGGAGCGCGTCGTGGGCGTGAAGAGCGGGGACGTCGCCAGAGCCTATCCGTGGCCCGTCATCGTCGAACGCAAGGTCGTTCACGATCGGCTCGGCGACGTCGCGCTCGTCATCCTCTACCAACCGGGAGCGTTGTCGGCACTCGATGCGCACGAAATCAAGCGGTCTCGCGCCGTGGGTGCGACCGCCGTGTTCAGTCCGTTGGTGGAGGGACGTGCGTTGAGCTTCGAGGCGATCCCCGAGGGCTTCCGCGACCGGGAAACCGGGTCGATATGGAACCTGCTCGGCCACGCCCGCAAAGGCGCCCTGGCGGGCCGGCGTCTGAGCCCCATCCCTCACGTCGACGCCTTCTGGTTCGCCTGGGCGGCCTTCAACCCGTCGACGTCCATTTACGGCGACCCATGACGCCGGCGAGCGAGCTGCTGGCCCTCCTCGAAGCGCTGGAGCGCAAGGGCACCAGCGTCATCGAGCTCGTGCGCGATGGCCAGCCCCAGGAGCCGTGGCGGCTCTACCCAGCAGAGAGCGGGATCTTCGATCGGCGCACGCGCTACCAGTTCTACTACCACAGCCACGGCGCCGCCCTCGAGGCCGGGCACTTCCATACCGTGCGCTTGTTCGCCGATCGGACGGTGCACCTGGTTGCGATCTCGAGGGCGCCCGACGGCTGGCCGCAGGCGTTGTTCACGCTCAACCTGTGGGCGATCGGCGATGCCTACGAGAGCGCCGCCGCCCTCAAGCACTACGCCACGGGCTTCCGGCTCCGCAAACAGGTCGGGCCTTTGCCGCTCGTCCGCTTCGTCAACCTCGTCTTCCAGGCATTCTTGCCGGAGATCGAGCGACTTCAGGAGGAGAAAATCGAGACGCTTGCCCAACACCGTGCGTCCCATCCGGACCACAATGTCTTCGAGGACCGTTCGCTCGAGATCTTGAGTCGGGTGGCGATCGACGTGCGGGCGCGCGCTGGCAGCGTGACCCTGGCCACGTGCAGTTCCCGATGAAGAGCGCGCTGGCGATGTCCCGCGCCGCCCGTCAAACTCTGTTCGCCCTGCTGCTGGCTAGTCTCTCGCTCGCCGCGCCCGGCGCCGCCGTGAACCTCGATCAGCTCATGCGGGACTTCCGCGTGACACCGGTGGGGTTGAAGCTCGCGCCAACCTTCACCCTGGCGACTCTTGGCGGAAAGCCAGCCACGCTCACCGCACAGCGCGGCCGCCCCGTCCTGCTCTACTTCTGGGCCACCTGGTGACCACACTGCACGAGGGAGTTACCCTCGTCCATCGAGCAGCTGCACCGCGATCTCGTGGCCCGCGGCCTCTCCATCTTGGCGGTGAACATCCAGGAGAGCCCGTCGACGGTGGCCGCGTGGGCCCATGAGCGCAACGTCACCGTGCCGATCCTGCTCGACCCCGACGGGGAGGTGACGCGCCAGTACGGCGTGATCGCAACCCCGACGACGTTTCTCATCGACCGCGAGGGGCGGCTGCTCGGCCGCGTCGTGGGACCGCGCGCCTGGGCCTCGCCCGAGGGCAAGGCGTTGATCGCCGCTCTCCTCGAGGCTCCATCGCGCCCGTGATGGATTCACAGGTCGCCAAGGAGTGATAGAGGGCGCCGCGATGACGTCAGCAGCTCCGTTCTTTCCGGTGACATGCCATCCACTGCTACGCCGACGGCAGTTCCTTGCGAGCGGTGTCGGTCTCCTGGGCTCCACCGCCCTTGGCGTTGGTCATGTGCACGCGTCCGACGCAACGGCTATCATCAGCGCCCACGCCACGGTACCCGATCCGTGGGCGGTGGCTCACGGCCTGCGTGCCATGGGTCCAGCCTTTGCGATCAAGGGAGGCCAGCGCGGAGTTGATTTCCTGCTCGAGCGGTACGTGACAGAAGTCACCGTGAACGGGCGAACCATGCTCGCGTTCCCCCGCGACATCGAGATCCACCCGAATAGCTTCCTCAAGACGATGCTCGAAGCGGGGGTCCCGACGAGCTACCGCTTTACCCACAAGCGGCGGCAACGAACGCTCGCGGAGCTCGTTGATGGGGCGCGACTTCTGTTTAGACCGCACGAAATGGCGGAACCTAACCAAATCCCATGGAGTCTGATCGCGTTCAGCCGTACTACCTCGTCCGTGCGGCGGCGATGGACCAACGCGTGGGGCGAGACGGTAGACCTGGACGCGTCGGTCGACGGGGCACTCCGGTCGCTGGAGAACGCCTCCGCACCCATCGCCGCTGCAAGGCGCGACGGTCGGCCGCTCGTGGCCAAGGCGCCCGTGCACAGCTTCACGTGCGGGGGCACACACATGCTGTACGGCCTCCTGTCCGCCGTCCACCATGGCTTCGGCGGCAGTGGCACATGCGTGCGCGTGCAGCAGCAGACCGCGCTGATGATCTGGCGCATGGGGGGCGCGGACGTCGACCTCATCAGCCGCTTCTACCGCGGCTATGTCCGCTCGCCGCGTAACCAATGGGAAGAGCTGGATTCGAAGCTGAAGTTGATAGGCCACGCTGAGGAGTACGTCGCCTTTGCGACTGCCCGCGGCGTCATGACCTTGTCGGCTGACCAGCAGGCACTGCGGGCTGCCGGCAAGAAGCTCCTCCTGGAGCTGCTCGCCGACGTGCGACATCGCGACCTCACGACGGTTCGGACCCTGGCCCCGCAGACCTACCAGCAATTCGTCGGCGACACGTGTCACGCGCAGCACGGGCTGACGCTCACGTGACCCCCCAGGAAACATCTTGGTGCACACCGGCACGCCGGAGGTGTCTGTGGCCTCCCGTCCCGCGCTACCGACGGTGGAAATCGGCTTGACTCGGGAGTGCCGCCGCTGCCTTCGCCACGAGCGCGACGGGGGCGGCTTCCAACTCGTTGGGCCGGACGGACCCGAGACGCGGTGCCTGCCCTGTTCGGTCTGTCATCCTCCGCTCCTGCGTCGGTCCCTCGCGATCGCCTCGATCGTCGGCTCCGTGCTGGTGGCCATCAATCAGGGTGATGCGCTTCTCGCGGGGACGTGGTCTGCGGCGTTGTTCTGGAAACTGCCCCTGACCTACGCGGTGCCGTTCATCGTGGCGACGTGGGGCGCCCTGGGTGCGAGCCGAGTATCGCGGCGATGAGGCGCTCGAAGGAAGACGGTGGAGCGGGAAGCGATAGCCGCGCGGACGGCCGCCAGCGAGGCCCCTCGGCGTGAACGACTCATTCTGGCTCACCCCGTTGTTCCCACCGCGCGACGGCGGCCGGTCCGCCGTCCGGACCGGTGAGGCCGGGCCCCGCCGACGCAAACGGTTTCACGACGAGCGGTACGCGACTACATCGCTCCTCAGTCGGCGCTGGAGCTGACGATCCCCGCTGCCGCGAGGGGGGCGTGGGATCGCCGGCACAGCGAAAGCCGATGAGGATATGGCGACTATCCGCAGGCCGGCCGTGGCGGAAGGCCGGGCGACACCAGGCCGGGGTCGTCGTCCCATGGGCAGCCCTTCAGGACGCGGCGTCCGCCCTCGAGCGTCGACGCCGTCCACTGAAAGACGTTGCCAACGGCGTCCAGCACGCCATACGGACTCGCGCCGCCAGGGTAGCGCATGACGGGGGTCGTCCCGAGGGTCTTGGCTTGCCCGCTGTTCGCACGGGAAGGATCCGAGTTGATGCCCCAGGGAAAGATCTGCCCGTCGCTGCCGCGGGCCGCTCTCTCCCACTCGCGCTCCTCGGGAAGGCGGCGCGCGCGCCACTGGCAGTATGCCTCGGCATCGCCCGCGCTGACGAGCACGACCGGGTGGTCGTCCCGCCCCCCGGGGGGCTTGCCCTCGCGCCACAGGTACCTGGTGACCTCGCGATCATAGTCGTGAACGAGGAAGCCCTGATGCTCGTAGTCCTACTTCGTGATGCCGGGCCGCCGGTGGCCCGTGGCGCTGATGAACGACGCGTAGGCGGCCTGCGTGACCAGCGTCCGATCGATGCAGAAAGTGAGGACGAACACGCGTTGGCGAGGAAGCTCCCGATCGAACCATCGGGCCTGCCGCGTGGCCTCGGTCGACAGCCCATTCGCGATGGCCCGCTCGCGCGCATCACTGCCCATCCAGAAGAACCCGGCGGGCACCTGGACCATGTCGCCGGGACACTCCAGGGTCGCGATGGCAGAGGCGAAGGCGACAGCCAGCAGCAGCATGGCAATCCCACAGCATCAACCCCAGAGGGACAGCTCGCATTCCCTGATCAAGACCCGCCTCTCTCCTCATCCTCCCGGCCGACGGTTTACCATGTGCATCGCGGTCCGCGATTGTCACGGGAATAACTGCGTCGCGACGTGTGTTCTAGATAGTCGCAACATGCGCTCAATGCTTCCGCATGGAGGGATCGTCCGATGCTCGCGCCCCGGGTCGCGTTCGGCGAGCTGCGCGAAGTCTGGTTCCAGCTCACGGGCACTCTCTGCAACCTCGCGTGCCGCCACTGCTTCAACGCGAGCGGTCCCCGCGCCCCCTGGCTCAAAAGCCTCGACCCTGGAACCGTGCGCCGCTCTATCGCGGAGGCCGAGAGCCTGGGCGTGCGCGAGTTCTACTTCACCGGGGGAGAACCCTTCCTCCACCCCGAGATCCTGCCGTTGATCGCCGACGCGTTGAAGGTGGCCCCGACCACCGCGCTGACGAACGGCACGCTCATCGACGACGCCCTGGCGGATAGGCTGGTCCGCGCGGCCGCCGCCGCGCCATATTCCCTGGAGATTCGCGTGAGCCTCGATGCCGCCACCGCCCGGGAGAACGACGCGATCCGGGGACGAGGGAGCTTTGCGAAGGCGCTCGCTGCCGTTCAACGTCTGGCCGCTCGCGATCTCTACCCCATCGTCACGGCGACCGAGATCACGGCGTCGGCGTCCGGACCACCACTCTATGAGCGGCTCCGCGCGCTGCTGCTGGAGACCGGCGTGACCAGGCCGCGGATCAAGATCCTCCCCGTCCTGCCGACGGGGCGGTGCGACGGGCGGAGCGCCGCGCGGTATGTCACCACGGCCGACCTCCAAGGGTTCGACACCTCACGGCTACAGTGCACCCAGAGCCGGGTGGTGGCAGAGGGCGGCGTCTACGCGTGCCCGATCCTGGCCGGCCTCCCGGGCGCCCGTCTGGCCAGGGACAGTCTGGCCGAGGCCCTCGGGCCCACGCCGCTTTACCACCACGCCTGCTACACGTGCTACGAGACGGGCATCGCGTGCAGGAACTTCTGAGCGTCCGGCGCGTCGCGCTGCTCGGGGGGATCTACAGCAACTACCTCGCCCTAGAGGCGGCCATTGCCGATGCGCGCGCCCGGGGCGCGGAGGCCATCGCCTGCCTGGGCGACCTCGGCGGCTTCGGCCCGTACCCCGACCGCGTCTTCCCCATCCTGCGCGACGCCGGGGCGGTCTGCGTGCAGGGCAACTACGACCTCGCCCTCGCCCACGGGGCGCCCGACTGCGGCTGCGGCTACACCGACCCCCGCGACAACCACTTTGCTCGGATCTCGTACGAGTACACGGTGCGCAACACCTCGGCCGAGCACCGACGCTGGCTTGGCACGCTACCGCTCACCCTCCGGATTGGCCTCGGCAGCCTGCGCGTCCTGCTCTGCCACGGTTCGCCACGCCAGATCAACGAGTTCCTCTGGGAGACGACCACCCCCAGCGGCCTCCTCGAGCGCTTCTGCCGTGAGGCCGAGACGGACGTGCTGTGCTTCACGCACACCGGGATCAAGTGGCATCGGGCGCTCCCCAGTGGACGCCACGCCATCAACGTCGGCGCGCTGGGTCGGCCGGAAAACGACGGCACACCCAGCGTCTGGTACGCCCTGCTCACGGCGCATCCGGATCTCTCGGTTGAATTCATTCCCGTCCGCTACGATCACGAGACCCTAGCGCGAGAGATGCAGCGCGAAGGCCTTCCCCCGGAGTTCGTCGAGACGATTCGCTCCGGGTGGTGGACCTGCTGTCTCGAGTCGATGCCCGTCAAGGAGCGCGCCCGGGGCCGCTACTGAGACCAGTGGCGCAGGATCCTCGGAACAGGGTGGTGGCCGGCTATACTCCCTCCGCCTTGGCGCGATACGCGAACGCCTCGACGAGCGCGTCGTCCTGCTTCACGCGCGAGTCGATTTCCACGCCAAGACCGTCCGCCATCCGGCAGCGCAGCGCGTAGTACGCCGTGACCATGACGATCTCGAAGATCTCCTCGTCGCCGAAGCCCACCTGGCGCAGCGCCATCACATGGTCTCGCGTCGCCTTGCTCGGGGTGAGGGCGAGGACCTCGACGTAGGCGAGCATGGCCCGGTCCGCTTCGGGCAGGGCCAAATCGCGCCAACTGTGCGCGAGGGTGAGCAACCTTCACGGTGGGTTGTCGGTCGCGGACCCCGCCATCCCCCCAGCGACCAAGGCCGCGAGCATCCCCGTCTGTTCAGAGGCCGAGGACACCGGCGGCGCGGGCGGTGCCAGCCACGCGCGCGCGGATCTTCTCGAAGGCCGTCTCTCGCGACGTCGACATGTCGTCGCCGAAGGGCGAGAAGCCGCAGTCGTCGGTCGTCCCCAGTCGGTCTGGCCCGAGGTACTCGGCCGCTTCGAGGACTCGATCGCGGACCGCTTCGGGGGTCTCGACCTTCGGATCGATGGGATCGGTCACGCCAACGAAGACCCGCTGATCCCGCTTTGCGTGCGCCCGGATGAGGCTGAGCACCCGGCGCCGGTCGCGCTCGCTCGCCAGCTGGATATAGAAGTTCCCCACTCCAAGTCTGAAGAGATCCGGCAAGAGGTCGGCGTAGTCCACGTCTGCGCTGTGGGTCGAGTCCCGGTCGCCGCCCGGGCACGTGTGAATCCCGATTCGCGCGCGCTCCTCGGCGGTGCAGACGTCGAACACGCGGTTGTTGAGGTCGAGGAACGCGTTCAGGAGGCCCTTCGACGGGTCGAGCTTGACGGCGAGCCGCCCCTCGGTGAAGTCGATCTGGACGCAGTGGGCACCCTGGTCCAAACATCGCCGGATGTCGGCCCGCGCCTCACGCACGAGGTCGTCGAGGAACTCCTCTCGGGGGTAGCCTCGGATGCCGTCCCGAGGGTACAGAAGACTGAGCGCCGATGCGGCGATGACCGCCTGCTTGACGGGAACGCGCGCGTACTTCCTTGCTGCCACCAGATAGGTGTCGGCATAGGTTCGGTACCTGAACGGCCCGGTCGTCAGCCGCGGCAACTGCCGCGTGTGTCGGTCGGCGATGTGATCGTGACGCCGTCCGGGGCCAGGTGCGCCAGGCCGGCGATCGGGTAGGTGGCAAAGCTCGGCTTGGTCTGCTCGCCGTCCGTGATGACGGGCGACCCCGTCGCCTCGAAACGCTCGATGGTGTCCCGGACCGCCCGATCGTAGAGCGTGTTCAGGGCCTCGCGCGAGAGGCGACCGGCGTTGAGGCCTCGACGCCGAGGATGAGTTCCGGTGGTCGTGGGATGCTGCCGATGGGTTCGGTCGGGATTGGCATGGTGCCGCTATCTCTCCCCGTTCTCCGGTCGTCAGGTTCGCGTATCCCGTCTCCAAACTGGCGTCACCGTCACCTGAACCCTCTTCGTCAATGGCGTTTCTCGGCCAACTTCGGAAGGGAAAACACGAAGTCCTGGCCGCTCATCGGCTTGTGGCACTGGAAACACGGCTTGGCGTCGAAGTTGGGTGGCCGCTGGCCGGCGGCGGTGAAGCGCGCGTACTCCCATTCGCCGTTTCTGAGCGTTTCGGGATACTCCGCACCCCAGCCTCGTCGCTTTTCCATGACGAAGATCCCTACGAGGTCTGGCGTCCGCACCATGTGACCACTGGTGTCCCTCACGGGCTCGCCCCTCTCGTCGACTTTCGCCTTGTAGACCTCCATCGTGAGCACCGTGCCGTCGGGCAGGGGCTGCCCGAGGGCCCCGAGGCGGGCTGCCTCGGGAGAAGCATAGAGGTCACGCACGGTCTTGTTGTCGGGACGGTCGATGGTGGCGTAAAGGACATGGCTCTTGTACCCGGACGGGAAGCTGACCTTCTCGGGGCCGGCCGTCGTCGACGTCGTGAGGGCGAGCAGCACAACAGCCGTCAGCATGATTCTGAGGATCGCCGTCCACCTCGTCTAGGGCATGTCGACGTTCATGCCGACCTGCACCCAGCTCCACGAGAAGATACTCACGTCGTAGGTTGCGGCCCCCGCGGCACCGAGACATCGAAGTATACTCGCCCGCCAGGATTGATCTCGTTCGGGCGCCAGGCGATCAGCTGCCCAACCTGCCGCGCAGAGGGATCGTACCCGTTGACGAGGACGCGGACCTTTTGCGCCGTGAACCCCGAGGTGTTGGTGACGTACCCGTCGATCAGGACGTGGCCGCCCGTCCGGGTGGCCTGCCACTGGATCCGGAAGTACTGCTGCCAGCAATGACGAGCGGCTGGAGGTTGCCGGGCTGCCAGGTTGGGGCGCTGTCAGGGTCGCGCATCCGGCAATGGTCACGAGCACGCCCCCGAGGCTCCCGCTCCGAAGGACCGCGCTCATTCGCTGACGCATCTCCGTCCTCCTGGTGCGGGTGCCGCGCCCATCCGCTCAGCACAGAGCCTCCCGCGGGACGGGGCGGAGGGTCATGGCCTCCGCCCCGTGGGCGCTACGACGGGGATGGCTTCACTTCTTCGGGCCGCAGGGGTTCTTTGCGGCGCATGGATTTTTGGCCGCGCACGGGTTCTTGGCGGCGCAGGGATTCTTCGCCGCACACGGGTTCTTGGCCGCGCACGGGTTGGCTCCGCCGGCCTGAGCGATGTACACGTAGGCGGCGCGGCGCGCCCCCGTCTTCTCCACGTAGGAAACAGTCACATCCGATCCCGCCTTCACATCGGCGAGCTGCCTCCGCTCGGGGCCCTGGCGGACCTGCGTTCGCTGATCGACGGTGAGCGCCAGGGGGCCTGCCGCCGTCCTGACCTGGAGCGCACCGGAACTGACGCCGGTCACCTTGGCCTTCGCCATCTTGGCGATCCCGGGGACAGAAGCCGCTCCGCCCGCGCAGGGGTTCTTGGCACAGGGGTTCTTGGCGGCACAGGGATTTGCCCTCTGTGCCATCACCTCGGTGGCCGGAGCGAGGCTCAACGCAACGGCAACCGACACGGTCGCGATGAGTGGACGAATCATGGGGTTCACCTCCTTTCCATCCTCCGCGTCGGAGGAGAATCGGCCCGGTCTGGCCGGGCCAGGTTCGAAGTGTTTGGGGCAGGGGCATCGAGGAGCACCTGAACGAGCGCCTGAGCCGGGGGGCCACTCCAGTCCTTTCTCCCGGAGCCTCCCGCCCGGACCCTCGCAGACCGATCGATCAGGAAGTGCGTGGGGGTGAACCGCACCCCGTACGTGCGGGCCACCTCGCCCCTAGCGTCGATGGCGATGGGGAACGTGAGCTTCATGTCGGCCACGTAGGCCTTCACGCGCTCCTCGGGCTCCGACAAGTTCACTCCGATGACTCGGAGGCCTTGTTCGCGCCTCGCCCTCCACAGCGCCTCCAGGGAGGGAAACTCCCTCCGGCAGTGGGGTCACCATGTCCCCCAGAAGACGATGATCGCGGCCAAGCCGGCCGGAGAGGAGACGCTGACCGGGTGGCCCTTCAGATCCGGGAGCGTGAAGTCCGGCGCTCGGATGCCGCTGTCGAACCGCACGAGGCCGAAGGCCTCGAACGGGTCCGGTGAGCCCGCGAGAGCTTGGCCGGCGAGGTAGAGCAGCGCGCCGAGCGTCAAGACGGAGGCTCGCGCTCGCCTCATGGCTTCTGGCCCTTCCCGAACGTCTCGCGGATGTACCGCAGCACGCCCCTAATCTCGTCGTCGGACAGGACGTGGCCATACGGCTGCATGGTGTCGTGGCCGGCCGACGGTCGCGCCGACCCGCCCGTGCTTGATTAGGGCAAGGAGGTAGTCGTCGGAGAAGCGATCCATGAACAAGGGATCGTGGTAGTCGGCCGGAGCCGGCTGAGCGTCGCTCACGAAGTGAGGTGGCGCGGGCTGCTGGGGGCTCGCGCGTGGCCCGTCCCCGCGCCCCCGCTGGCCGTGACACGGCGCGCAGGAGTCGTCGTAGATCTCTCGGATCTCCGGCGACTGTGGTGCCCCGGTCCTGAAGGCGCGCTCGAAGGCAATGAGTTGGCGGATCTGCGCGTCCTCGAAGAGGTGCCCGAACGAGGGCATGGCCAGCGACTCCAGCGGCGAGTCCTTGACTTCACGCTTGAGGACGGCGAGCTTGCCGTACTTGATGACCTCGAACAGGTACTGGTCGGTGAGCCGCGACATGTAGTTGGTGTCACTGAACACTTGGGGGCGGGGCATCGTGTTGAGCCACGAGGGCCCCTTGCCGTCCCCCGTCGCCCCATGACAGGCGAAGCAGATCTCCTTGTAGACGCTCTCGCCGAGGGCGAGATCGCCGCGCGGGACACTCTCGGGCCCACCCAGCGATGCGGTCACGAGCACGGCGATCCCGCCCACAGTCGCCACCCCTCCCCACCGGCGCATCCCTCTCCTCTGGCTCGGCTCATCACGGGGACCCGGGACGTGGGCCGGGTCCCTACTCGGGATCCTTCTAGCGCAGGCCGAGCTTCTTCTCCTGCTCGATCCGCTTCTGCTCCCACTCCTTCATCGCCTTGTACCGCGCCGGCGTCAGCGAGGTCACGTACGCTTCGAGGTCGATGTACTCCTGAGAGTTCGGATCCATCGGCTCACGGCCGAGGAATACGGTGTTTCACATGTCGTTGAGGATGCCGATCGTCGCCACGTACCCCGGTCCGGCGATGCGCGGGTAGTGGTCCGCTGCCCCGCGAAGGTCCGGGATGGGAATGGGCATCCTGGTCCCGTCGACCATCGTTGCCGTCCCGCCGATGGTTCCGCCTCGCGGGTGACAGCCAGCGCACCCGAGATCGTTGAACAGCTTGCGCCCACGAGCGATGGAGGCGTCGATGGAGTCGCTCGGCTTGAGCGTCTCCGTGTACACGCCCGGCGTGATGTCCTTCTTCTGCTGGGCCTTCTGCTGAGCGAAGGCGATACCAGATGTGCAGCACGGAGAGAACGGACCGCTCCCGGCCGCGAGGATCATTGCCGCGAGACTCAGGGCCATCCACTTCCTCATCTCGACTCACCTCCTTCTGTTCCGGAGTGAGCTTCACCTTGACGCTGGAGCCCTGACGGCGGTCGCAGGACCCGTCACCGCCGTGGCCAGCTCTTTCCAGCGCCAGCCGCCATCCTCGCTCACGAACACGAGCCCGCCCGTCCCGGCGTAAACTGTCCCGGGCCGGTGGGGATTCGCACTCACGAACGTGATCGTGAGCGTCAGGACATCCTCCCCGACGGGGGTCCAGGCAGTGCCACAGGGCTGAAGTCGGTGAACGCCTCCGACGGTGCCGGCGAATCGCTCGCCTTGCGGCGTGACGAACAGGGAGAGGACAGTCAGGCTCCGCAGCGCCTCACTGAGAGGGCGCCAAGTCCTTCCTCCGTCGGCGGTGACGAACACGCCCCCTCCCGCGGTCCCCGCGTACAGGGTCTCGGGCCTCGCCGGGTGGAACGCGAGCGCCCTCACGCGCAGATCCGTCAATCCCTGGTTCACGGCGTGCCAGTGGCGCCCCTCGTCTTCACTCCAGGCCACGCCTCCGAACCCGGCGGCGAAGAGCCGCGTAGGACGGGACGCATCCAGGCGCAGGACCCGGAGGTCTCGCGATGGGAGCCCGGCGTTGCGGGGGGTCCAGCTAGCTCCCCGATCTTGGCTCCACAGCATTCCCTCATTGGTCGCCGCGTAGAGCACCCTCGGATTGTTCGGGACAACCACGAGACTCCGGACGTTCTTGCCCGCGATGGACCCCCCCGCGCGCCGCCAGGCCTCTCCGCCGTCCTGGGAGACAAAGACACCAGAATCGGTTCCCGCATACAGCGTGCGCGGGGACACCGGGTCGACGGCGAGGGCCAAGACGCTGAGATCCTCGAGGCCTCGGGAAGCTGAGGACCACCGGTGGCCTCCGTCGACACTCCTGTAGACGCCGCTCCCGAAGGCCGCCAGGTAGAGCGTCCCGGGCTCCGTCGGATGCGGGACGAGGGCGACGACCACGCCCGCGAACGGTCCACCGTGCATCACGATGTGATTCGACGACGCGGGCAGAACAACCACGAGCACTGCCGTCGAAAGCGCGAGAAGCGCCAGCCAGCTGCGGGGACTCGAGGAGGCGCACGAGGAACGACGGAAGGGCGCGTCGGCGCCCGACTTCCCGATCCAGGCGAACGGGTTGAGCAGCGGTTTCCCCTCCTAGATCTGTCAAACACCCGGATCCGGCGCCTTATTCCAGGCGCTCACCGAAGCGGTCCGACCGGAGGGGCACTCCGCCTCGGCGCAGCCCAACGCCAAGGTTCGCTCTGGAATAAATCGCAAGCCGGAGGGTTTTTCTAGGTCTATAGGGGAGGTCTGCCGATGAACCGCGTCGGTGTTGCGCTCACCCCGACGATCATCCGGGTTCCTCAGCCCGCAGCGGCCAACGAGCGCCGCTCCGAGGTCGGCCGGGGGCCACCTCGCTGGTCTGGGAGGAACGCTACTCCCGAGCCCCGACTGCCCGGACCTCGCGTAGGGGCCTCACTCTTGCGGAGGTACCCGGCCCTGCGTCCCGTGGACCTTCGCCCTCTCCATGCTCCTGCTTAGAGGAGGGAAACATGAAGCCAACGCTCGGACTGGCCACGATCCTGATTCTGGCCCTGATTTTCAAGGGGGCCCCGCCTGTTGACGCGCAGATCAACCCCTGCGCGGCGAAGGCGATCAATCCGTGCGCGGCCAAGACCTTGAACCCCTGCGCGGCTAAGACCCTCAACCCCTGCGCCGCCAAGACCTTGAATCCCTGTGCGGCCAAGACCCTCAACCCCTGCGCCGCCAAGACCTTGAATCCCTGTGCGGCCAAGACCCTCAACCCCTGCGCCGCCAAGACCCTCAACCCCTGCGCCGCCAAGACCCTCAACCCCTGTGCCGCGAAGGTCTTACATGCCGACTGTGCCAAGACCTTGAAAGCTGATTTGGCGAAGACTATCAGTCCTTCGTCAGCGCAGAGCCCCACGTGCAAGTGAAATCGGGAGCGACACTGACCTGAGCTGGAGAGCGCGGTGTCCCTGGGGCGGCCCTAGGGACACCCTCCCGAAAATCCAATTCAGGTGTGCGGACCGCGGTGGCCACCGGCGCTCCCCACGCATCCTGCTGCTCGGACTGCTGGCCCTCCTCGTCGCGGGCGCGGGCGATGCACGCGAGGATCTCTTCCGCAAACTCGCGGTGGAGCAGCTCACCCCTCCGCGCCCCGTGCACGACTTCGCGTCGCCCACGCCTGAGGGCGCTGTTGTCAGGCTCAGCGACTTCCGCGGCAAGGTGGTGTTCCTCAACTTCTGGGCGAGCTGGTGCCCGGCGTGCCGTGAGGAGATGCCGAGCATGGAGCGCCTCTACCGCGAGTTCAAGGACCGGGGCTTCGTGATCCTGGCCGTCGACCTCCAGGAGGGCCGCCAAGCCGTGGCGGCGTTCATGAAGCAGCTCGGCCTCACGTTCCCGGCGCTTCTCGACGAAGACGGCACGGTGAGCGGTCGCTACGGCGTTCGCTTCATCCCGACGACATACCTGGTCGGCAAGGATGGTGAGCTCCTGGGCCGCGTGGTCGGTCCGAAGGACTGGGCGAGCCTTCCGGCCCGCCAGCTCATCGCCTCCCTCCTGGCCCCGGGCCTGCTCACGGCCCTGGCTCCCGCCCAGGGAGCGGTGCCGCCTCGGGCGGATCGCGACATCGAGGAGTTCCTCGCCCCCCACTGGCGGTCGCCCATTCTGCGGCAGGGCAAGCCGCCGGCGAAGTTCGGCCCGCTCGAGGCGTCGCTCGACCCCAAGAGCTGCGGCGTCTGCCACCCCGCCCAGTACGCGGACTGGCAGACGAGCCTCCACGCCAGCTCGATGGGGCCCGGCGTCATGGGGCAGCTCCTCGACATGATGCGCTCTGACCCTGAGGCCGCCGTTGACTGCCAGCGCTGCCACAGCCCGCTCAGCGAGCAGCAGCAGGTGGGCCGCAACCGCGAGGGCCAAGGCGTGTTCGTCGCCAACCCTGTGTTCGACCCTGCCTTGCAGGCAAAGGGACTCGTCTGCGCGGCCTGTCACGTGCGCAAGTGGGAGCGCTTCGGGCCGCCCAAGCGTGGCGGCGGTCCTGGGTCGGCCCTGCCGCGAGAGCAGCTACCGCACCATGGCGCGACGCGGACGCCCGCCTTTCTCAAGTCCGAGTTCTGCCAGAGCTGCCACCAGTTCCCCGAGGACGGCTTCGCCCTGAACGGCAAGCTCCTGGAGAACACCTACGAGGAGTGGAAGGCGAGCCCCTACGCCCGGCAGGGCGTGCAGTGTCAGGACTGCCACATGCCGGACCGCCGCCACCTCTGGCGCGGCATCCACGATCCCGAGATGGTCAAGCGGGGCGTGACCATCGATCTCAAGACCGCGCGGAACCGGGGCGGGGTCGAGGCCACCCTGAGCCTGACCAACAGCGGCACCGGCCACTACTTCCCGACCTACCTGACGCCCAAGGTCTTTCTCAGGATGGACCTCGTCGACGCCACGGGGCGCCAGCTCAAGGGCAGCGCCAGGGAGGCCGTCGTGGGGCGGGACGCCACGCTGGACCTCTCCCGCGAGCTCTACGACACTCGGGTGATGCCCACGGCGAGCTTCGCGATGAGGGAGTCGTGGAAGGTGAACCGCCCGGGCCTCAAGCTCCGCGCACGGGTAGTAGTGGAGCCCGACCACTTCTATACGGAGTTCTTCCGGGCGACGATCCCGCAAGCCGAGCGTGGGAAGATGCAACTCCAGGAGGCGCTTCGCCGAACGCTGCGCTCCTCGTTCACGATCTTCTCTCGGGAGGTACCCTTGTGAGGCCCCTGGGCCGTGCTTAGGGCCGCCCTTGTCGTCTACCCGTGGGTGTTCACGCTGCCGCCACACGGTCCCTGTTGGACTCCGGGGCGCCGCAGGGCACCTCCGATGTCACGGGGAGGGCGCCCGGGCACCCTCCCCGCGTGTCTGGAGCACAGGCTAGGGAGACTGAACACAATTCGCGTACGCGAGCTCAGGCGGTCGGGGCCTCCAGAAGTTGGCCGTCGTCCAGCCGTGGGGGTTGCTCTGCACGGTCCGGATGGCCTGCCGGCGACGCATAGGCGCCACCGTTCCCCCTGCGGTGTCGATGGCGCTTTCTTCCTTCGCCAGCGCGGCCATCAAATCTTCGTGAGCCTTGTTCGCCTCGGGCGTCACGCCAGTCACACAGATCGACTCGGTCGCCTTGAGGTAGTTCCGGGTCTCGACCTCCGAAGCCCGGGCGCGCTCAGAGGGGAAGAGGAGAACCATGGAGCAGACCGTCAGGCCGGCTCCGTACGCTACCAGTGTCTTCATGGGTGTGCCCTCACAGCGCCTGAGGATCGCTCAGATGGTCCGCGAAGGTCGGCCCGGCCATACTGAGCGAGCCCGTCGCTAGGAACAAGCCAAGGACAATCGCGATGAGAAGTCGCATCGTGCCCACCTCCTCGTGAGTCTTCCCCGTCCGGCCCGCCGACGTTGGGCTGCCGCGCGGCAATGGCACGCGGCACGGCAGAGACGACCGACCAGGCAATGCTGGAAAACTCGCTCCCAGAACCGATGAGCGTGGGCGTTTATTCCTCCGATGTCGTTGCCAACTAATGGGGAATGCCCAGACGAGGTCGGGTGTTCTAGATATCTAGAGCGTGGCGATTCAGCGGCCAGTGTCCGCGACGGGGACGGCGATGGTACGACCTGCGACGATCGCTCTGCTGGCGGCGGTTGCCTGGTGCGCCAGCGCGGCTTCCCCGGTGTATCCGCCCGACGCAGGGGCCGAGTCCGACGTGCCCTATCGATCGTTCGGAACGATGCCACCGCGCCGATGGAGTTCCGCTCCACGGGTCTGGTGGTCACCCTCCACGCGGAGCCGTGGCATTTCGAGGGTGAGGGATCGGTCCACGGCCAGGCAGGCCGTCGCCGAGTATCCAGCCGAGCGAGGCGGCCGCGGGGGCCGGACGGTCGGCTCACTGGGGTTCCTGGTCGGTTCGAACACGGCCTCCGGAGCCGGTCAGGCACGCTGGCACCGCGTCACGTCCGTACAGAGCATCGCGACGGACCAGCACACGATCCGAGTCGTCGCCGCCACCGATGATCCTTCCGGCCGGCGGCTCCATATCGAGGTGGGATTCCCGTCTCCGGCGACCATGACGGTCCAGATCGTTCCCGATCCGACGACCGGCGTGATCGAAGTCGCCGAGGGGTTCCGGTCGGAGCCGGACGAGGGCTACTTCGGGCTCGGGGCTCGCTTCGGCCCGCTCGACGCGCGCGGATCAGAGGTGCATGCCCGCGTACAGGGACAGCTCGACACGATCGACCGCGGGGGCAATCATCTCCCGGTTCCGTTCTTCGTGAGCAGCCGCGCCTGGGGCGTGGCCGTTCACGGTCCCCAGGAGAGCGTCTTTCAGCTCAACACGGTCCGGCCCGACGCCGCCATCGTGAAGGTCATCGGACAGACGCTCCGCTTCACCCTCTTCACGGGTCGCGCCCCGCTCGACGTCGTCGCCGAGCATGCGAGAACCACGGGCCTGCCGCCGCTTCCGCAGCTGTGGGCCTTCGGAGTCTGGAAGACCGTGCTGGGTGGCGAGGCGCGCGTGCTCGCCGACGTCGAGCGCAGGCGAACCGTCTCCCGGTCACGGCCCTGTGGGCGTATGACCTCGTGGACGAGGCGCGACATCTCGGCTGGAAGCGCTGGGTCTACTGCGCGGTCCCGCCGGGACCCTATCAGAACCCGCGCGGTCTCATCGCCCGTCTCCGGGGCATGGGCTATCGCACCCTCGGCTATCTCAGTCCGGAATTCCGCGCAGACGAACCACTCTTTGGCGTGGGGGCCGCGCGCGGGTACTTCGTCCGCGACAAGCAAGGCCGCCCTTATCTGACCGGCGGGATGCAGGGATCTCCGGCGGCGTTGCTCGACTTCACGAACCCCGAGGCAGTCCAATGGTGGCAGGGACTGGTGACCTCGGTACTAACCGATCTCGGGCTCGACGGCTGGATGCAGGATGGCGGAGATTGGGCGCCAGAGGACGGACACTACCACTCGGGTGTGCAGGGCACGGCGGCCAGGAACGGGTACCCCGGCGCCTACGCGCGCGCCACGCACGAGGCCGCCAAGCGCGTGAGGCCTGACTACGTCAGTTTCATGCGCGCGGGCTTCGCTGGCTCCCAGACCCATGCTCCGCTGACCTGGCCGTGCGACAACGCCTTCAGCTGGAGCCACCGAAACGGGATGCCCGCGGCCTTGCGCGCCGCCCTGAGCGGCAGCGTGTCGGGATTTCCCTTCTGGGCGCCGGACATCGGGGGCTACTACGGATGCGGCGACGGCGGAGCCGACGACCAGGAGCTGTGGATCCGCTGGGTGCAACTCGGCGCGCTGCACCCGGTGATGCGGGACCACCTCGGAGACAAGTGCCGGGCCGCCATTGACGTCTGGAGCACGCCCGAAACCGTCGCGGCGTTTCGCCAGTACGCGACGCTCCATCAGCAGCTGGTTTCGTACCTGTACGGCCTGGCGCGTCAGGCTGTGGAGACCGGCCGACCACTCATGCGGCCGGTGGCGCTCATGAGCCCGAGTGACCGCCGCGCCGCCCGGGACGAGTTCACCTACCTGCTCGGCGACGACCTGCTCGTGGCCCCCGGTCGTCGAACTCGGAGCCCGGCACCGGTCAGTCTTCCTTCCCGAGGGCGAATGGGTCGACTGGTGGGAGGGCCTGCGCCACCGTGGGCCGGCCATCGTCACCGTCGCCGCACCGCTTGACCGCATTCCGCTCTTCGTTCGTGCCGGCGCGATTATCCCGCTGGCAGGCGGTGCCAGTAGTCTCATCCGCGACAGCGGACGCTCGCCGGACCTCCTCACACTCAAGATGCATGCGCCCTCCGAACTGACCGCCGAGTCCCACACCACCCTGTTTGACGGCAGACGCGTGCGCGTCCGCTTGACGCGGAGCCGCCTGGTCGACGTCGAGCTGACCGGTGGGCCGAGCCGCCAGCCGTTGCGGCTCGTGGTCGCCGGGGCGCCGGTGCCGGCCAATGTCCGCGTCGCCGTGAGTGGCCTCCTCAATCACGGAGAGCGCTTCGAGGGCTGGTGGCACGATCCGCAGACGACGGAGACGACGATCGTCGTGCCCGGAGTCCTGGAATGAGCCCGGCAGGGTCAGAAGCGAGCGGCGAGTGCCTGCATCTCGCCCTCCGGCAGCGCGCCCACCAGCGCATAGACGGAGCGCTCGTCCGTCCACAGCACGAGCCCTGTGCGCTCGCTACCGCCAGCGAGGGTGATCCGCTCGGCACGGGGACGGGGAAGATCGCCACGCAGCGGACGGGTGAGCTGATAGAAGGACAGCGTCCGGTCGCCGTGCAGACGGTACGTCCAGCGGACGCCGCGCGTAGTGCTGAGCTGGCAAAAGCTCCCTCCGACGAGGGAGGCGGTGCCTGCCTCGAGGCGCGGGGCGTGGCCAAGGCCGCCGATCCGATCGGCGAAACGCGTGAGGATCACCGCAGGGTCGCCGGAGAAGACGTCGGCGGGACCGCCCGCGCGATGAAGAGAACCGACGTGGTCGGTCACGAGCTCATGGAGGAGCTGGGCCCGCGTGCTCGACGACGGCATCCGCTCGAGCCAGACACCGAGCACCAAAATCGCGGCCACGGCGGCGGCGAGCGCGGTCGCCCATCCTGCCGGTCGCATCCTCGAGAAACGGCGGTGGCGGGGGCCTCCTGGCTCAGGTGCGCGCTCCGCCTCGAGGCGATCGATCACGCGCGGCCAGAGGTCGGGCGGCGCTCCGGGCGAAGCGGCGGTCTGCTGGCGCACGAGCGCCTTGACTCGCTGATCGGCCTGCCGCTCGCGCCGGCACGCGGGGCACCGCTCCAGGTGGGCGACCAGATCGCTGTGCCCGGCCGCGTCCAGCTCGCCGTCCGCGAAGGCGTACAGCGCCAGTCTCGTCTCGTCACATCTCATGGAGTCGTCTCGTCGGGCATCGAGGATCGCAGTCCAGCACGGCTGACAGGCACCGTCGCAGCGCCTGACGCGCTCGGTACAGACGGGACATGACCGTCCCCACCGGGCACCCCAGGATGTCGGCAATCTCCTTGTAGGAGAGTCCCTCCACGAAGCTCAGGTAGACGACGGACTGCCACGCCTGGGGCAGGGCGTCGAGCGCCGCCTCGACGGCGCCGGCGGTGGCGCTCATGGCCGCGTGTGTCTCCGGGTCCGGGGGCCGCCACGTCGTGGCGTCGCCGGTGGCGACGTGGATGGGCCGGATCTCATGGAGCAGTACCTCCACGGGTCTCCGGATTCCTCGTCGGCGCCAGTCCAGGATCGTGTTGAGGATGCGGAACAGCCACGCCCGGTAGTCCCCGTCCCGCGCTCGAACTGTTCGAAGGCCCGGTAGGCCTTGAGGCAGGTGTCCTGGACAAGGTCCTCCGCGACTGTGCCGCGTCGCACGCTCCGGACGGCGAAGCGGTACAGGGCGTCCAGGTGGGGACGCGTCAGCGCCTCGAACTCTTGGTGCGACATCGGCCGCCCCGTAGAACGTCCCTGGCGGCGATTTATTCCCGGCGCCCCTTCGGCCGTGGTCAAGGGAAATGGCCCGGCGCGGTACGCGTTCTAGCCAGAGACATCGATGTGATCTCGGCGCCAGCACGGAGGAGATATGCGATCAGTGGCCCTGTTCGTAACGGGAGTCCTCGCCAGCCTGGCCATCGTCCTGGCCATCGGGTGGCCGGATCCAGGTCGGCGGAGGCGGATCTCAGCCGATACAAGGCCAACTTCCAACCCCTCCCCGACTCACCCCCGATCCCGCCGGACAACCCGATGACGCCCGAGAAGATCGAGCTCGGGAAGATGCTCTACTTCGACCGGCGCCTCTCCAAGACGGGCGCCACGAGCTGCGCCTACTGCCACGACCTCGCCTATTACGGCGCGGAGCCCGTGGCCAAATCGCTCGGCATCGAGGGGAAGGCGCACCTGCGCCACTCCCCGACCGTCCTGAACTCGGGGTTCCTCCGCGGTCAGTTCTGGGATGGTCGCGATCCGGACCTCGAGATTCAGGCGCTGTCGGCCATCAAGTCGTCGGTGGCGATGGGAGAGGATCCCGCCCGGGCCGCCCAGCGCCTGAACGCCATTCCCGAGTATCGCGATCGCTTCCGGAAGGTCTTCGGCTCTGACGCCACCGCCGAGGCCATCGGCAAGGCCATTGCCGCCTTCGAGCGGACGCTGAATACGCCGGACTATCCCCTGGCCCGGTACCTGAACGGCGACGACAACGCCCTGTCCGCGGAACAGAAGAAGGGCATGCAGCTCTTCGTAGACAAGGGGTGCATCGCCTGCCACGGAGGACCGAACTTCTCGCGCGGCACCCTGGCCCGCATCGTCGTGCCGGGCGCGGCCGACGACTTCGGTCTCATGCGCGCGACCAAGAAGGAGGACGATAAGCACCTCTTCCGCGTGCCGACGCTCCTGAACGTGGCCATGACGGCTCCGTATACCCACGCGGGCTCGATCAAGACGCTCGACGAGATGGTGCGCTTCATGGGCCGCGAAGCGGCCCGAACCTCGCTGACCGACGGAGAGGTGAAGCAGATCGTCGCCTTCCTGCACAGCCTGACCGGTCGGTTGCCGGATATCGGGCCGCCCCCGGTGCTGCCCGTCGCACCGCACGAGTAAACCCTCGCCTGCTCACGGGGCGGAGCTGCCTCCGCCCCCGTGAGGCGTCATGACCGGCCGGCTCTCACTTCTTCGCGCCGCAGTCCTGGGCCGCCTTCACCCGGGCGCCCCATCGTCATCGGTGTCCTTCGAGGAGGACGCCGTCTGGAGCTGAGCGGTCGCGTTCCGTGAGGCAGCCCGGTCGCCGACGTGCGCTCGCGGTTGCTGCCTGGCTAGTTTCGGGAGTCACGGGCGCCATCGTCTTCTGGTTGGTGCAGCTCGCGGCCGGTGAGGGCACGATCCCGCAATTCATCGGCGAGCCGATCGCGAGCGCTGGCGGCTACGCCCCCGTTCTGGCTCCGGCGATCGACTGGGCCGTCCACCTTGGCGTCGGTCTCGCCTACGCCGGCTTCTTCGCGCTGATCGCGAGCCTGTTTGCCCGGGCGAGTTTCCTCGCCCGAGTCACAGCCACACTCGTCCTGGTGATCGGCCTGGGCTGGGTGACGGCCGTGATCGCGCCACCGGCCATTAGCGTGACAGTCAGCGTCCTCAGTGGACGGGCCTGGCCCTTGGAGCTGTTGCCGCTCAATACAGAGATCGGGCTTCCCCCGTGGAACCACCTCCTGATCTTCTCGCTCTGCTGGCTCGTCCGGGCGGTCATCTCCTGACGGCTCGTCACCACGGCACATGACGTCAGCCCGGGCTCGTAGCAGACGACGTCGACGGTCGCGAGTGTGGACAGGGCGGCGATCCAGCGGCGCCGCGCGGGTCAGGCGTGTGCCGCCATCCGCTCCTCCAGCACCTCGCGAACATCCGGGGGCATGGCCGTGAGAGCGAGCGCGATCAGCACCCCGCCGTCCGCCGCGGGCTCGATGGCGACGACCTTGCCGTAAACCTCGCTGCCCGGGAAGAGGGCGTGGATGTGCACGAAGTCCGCGATATCGAACCCATCGTGGTCGATGGCCACGTAGCTGTAGCGGCCGTTGGCCTCGCGTCGCATCACCACGGCGTTGTCCACGCCGAACTCCCGTACGATGCGCTTGAGATCGGCCAGCACCCGCCGGTAGGCTGGCGTTGCCTTGTGCTCGGGTCGGCTGAGCGTCGTGATGGCGCGGACATCGAGCCAGGCGGCGCCGCGTTCGGCGAAGAACTCGAGCGTGGCAGCCAGGTTTTGAATCTCGTAGGCGCGACTGTCCCGCTCGTACTGCGCCGCCAGCGGAACGACGGCGATGACGAGGATCGCCAGGAACAGCGCCACGTTCTTGGTGACGATGGAGCCCAGGATCCTCCCGGGGGCTCCGGGTGCCTTCCCGGGTCGATCCGGCGTGGCTCGGTCGAGGAGCCTTTCGATGACTCGCCCCCTGCGCCGTGGTGTGCGCCACTTCCTTGGAAGACTCGTGTCCTACGCACACCTGAAACGCTTCGACGGCCTGGTTTTATTCCTGGTACGCACCCGTGGCATGCGTCCTGTCGGCCCGCCCAGGGCCTCGCGTTCAAGGTGACCGGGGGCCGGAATATCTCGCCGGCGTCGCGTGTTCTTGGTGGCTAAGCGGATGCCCGGCCCCGCACGAAGCGTGACCGAGAGCCAGGAACCACCGAGGCGCCTCGCTCGACCGACTGGACCCCGCTCCGGTACCATCGCGAGCGGGCGGCCTGAGAACGACCGCACAGCCTCAGCGGGGCTTTCACCTGGAGATCGGGAGTAATTGCGTACCGACGTCTTGGGGTCGACAACCACCACCCCGCGCGGGGCGTCGCGCTCCAGGAGGTCCACCGTGCCCACGAGGTCGCGGTCGAGAACCTCACCCCGTCCGGGTCGGCCAGCGGAACCCGGAAAGGAAGCCCCGCGTGCTCATCCCTTCCTCCGCGCCGGGCCTGCCCACGGACGGCAGCGGCTACGTCACTGGCCCGCCGGCTGTCGTTCATCTGGCCTTGAGCTTCACGTCTTCGTAAGGCGCGGAGAACCCGTGCCCGGCGATGAGCCCGAGTCCCGACTCCTCGAGGCGCGGGCCGACGCCGTGGAGAAAGGCGAGCTCCCAGATCGGCCCGAACATCGCCCGCTCGTAGACGAGCTGCTGCAACCGGTGAAGGATCACTTCCCGCTTCGTTCGGTCGAGCTCTGCGACCTGCTCCCGGAAAAGGCCGTCGATGTCCGGATAGCTTCCGTACGCGTAGGTGCTGCCCGAGACGGCGAAGGCCTCCAGGCGGCTCGCGGCGTTCCCGAAGTCGCCGCTGAAGACGTGAACGATGTTCTTCAACTTCTTCTCCGAGAGCGAGTTGAAGAAGGCCGCCCGCTCGAGCGGACGGAGTCTGAGCCGGATCCCTGCCCCCTTGAGATCGGTCATCAGGGCCTCGGCCCATGATGTGACCTGTAGGTCACAGAAGTAGTCGCCGGCGTCGAAGCCGTTCGGGTACCCGGCCTCGCCGAGGAGTTGGCGGCCCCTGGCCGTGTCGTGCGGATAGACAGGCGGTCGCCAGTAGAAATCGAGGCTCGACAGGACGATACTCCCCGTGATCCGCGAGAGTCCGAACGTCGCGGCCTGGTTGAGGCCCTGGCGGTCCAGCGCCAGGTTGGCGGCGAGGCGGACACGCTTGTCGTGCCAAGGTGACTTCGGATCCCACTGGTCGGCGAAAACCAGGAAATGCGTCGAAGGGTACGTGGGCTTCATCGTGAGGCCCGGCGTGCGCCTGAGCTCCTCGCCCAGCTCGCCACTGATGAGATACGCGATATCCACCTCGCCGCGCTTGAGCGCCGCCAGCCGCGTGGCCGGGTCGGGGATCACCCGCAACACGAGCCGCTTCACGTTCGGCGTCTTGCGCCAGTACTGTTCGAAGGCCTCGAGCACGAGCTCCACCCCGGGCGTGAACGAGACGAAGCGGTACGGCCCCGCTCCCACCGGCGCCTTCTTGAAGCCGTCCTCGCCAACCTTCTCGACGTACTTCTTGGGGACAACCCAGCCGGCCCCCGTGGCCCGCGTGCCGTAGATGGTCATGAAGTCGGGCCAGGGCTCCTTGAGCCGGAACCGCACGCGCCTGGGATCCGGCGTCTCCACCGCCGCCACCTTGTTCTTGAGCGGTTTCGCGAAGATGCCCCGGTAGCGTTCGAACGAGAACTTGACGTCCTCGGACGCGACGGGATCGCCGTTGTGGAACCTGGCCCCGTCACGCAGGACGAACTCGTAGACGAGCCCATCGGGCGACGCGGTCCACGACTCGGCCAGACTCGGCGCGAGACCCTTTCCGGGCATGGGCTTCACCACGGCATCGTGCATCGCGTAGAGGATCATGAACACCGTGCCCTGGATTATCTCCGCGGGATCGAACCAGGACGGCACCAGCGACGCGTGCGCACCCCACACCACCTGCCCTTCGGGAGCCCCGCTGACCGGGGCGGCAGACGCGAGCGCGACGAGCGGAACGAGGAGCACGATGATCAGGCCGAGCGATCCATTGACTCGACTCATGGCTGCCCTCATCGCCCTCGAACCCGAGGGCGCGACCGCACCGGTTGAGAAGGTCTCGGCTCTTGTCCTCAGGCGCTAGTGTTCGAGCTCCGTGCCCATGGCCTCGTTCACGCGGTTGGTGAAGTTCGCGGGATTCGGGTGGCCGCGCGATGGTCGTCGTGGGAACCCCTCAGACGCCGAGGTAGCGCCAGCGCGTGTCGTAGTCGCGGGCCAGGTCGGCAGAGGGCCCTCCCACCGGATGCTGCCCTTCTGGATGAGGTAGGCTCGCCGCGTGATCTCGAGTGCGATCTTCACGTTTTGCTCCACGAGGACGATGGCGACGCCCTCTGCTGGATCTTCGTAATGGTGTCGGCGATCGCCAATACCCATTCGCCGCCCTCGGCGGCGGGAGCATGCGCTTGACACTGGGAATGATCGGCGGACTCCGGGCCTTTCGTGAGCTTCGCGAGCAGCTCCGACGTCACCCCCGGGAACTGATCGAGAACGATGGAGCTCGCGACGACAAGGGCCGCGACGATGAGAAGCGTGAGCGTGACCCTCTCTCCGGCCATGCGGCACGCGAGTTGTTTGCACCGCCCGCGTTCGCGCGCGTAGAGCACGAAGCCGGTGCCCACGCCGAGGATCCCCGCCGGAATGAGAATCCACCGGTACTGCATGGTCACCGCCATGAAGGCGCCGCTGCCGAGCCCCAGCACGATGATGGCGAGCGGCAGCAGACAGCAGAGCGACGAGAGCACCGCGCCGGCCCAGGCTGCGACCCCGGCGCCGAACGACCCGGGTCTCATCGGGATCGGCCTCGCGCAGCCTGGTAGCGATAGGCCGCCAGGGCGACGAAGCCGACGACGAGGGCGAGCAGCACCAGATCCGCCCGGCCGGTCCACGCGCCAAGACCCACCGCTCCCAGGAGCACGACCGCGGCCGGCGTCAGACAGGCCAGACACGCGAAGATCGCGCCGAGCACGCCCAGGGTGAACCAGCGATCACGCCACATTGGCCCCGCCTACAACGCTTCCGCGGCGAACGCCCCGTACTCGAACGTGAGCCGGTATCCGCGGCCGCAACACTCGATGAGGTCGCCAGCTTGGGCCCCGTCCGGCAGGGTCAGCAGGCCCTCG
Organism: Candidatus Methylomirabilota bacterium; assembly: GCA_046726415.1. Classification (GTDB taxonomy): domain Bacteria; phylum Methylomirabilota; class Methylomirabilia; order Rokubacteriales; family CSP1-6; genus CAVWFS01. Next base: position 86,372 of record JBKPAK010000156.1, read on the forward strand.
CAGTCCGGGCAGCTCACGCGATGGGCGAGCGTCGCCACCCACTCGCCCCGCTCTTCCCTGAGCCGGAGGAGATGACCCGCGCAGTTGGGGCACTCCACCAGACCGCCGGCCCGAGTCGCCTGAGGGAGCTCCACCATCTCGCCACAGTCTGGACAGCGAACCTTCGTCATCGTCACATGCCCAGGAGCCGCTGCAGGCGGCCTCGATCGAATCCCACGATCACTTGGTCGTCGACGGTGATGACCGGCACGGCCATCCGTCCCGTCTTCGCGACCAGCTCCTCGCGGGCGGCAGGATCCTCGGCCACGTTCTTCGCGCTGAACACCACCCCATGGGACGAAAGAAACTCTTTCGCCGCGTGGCACGACTGTCAGGCCGTGGACCAGTACACGGTCACCTGTCGGTTGGCCATCAGTGCCCTCCCTGGAGGAGCCCTCCGAAGATGCGCGTCCCCAGCTTGAATGCCTCGGCCACCGTCGCGCCCGCCCCCGGCACGTCCGGGTTTGCCGCTCGCCACACCCGCAGATGCTCTTCCGACCGGAAGAAGTTCAGCGTCGTTCAGAGTGATGTGGCGACGCGGCGCTGGTCCTCCGAGCGAGTCCCTACCCACACCATGGCCGCCTCTGACTCGAGACCCGCCCCATCGGGCCCGGCCTCCAGCGTCAGGGGTGTCTGGCAGTGGTGGCACTGGGAGCGGATGTGAAGCGGTTGGCCGAGCATGGGGGCCATGCCGAGCGCGTCGATCGCGCAACACGCGTATCGCTCCGCCCCGTCGGCGAATCGCACCATGAAAGCCGTCGGAAGCGCGGAGAACGGATACGCGATCTCCACGCGGTCCCCCTGGAGCTGGAGCAGATCCTCATCGTCCAGGGCGACCAGCGTCTCCCGGACGACCGCAGGGGCATGGCTCGGGAGAGCGGCGGTGACCTCCTCCAACGAGACCGCACCGCTCCGATCGCGAAAGGCTCGGAGGACGTCCGTCTGACGGGCCTCTCGGCGAGCGGTCCACCGGGCCTCCAGCGCGGGGTCGACCAGCTCCTCCGCGGTCTTGATCTCAAGTTCCATGGCCTCCCCCCCAGGGACTGCCGTTACGTCATGTGGCGTGACGGTAAAGCCTGTAGTAACTAGAGACTCAAGAGAATTCTTGGCGTCCGGGAGGGTGGCATGGACACCGCGTCGGCCCGCCTCGCCATCGGAGTCCTGTCGAAACGAACAGGGGCCAGGGTGGAGACCATCCGGTACTACGAGCACGTCGGGCTCCTACCCGCACCCGCCCGCAGCGTCGCTGGCTATCGCCTCTACGGGACCGAACACCTCAAGCGGCTCACGCTCGTCCGTCGGGCTCGCGCCCTCGGATTCTCGATTGCCGAGGTCCGGAAGCTCCTCGACCTGGCGGATCATCGCCCGCGTCCCTGCGCCGAAGCCCGCGCCCTCGCCGCCGCGCACTTGGCCGATGTCCGCGCCAAGATCGCGGACCTGCAAGCGATGGAGCGGGTTCTGGAGGAAACCGTCGCCCGGTGCGCCGAAGGTCGGAGCGCTCGCTGTCCGCTCATCGATGCTTTCTACCGCGATGGCGCGGCCCCGGTCCGGGAGGGCGCAGCCGCTCCGACTCGGAGGCGGGCCCGCAATCCGCGCGGGCCACATGCGATTCGCCTTCCTCGTCGTCGCCGGTCGCTGACAGAGTAGGTCCGTGCCGGCCAACCTCACGCCCGAGTACAGGGCGGCGGAGGCCGCGTTCCGCAAGGCGCGCGACCCTGGGGAGCGCCTCGAGTGGCTGCGGGAGATGCTGCGCGTGATCCCGAAGCACAAGGGAACCGATCATCTCCAGGGCGACATCAAGCGGCGCATCAAGGAGCTCTCGGCCGAGCTCGAGCGACCCAAGGCGGGCGGGGCTCACGGCGGGCCGGCGCTCGTGGTCCGTCCCGAAGGCGCGGCGCAGATCGCGCTGCTCGGGCCGCCGAACGCCGGCAAGTCGTCACTTCACCGGCGCCTCACGGGCTCCGACGCGCAGGTCGCGCCCTACCCATTCACGACGCAGTATCCCGAGCCAGGAATGATTTCCCACGAGGGGATTCACTTCCAGCTCGTTGACCTTCCCGCCGTCTCGCCCGAGCACCCGGTACCGTGGCTCGCCAGCGCGCTCCAGACGGCAGACGCGTGTCTGCTCGTCACGGATCTCGACGATCCCGCGGGCCCCGAGGAGATGGCCGCTGTGCACGTCATCCTACGCGAGCGGCGCGTGACGTTGACCCACCAATGGGAGTCAGGCGGTGCGCCAGCGGAAACGGCAGCAGAGGGCAACGAGGACCCCTTCGCCCTGCGGCTCCCGACGTTGCTCGTTGCCAACAAGGCCGACCGCGTCGGCGATGCCGCGGGCGAGCTGCGGGCGCTCCTCGAGCTCACCGAGCTGCGCTATCCGGCCTTCGTCGTGTCGGCGGAAACCGGACACGGCCTCGGCGACATCGGCCCCTGGCTGTTCACGCATCTCGGCATCGTGCGGGTCTATACCAAGGTGCCGGGCCACCCGCCCAACCGCGAGCGGCCCTTCGCCCTTCGGCGAGGCCAGACCGTGGAGGACGTCGCCCGGCTCGTGCACAAAGACCTCGCGCGCTCGCTGCGGTACGCGCGCGTCTGGGGCACATCCGGATTCGACGGACAGCAGGTTGGAGCGAGCATCCGGTGGCGGACGGTGACGTCGTCGAACTGCACGCCTGACCCCGCCCTCTTGGCCTCGGGAGGCGCAGGCCGCGGCCGTGGGGTCGCGTCGGCGGCCACGTCATGTGCACCCAGCGCCAGGTCCAGGCTACCTGGCGCTCGCCCGTGCCGCCTGGTCCGCCGCGATTGTCTTGAGCGAATCCCGTTCCACGACGAGCACATGTTTGGCCACCGCCCGATAGGTCCACTGGCCAGGCGCGGTCTCGGCGTTGAACTGCTCGTCGGTCAAGCCGATCAGGGAGCCCACG
>JBKPAK010000157.1:0-9769 GCA_046726415.1 Candidatus Methylomirabilota bacterium
ACATTCTCGTGCAGGCGCTCCGGCTCCACGCTGCCGGCACGCCGTGCGCGACGGCGCAGGCCACCACGCTGCGCGAGCGGCTGGTCAAGGTCGCGGGGTGGGTCACGCAGTCGGTGCGCCGCATCGTGCTGCACTTTCCGACGTCGTTTCCGTGGCAGCCCGAGTGGTGGCAGATCGCCTGCGCGGTCGGCGCGCGACCCTGACGCTGTCCCGTTCGTCACGCCTGATCGACCCCGGGAGAGGTCTCGATGTCGAGCCCCACGGCGCCATGGTTGCGGAGCGCGCTGCTCTGCCACTCGCTGGCGGCTTGAGCAAATCCCCGCCGGGTCGGCATGTCGAGGGCGCGAACAATGGCCCCGCGTCGATTGCAGCCGCCTTCGGTGTCGAACGCGTGTCTTGACGCATAAAGCGGGTTAGACGAGGGCGACGCGGAGCAAGCGGCTCGCCTCGGGTCAGCTTGCGACCCCGCGTCGGAAGTCCAAGGGCGTCGAGCCGGTCCAGCGCCTGAAGGCGCGATTGAAGGCGCTCACTTCCGAGTACCCAAGAAGACAGGCGATCTCGGTGAGCGTGTGCTTGCGCTCTCGGAGGTAGTTGAGCGAGAAGCGCCGACGCGTGTCGCCGACCAGCCACTTGAGGCGTAGCCATCTCGCGCGAGGGCCAGCAGTCTGATGCGGTCCCAGATCGAGTCATAGCCGCGCGCGGCGCGGGGGCCCGACTTGTGAGCCCACGGTCGACGGGGGTGGTAGGGACAGCCCTGAGCGCCTCGGATCAGTCCTGGGCAACCAGGGACCGCACACGCGCGGGGTGGGCGCATCGGGCTCACCACGGGCTCCGGATCCCGAGGGCGCGATAGACCGCGGCCTCACAGGTCGGGCATCGGTGATAGCGGCCAGTGGGCAGGGGGTCGCCGCACGAGAGGCACTGGCCGGGATGGGCGTCTACGCCGGGCAGCACCAGCAGCGGGAGCGGGCCCCCGGCCGACTGCTCGCCCTGGTGGTGGAACAGGGCGGCGCGGCGAATGACTTCAGCGTCAGCCATCATCATGGTCTCTCCTTGTCGCGCTCGCCTCGCGCGCGCGGGGGTACGTAGTGGCAGACATGCCAGACTTGGCACGCTATAGGCCGGTGGGGCATCCGTGGCGATAGGCTGCCAATGGCATGCTATAGAAGGCTGCCAACGTGGCAGTGTGAACAGAGTGTATATATATCTACTACTTACGAGAAGTGTGCCACGTGTGCCAAATGGGTAATTCGCGCGCGCGCGAGGAAGGCTGCCAAATGGGGTTTGGCAGACTATAGAGCGGGCAGTGGCAGGGTATAGCCTCACGCGCCCGGCTCCGGCTGGGGGAGCCACCAGTACCAGGGGCTTTTGGTGTCTCCCTTCGAGCGTTCGGCGAGCACGCCGAGGTCCGCTTCCGCCCGCCAGAGCGTACGTTGGGCGATGCCGTTGGCCTTGGCGTCGGCCATGACTTGTTTCGAGGGCACGAAGCCATCAGCGAGGAGTTCGCGGAGGAAGCGCGCGGCCTGCTCACGTTCCCGCCGGGCTGAGCGCGACTCCATCTTGTCGCCGGCCAGGAGCACATCGGCCGGGCCCTCCACGGGAGTCGGCTCCCAGATCAGGCCCGAGTCACTGATGCGAAAGGCGAGCGCTGGGGCCAGCGGGCCGAGGTTGTTCTTGACCGAGGCGAGCAGCCGCCGACCGGGGGCATTGCCATCCTCGCCCACGACGAGCACGGTGCGCGCCTGGCCGACGAAGGCCACGGAGCCCTGCAGGCGGTTCAGGAGTCGAGCCTGTTGCGCTTTCGTTAGGTGCATGACGCCGAATATGGCGACCTGGCGCTGGTCGGCGAGGGCGGCGAGCGGCGTCAGCAACCCGCGGATCTCGGCGTCCTTGTACGAGTCCTTCGAGCCGAGGTAGGCCGAGAGCGGCGAGATGATGACCGCGAGGGCGCGCATCTGCTGGATCGCGGCGTCGAGCACGGGAGGCGCGTTCCAGCGTGAACGGCCATTCGTGATTGTCGCCCCGCACGGCCTTGAGCACGTGGACGCGCCGCGGATTACCGCCCTGTCGATCCACGATCGGGCGCACGGTATCGGCGAGTCCATCCTCGGACGTGAGCAGAAGCACGGGGCCCTCGCGCGCGGACCCGCCATCCGGCCAGTCGGCGCCGGTCGTCATGCGCGCCGTGGCGTCGAGCGTCACCGTGGTCTTGCCGGTGCCGACTTCGCCGACGAGCAGGGCCAGCTTGCCGCGCGCGATGCGATTCACCCATTGCCACTCGACCGGTTCCGGCTCGACGTCGCCGAGGCACGTGATGACGGCCTCAGGGCCCGGCGCGACGAATGGCGGCGCGGCCTCGGCGAGCGCCTGCAGCTCCTCGCGGGTATGTCCGGCGTCGAGCCAGTCCGCGGCATCACCTTTCGGGGGCAGCCCCGCAAGCTCGAGCTGTTTGACGGCCAGGCCGGCCGCCGCGCAGGACGTCACCACCGCCTGGGCGTGGGAGCGTCCGGGGTCATCGTTATCCGGGATGACCACGACCTCGGCCACGGCGGCCGCGCGGAGCGCGGCGGTGTGCTCTGGGCGCCACTTGCCGGCGCCGCCGTGGTTGCACGTGACGGCGAGACCCAGGCCGGCGAGCCGGTCGCAGTCCTTCTCGCCTTCGCAGACGAAGACGCGCGGATGCTTCGGGAGCTCGGGCAACCGATAGGGGACGATCGGGACGCCCTTGAGATCCCAGATCCACCCGCCGCCCTGGCCGTCAGGGCGGCGACACCGAAAATCCTTCGGGGCGAGCCGCACGACCTGGTAGAGGAGGGCGTTGCGCGCGTCGCGATAGTCGTAGGTCGCCATCACCCGCGGCGCTCGCGGACGGTGGCCGTTGTCTCCGGCGGGCGCGAGGTCGGCGAGCGTCATCGTCACGGCCCGCGTGATCTGGTCCGCGGTGCAGCCCCGGTGGCATTTCACCAGCGTCCGGCCATCGGCGCCGACCCCCACGGACAGCGAGCGCTTCTGCTGGTCGGCGTGGGCGGGGCAGAACGCGAGCCACCCGTTGCCGGCGGGCTGGACGCCGCGGAGCCGATCGAGGATCGCCGGGCGCGTCATGGGTGCGGACACTCCACGACGGGGCCGCGCGGCGCGCCGGCGCAGAAGACCTCGATGACCTGCGTGATGCCGGACGGGCTCGTGCCGCGCCGGTGATCGCCGATCCGGCAGCCGCTCTCGTCCATGCGGCCGTCGCAGGCGGGACACTTGCCGTGCAGTGGCGCGGCATCGCGGAGGAGGACGATGTAGCGCGTCACCTGGATGACTCCTCGACGACGAGCCAGAGGTCGATCAGCCGCGAAGCGCCGAGATGCCACGGCCACGGCCCGCCGAGCGCATCGAGCAGCTTCTCGACCTGGCGCCGCGCCTCGCGGGCGGCCTGGCGGCGGGTCACCGCGCCCTCACGCGGGCGGGCGTGTTCTTCCATTTCAGGGCGCGGGGCCCGAGCTCCCCCGCCTTCTGCCGGCGTGAGAGGGTTTTCGCGCTGACGCCGAGCTGCTCGGCGAGCGCGGCCCTCGTGACCTGCCGCCCGTTCGCGCCCGGGACGGTCGACGGAAGAATCTGGGCGAGCGCCACCGCGACCTGGCAGTACTCCGCCCAGCGATCCTCCCCCGCGTCGAGCTCCGCCTCGAGCCACGCGAGCCGATCGCTCAACCGATTCACGGCGCGGACGATGGCGACGTCCGCGATGGTCATGGTCACCGCGGCGCGGGCTCCGGCCGCGGGCCGGTCAGGATGCGCTCGGCCCGCTCCTTGATCGCGGTCCGCACGAAGTCGGCCCGGGTCTCATCGGCCCGCTGGGCGGCCTGGAACAGCAGGTCGTGAACTTTCCGCGGCATGCGGAGGGACGTCGAGTGCCACGGGGTATGCGTGCGGCGAGCTGCCATTCGGGCCTCTTCCCGCTCGCCTGTGGGCCAAGCCCTTTGTGGAACGGCCAAAGGGCGCCGCTCTCAGGCGAGCCGTGTTGGTACCGTCCACACGGAACTCGAAACCTGAGAGCCGGCGCCCTCTGCCTTGCCGACTACCCCGTTCCGGCGTCGCCGCCGAACCATCGAAGAGGCGAGCCGGCCTGCGTCGGTGGGCCCGAGAAGCTTCCGCACCGATCTGCTTCGCGGCCGGCTGCATGGCCGGGGTGTTACCTCACGGATACTCGCATACGCGGGGAGCGGTACACAAGCACAACGTCTGCGAGATCGCGCGCCACGCCCGCATGGTCGGCTGTCGCCACCGTGGGCCTGTCGGGAAATCTGTCCAGACAGCCCGAACCGTTGCCACGGCCGTTGCCATTCCGGTGTCCGAAAGTGTCCGTTTGTGTCCTCTCGCCGGGTGGCGCGCCAGGCGCACGACTCCCCGGAAATGGCCGGGAAGTCGTGGGAATCATAGGGGGTTGGCTGGTGACCCCGGCGGGATTCGAACCCGCGGTCTCAACCTTGAAAGGGTTGCGTCCTGGGCCAGGCTAGACGACGGGGTCAGCCGAGCAAGTATACCCGACTCGAACGTCCAGCGGACGCACAGACCTACCTCAAGCTGCAGCTCTGGCCGGGCGAAAGACCTACGGCTCATGCGGCTCCCCCCTCGCCCTGATCGAAAAGACCCAAGCCGCACCTCTCAGCGCGCCCGGGATGTGACGCTGGAGGTAGATGGCAACCTTCCCGTGGCGCGTGACCCCCACCTCCGCGCGCCGGCGCCACACCGCGCGGACGATCTGTCGGGCGGCGCGCGCAGCGGGCATGCGCAGCCACGCGGGCGCCGGGCTCTTCACCGCCGCATGGCGCACGCCGCGGTTGTCGATCTGGTGGATCTCGGACTCTACCAAGCCGGGATTGATGAGGGTCACACTCACCCCATCGGGGGCCAGCTCGTGGCGGAGGGAATCGGCGAGAGCGCGGAGGGCGAACTTGCTCATGCTGTAGGGCGAGCTGCCAGCCAGCGCCAGGTATGCATTCACGCTGCCGATGAGCACGAGACGGCCCCGCGTCCGCTTGAGATCGTCGAGCCCCGCATAGATCGTCCGGAGGACGCCGAAAACGTTCGTCTCGAACTGGCGCCGGTAGTCCTCGAGGGTGAGGCGGTCGACCCGGCCGCGCACGCTGAATCCGGCATTGGCCACGAGGACGTTGAGCGGCCCCAAGGTGTCGCGCGTCTGGGAGACGGCCCGCTCCAGGTCCCCGTCGCGCGTGACGTCGCACGACAGCACGAGAGCGCGACGGTCTTTCCCGTGGATCTCCGCCGCCAGCGCTTCCAAGCGGTCCGTGCGGCGCGCGGCCAGCGCGAGATCGGCCCCCTGGCGGGCGAATTCGAGGGCGAGCGCGGAGCCGATGCCGGACGATGCGCCGGTGACGAGGACGACGTGCCGGTCGAAAACGGCCACCGCCGAACGCGCTACGGCGACTGAGGGCCGGCGCCGGGGCGGAAGCCGCTGACGGCGGCGCGATAGCGAACCGCGGCGGGAACCACCGGCACCTTGCACACGAAGGCCGCGCTCCCTCGCCCGGGGATCCGCGCGCTCACGTAGGTGATGCCGCGGGCGACGATCTTCCCCTTCGCGTCCAGTGCTTCAGCGGTGATGGAGACGTCGAAGACGTCCTGCCCGGAATCGTTGAACACGGTTCCCGCGACCTGGATCTGCTCCGGGTTGCTTCGGTCGATGTTATAAACGACGCGAAAACCCTCCTGCGCGTGAACGCCGCCGAGGATGAGGGCGATGGCGGCGAGCGCTGCGACCATCGCTGTCAGCCGAGCCCGCGCGGCTCTCATGGCATCGCACCAGACTAGCCGCTCGACCCCGCAGCGTCAACGCGCCGACTCGGGTCAGATCACGTATCAACACCACGCGCCGACTCGGTCATTGTTGGGGATACACAATGTGGCCGCTCGGGATTGATCGGCGAAGTGACCGCCTCGGCCGCCTGGCCTGGAAGGAATGACTGCCGAGCAGGCTGCAAGCTGAGGACGTCCTGGGCGCAGCCCCTGGGCCACCGTGGGCCAGCCACTGTGTGCCGCCTCGCTCGCCCCCACCATCGTTTTCTGATACATGTGGTCTGTTGTGCAATGCGGCAGCCGGCCGGGCCTTGGCCCGTCACGAGGGAGGACAGAGATCGCGCGAGCGGCGGTGCTGTTTGACTTCGGCGGCACGCTCGACGCCGACGGAGTACCCTGGAAGGAGCGCTTCTACCGACACTTCCTCGCGCGGGGCGCGGCTATCTCCCGCGAGCGATTCGAGCCCGTGTTCTATGCGGCCGACGATGCCTTGGTCGGCGCCATTTCCCCCTCGCTCTCCTTCCACGAGACGGCGCGGGCCGTGGCTGTCGGAGTGGCGCACGGGCTCGGTCTATCCGATGACAGTCTGTCCGACGGTGTGGCGAGGGCCTTTGTCGATGAGGCTTTGGCGGTAGCCCGCCGAAACATCCCGCTCTTGGCCCGCCTGGCCGAGCACTACCAGTTGGGAATCGTGTCCAACTTCTACGGGAATCTCCTGACGGTGTGCGATGATATAGGGGTTCGCCCGTTCTTCGGGGTCATCGTCGACTCCGTGTGGGCCGGCTGCACCAAGCCCGATCCGCGCATCTTCCGACGAGCGGTCGACGGCCTGCGGGTGGCACCCGCGGAGGCGACGTTTGTCGGCGATTCCCCGGCGCGCGACATGGCAGGCGCTCGCGCTATCGGGATGCCGCACATCTGGCTGGCGGGAGAAGCCGCCGGGACAACCTGTTGCGCTGGGGACCGCGTGATCCGGACACTGCGAGATCTGGAGTCGGTGCTGTGATGCTGGAGCGACCACTGGCCGGTGGCATCATCGCCGCGGGCGATGGTCGACGTCTCCGCGACGACGGCTGGACGGTGCCCAAACCCCTGGTGCCGGTCGGCGGCGTGCCGTTGCTCGAGGTCGTCATCGGAAATTTCGTTTCCGCCGGCATCACTCCGGTGACTATCATCGTCAACGACCGCGAGCGCGAGTGCGTCGACTGGGCGCACGCCCGCTTTCCGGATGTCGACCTGCGTTTCATCGTGAAGAACACCGCATCGTCGCTGGAGAGCTTTGCCGAAGTGGCGGCCGCCGGCGATCTCCCGGGCGCCATGCTGATCTCCACGGTCGACGCGTGGTGCCGGCGCGAGGATTTCGCCCGGTTCGTGGCGGCCGCGCAGCGGCGGCCATCGACGGCCATGGTTCTCGGGGTGACACCGCTGGTGGCGGATGAAATGCCGCTGTGGGTGACCTGTGATGCCGGCGGCCGCGTGCGGCGGCTGGGGGGCCCGGCGGGCGATGTGGTCACCGCCGGTCTCTACCTGATCCCCTACGCGCTGCGCCGGCGGCGGCCTCCGGCGAAGCTGGGTCGTCTGCGCGAATACCTCTCATGGCTCGCGGAGCGCGGGCATCCGGTCTATGCCGAGATCATCGATACCGTCGTCGACGTGGACCGGTCGAGCGACGTGGCTCTCGCGGAGTCGCTGATCGCTGCAGAGCGGCGCGCATGATCGCCTCGGAGGTGTCATAGTGAAGCAGTCCCGTTTGTGGGGCGTGTTTCGCGAGCGAGCGCATTCGCCCGGACGGGAATGTGACGACGCAGAAATTCTACGCTTGACCGGCAAGGAGCTGGAGGCGAAGGGCTTCGAGGTCGTCCTCAAGAGCCCGGACGAACTGACCGGTCCCCTCGACCGGCGCCCGGATGGCGTCTTCCTCATGTGCGAGCGCCTGGAGGCGCTGGACCTGCTCGGGACGTGGGAGGCGAGCGGGATCCCGCACGTCAACAGTCCTCGCGCCGCGCTCAACACCTATCGCGACCGCATGATCGAGCAGTTCCGCAAGGCCGACGTGCCGTTCATCGCCAGCCAACTCGTCAGCACGGACGCGATGCCCGGCGCCGTGACCACTCCGGTGTGGGTGAAGCGAGCCGACGTGCACAACACCCAGGAGGGGGATGTCGTCTGCGCCGACTCAGCGCCGGCGATCGCCGGAGCGCTGACGGCGCTCGCCGCCCGGGGGATCCCGCGCGCCGTCCTTCAGCCCCATGTCGACGGAGACCTCGTGAAGTTCTACGGCATTGGCCACGCGGCGCGGCGTAGCGAACCGGGATGGTTCCGGTGGTTCTATCATGCGGACCAGACCGTCGCGGGACATCCCCTCGACCCTGCGCGGCTGGCCGGTCTGGCTCATGCCGCGGCCGCGGCCATCGGCCTCGAAGTCTATGGCGGCGACGCCATCGCCACACGACGTGGAGATCTGGTCCTCCTCGACCTCAACGCCTGGCCGAGCTTCGCCCTGTATCGGGACGAGGCGGCGCCAATCATCGCCGCCTATCTGGCTCTCCGATTCGCGGGAAGTCGCGCATGATCGGTCGCCGCGAGATCGGCCCTCGTTCGCGCGAGATCGTGGCCCGCGAGCAGCGCCACATCGCCCCCGGCCTCCAGGGATTCGCCCAATACGCGGGTATCGCCATGGCACGTGGGGAGGGCTGCACGCTCATCGACGAGGACGGCAACGCCTACATCGACTTCATCGCGGGCATCGCCGTCGGGAGCGTCGGTCATTGCCACCCGCACTACGTCGAGGCGCTCAAGCGGCAGGTGGAGCGGCTTACCTTCGGCAGCTTCACCACCGCGACGCGGGCGAAGTTCCTCGAGCTTCTGGCCACGGTGACCCCGCAGGGGCTCACGCGCATCCAGATGTTCTCGGGAGGCGCCGAGGCGGTGGAGGCGGCGCTGCGCCTGGCCAAGGCCGCCACCGGCCACCACGAGGTCATCGGCTTTTGGGGCGGATTCCACGGCAAGACCAGCGGCGTCCTGCCGCTGCTCGGCAGCGATTTCAAACATCGCCTCGGCCCCTTCCTGCCCGGACACCACCTCACGCCGTACGCCGACTGCTATCGCTGCCCGTTGCGCCTGCGCTACCCGGACTGTGGGATCGCCTGTGCCGAGTACATCCGCGACGTGATCAAACACCAAACATCGGGCGAGATTGCGGCGATCCTGGTCGAGCCCATCCAGGGCACGGCCGGCAATATCGTGCCGCCCGAGGGCTTCCTGCGCGCGGTGCAGGCCATTGCGCGCGAGCACGGGGCCCTCCTCATTGCCGATGAGATGATCACCGGCTTCGGGCGAACCGGCCTCATGTGGGGCGCGCAGCACGATCGGGTGGTTCCCGACATCATGACCGTCGGCAAGGGCATCGGGGGCGGCTTCCCGCTGAGCGCGGTGGTCTCGACCGACGCCATCACGTCGGCCAAGCCGTGGTCGAATCCGAGCCATAGCTCGTCGAGTTACGGCGGCAACCCGCTGGCGTCGGCCGCCGGCCTCGCCGCGCTGGAGATCATCGTCAAGGAAGACCTCGTGAAGAACGCCGAGCGCGTGGGGCGCCTCATGCTCGGGCGGCTCGAACAGATGAAGGAGAAGTACCACGCCGTCGGCGAGGTCCGCGGCAAGGGCCTCCTGCTGGGCGTGGAGCTCGTGCGCGACCGCAAGACAAAGGAGCCGGTGCCGAAGACCGTGACCCAGGCGCTCTACCAGGAGTGCCTTCGCCGCGGGCTGGCCGCCATGTCGTATACCACGCCCATTCGCCTCAATCCCCCGCTCGTCATCACCGAGGAAACCGCGCTCGCCGGGCTGGCCATCCTCGACGAGGCGTTGGAGGTCGTCCTGCGCGACCACGGCCTGTCGTAGCCATGCGGCGCGGAGCGCTGATCGGTTTTGGCAACGTCGCCCGGCACGGTCACCTACCCGGCTGGCAGCG
>JBKPAK010000158.1:0-15220 GCA_046726415.1 Candidatus Methylomirabilota bacterium
CTGCGGGGGCGAGCAGCTCCTCACTGTGCGCCACTACCGGCCGTACCTCGAGCGGCACGCCATGGACACCGTGATGGTCGACGTGTGCTGGCAGGGATTCTCTGCGGCGAAGAAGGTGGCCGATCTCGCCGAGGCGCACGAAACCAACGTGGCTCCGCACAACTACAATGGCCATCTCTCGACGTTCCAGGCGCTGAACTTCGTCGCCTCCGTGTCGAACGTCAAGATCATGGAGAGCGACCCCGACGCGGTGCCGCTGCACGACGAGCTCTTCACCGTCTTGCCGGACATTGACAACGGCCGGATGACCATCCCGACGCGGCCCGGATGGGGCACGGAGCTCAACGAGAAGACGGCGCGCGCGCACGCCTGGTCGGGCTGACCGCCAGCGCCCCCCCTGTCTCCGAACGAGAGGCGTGCGATGGGCGACGATCGTTCCTGAGTGGCGGCGTAACAGCGGCGGCCTCGACCCTGCGCCGGCCCATCCGCCCACGATGCCTCCACCCGGATCCTCCTCCCCACCGCGAATCTCGGGGGTACGATGGTGGAGAAGAGGCACGGTCGTGAAGACACTGGCGATTGTCGTGGGCGGGGGCCCGGCTCCCGGGATCAATGCGGTCATCGCGGCGGCGACCATTGAGGCCCGCAACCACGGGGTTCGGGTGCTCGGCTGCTACGACGGCTTCCGCTGGCTCATGGTCGGCGATACCACGCGCGTCGTCGAGCTCGAAATCGGCGACGTCTCGCGCATCCACTTCGAGGGCGGGTCCATTCTGCGAACCTCGCGTGCCAATCCCACGAGGATGCCGGACGGACCCCGCCGGGTGGCCGAGACGCTGCAGGTTCTCGGCGTCAACCACCTGATTGCCATTGGCGGCGACGACACGGCCTTCGCGGCCGCCCGGCTCGCCAATGCCGGGTCTGGCCTCACAGTGGCCCACGTCCCCAAGACGATCGACAACGACCTGCCTCTGCCGAGCGACATCGTCACCTTCGGGTTCACCACCGCCTGTGACTTGGGCAAGGACCTCGTGCGCAACCTCATGCAGGACGCGGTGACGACCGAGAAGTGGTTCTTCGTCACCGTGATGGGACGGCATGCCGGTCACCTCGCCCTCGGCATCGGCGGCGCCGCCGGCGCCACGCTCACCGTCATCGCCGAGGAGTTCCCCCTGGCCTCGATCGGCCTTCAGGATCTCGTGGACGTCCTGGAGGGGGCGATCATCAAGCGGCGGATGCAGGGACGCGAGCAGGGAGTGGCGATCCTGTCGGAAGGGCTGGCCGAGAAGCTCGATCCCGCCACCCTGGGACCGGTCGAGCACGACGCCTACGGCAACGTGCGCCTCACCGAGCTGGAGCTGGGGCGCGTGCTCAAGGAACAGGTGTCGGCGAGCCTCAAGGGGCGGGGGATCGAGGTCAGCATCGTGGCCAAGGACTTGGGCTACGAGCTCCGCTGCGCGCCGCCGGGCGCCCACGACATCCAGTACAGCCGCAGCCTCGGCTACTGGGCGACGCGATTCCTGCTCGATGGCGGCAGCAATGCCATGGTCACGATTCAGTCCGGACGCCTGGTGCCGGTGCCGTTCGGGCTGATGATCGATCCGCGGACCGGACGGATCCGCGTCCGGTACGTCGACGTCGAATCCGAAGCCTATCAGACCCTCGCCGCGTACATGATCCGTCTCAAGCCGGAGGACTTCGCCCAACCGGAGACGGTGACCGCCCTGGCCCGGGCTGGCAACGTGACGGACGCGGAATTCGTCGCCCGCTTCGGCCGTCTCGCTCGCCGCTGATCTGTTCGCTCGCGCCGGGGCGACGTCCGGCGTCGAGCTTCGCCCGCGATCCACTCATCATGTGAGTCCGTCCGTCATGCCACTCCCGCCGTGTGGCGAATCGCAATTTGACTTGCCGAGGGTCCCTGGCTAGCGTCGGCGTGAGAATATCGCGTGACATGACGCTCCCTGCTAAGCCTCCCGGCCGTGTGTCACTGATCGAGCTACTGCTCGGGTCAGGACCCCGCTTCGCCCGCGATGCGCTCGGGCCCGTGCTCGCCTTCTATGTCGCCTGGAGGGTGGCGGGATTGTTTGCTGGTGTGGTGGCCGCCACGCTCGTCGCGGTCTTGGCGTTTTGGTGGCAGCGGCGGCAGGCGGGCACCGGCATCATGCCGGCCGTCGGCCTCGGGATCGCAGCCGTCCAGGCGGTCGTGGGACTGGCATCGGGGAGCGCGTCGGCCTTTTTCGCGCCGGGCGTCATTGCCAATGGTCTCTACGGCGGAGTCTTTGTCAGTTCGGTTGCCCTCGGCCGTCCGCTGGCCGGCGTCTTCGCCGGTGAGATGTACGCGTTTCCGAGGCGCGTGCGGGATTCGGCGCTCTTCCGCCGCACCTTCTCGGTAGTCTCACTGGTCTGGGGCGGATACATGCTGCTTCGCAGCTCTGTGCGCCTCCTGGTCCTTCTCTGGAGCTCCGTCGACCTCTTCGTCGTGGTGAGCATTGCGACGGGAATTCCCTGCACCTTGGCTCTCATGACCTGGTCCTTCTGGTATCCCCTTCGAGCATTTCAACGGCAGCCCGAACTGTGGGGTGTCGAGGAGCCGGGCGGCGCCGCCGACGCAAGCTCGAAGCCGCCCAGCGCATCCACATGAACATCGACCCTGTGAAGGCCGTGGCCACGCGATGAACATCGACCCTGTGAGAGCCGTGGCCACGCGATGAACATCGCCCCGGTGAACGCCGTGGCCACGCGCGCCTTCGTCGAGAACGAGGTCGCCGGCGATACCGACTTGGCGGTCAAGATCGGCCTTCGCCGGGAGGCAGGCTACAGCAGGCCGTAGAGCTTGCCGGCGTTCTCGCAGACGATCTTGCGCTGCACGGTCGGGCTGACGGACGCGAGATCCTCGGCGATCCACTTCCGCGAATCGGGCCAGATTCCGTCTGGATGGGGGTAGTCGGAGCCCCACATGATGGTGTCCTCGCCGATGAGCGGGATGCGAGCCATCCAGGAGCCGAGGTGGCTGATGCGCGGAGTATACTCGACCGGTTCCCCACGAGCGCACGAGCGTGATAGGTGGTAGATGATGGTGCTCGCGTTCTTCCCTCGCCCTGGCGGGGCACCGGTGACGAGGCACGCGCCACTCGGAGCGTGCTGGGCGCTTCTTTGCGCGATCATCGCCGCGGGTTGCCTGGCGGGTGCAGGCTGGGCGCAGGGGCCCGGCGGCGTGCCTCCGGTGCGCGTGCCCGATGTGCATTACGAGCCGTCGGAGATGGAGGTCGTGCAGGCCATGTTGCGGCTGGCCGACGTCAGGCCCGGCGACGTCGTGTACGACCTCGGGTGCGGTGACGGGCGCATCGTCATCGCTGCAGTGCGCCAGGCTAACGCCAGCGGTGTCTGCGTGGACATCGATCCCCAACGCATCGACGAAAGCCGGGAGAACGCTCGGCGGGCGGGAGTCGCCGACCATATCCAGTTCCTGAACCAGGACTTGCTGACCACGGACATCGGCGGCGCCACTGTCGTGATGCTGTTCCTGTCGCCCCAGTTGAATCTCAAACTACGCCCCAAGCTCCTGCGCGAGCTCCAGCGCGGCACCCGCGTCGTCTCGCATTGGCACGACATGGGCGACTGGGCGCCACAGCAAGTCGTGCTCATGTCGAGCGGCGGTCGCGAACGTCGGATCTACCTTTGGACGATCCCCTAGGGCAGTGGGAAGAACCACGCCTCGTCGGGCCGGTCAACCGAGTCGCAGATTGGTGGACGAGAGGTCGCTGCGGAACTGCGCCTCGGGAATGGCTGAGAAGAGCGACCGGTACTCGGTCGGGATGGGAGCTTCGGCGACGGTGGCGAAGCGCCCTGTCCCGTCCACGCGCCCGGCGACCAGGAAGCGGCATCCGTGGGCGGCGATCTCGTCCAGCGCCGTGCGCATCGCCGTCTCGCGGTTTCCGTAGTACCGGGGCTGCGCAATGCGTTCGGCGGTATCGCTGCCGACCACGAACGTCGCGCCGGGAAACAGGCGGGCCTTCTCGCCGAAGGTGGGAGCGCGGGTCAGCTCGACGACGTACCGCCACTCGAACTGTCGGAGCCGGCGGCGGACCTCGGCCACCCTGAGGGACGGCTTGTCGACGTTGGTGACAGACAACTCGAACACGACGGGGGCGCTGAGGATTTGGCCGGCGACGTGGGCCAGGGCGAGATGACCGGCGTGCAGAGGATTGAACGAGCCGGGCAGGACGGCGCGCGGGATGGGAGCGCTGCGCGCCAGCTGGCCGTCGGGACACGACGTCAGCCGTTCGATCGCCCCGGCCAGCAATGACTCCAACGGGTCAGGCGGAGGCCGACGCTCCTCCGTGAGCTGGTCGACCGAGTCGAGCAGGCTGCCGATGCTCGGAGTGTCAACCCCACAGGCGCGGGCCAGCGCGATGACGATCGCTTGCGCCACGATGTCCTCCTCGGCGGCGCGGCCGCGGCGATCCTTGCCCAGCACGATGGACGTCACGTCGATCCCATCGTCCGTGACGACGGCGATGTGGCAGCGGTGCTCGCCTTTCTTGGGCCGGTCGCTGGCCAGGCTCGCCGTCGCGCCGAGGCCCACGGTAGCCGTCGCCTCCGGGGCGAGCTCCTGCGTCCGCTGGCGGGCCTGGAGCGCCATCGCCGTGGCGGTCTCCTCACTGCACGCCTGGGCGGGCGCGCTCGTCAGGAACTTGGCGAGCGCAGCACCGTCGTAGGGCACGATCGCCTCGACGAGCATGCGCGAGCCGCCGGGCACGCGCAGCAGCTCGCCGATCGCGCCGCTACCGCCGCCGGTGATGGCCAGCACCACTCGGCGGCCGGAAGCGTGAATCTTCTCGATGAGTTTTCGCCACGCGTCGTCCATCGCGGGCAGTATATCCGGTGGCATTTGATGTGGGGTGCGCTCGTTCGCCCCCGGGTTCACGGAGTCCCCGTTCGGCAGCGGTGCCTCATTCGTTGCGACGGCATGACGATTCGTGGAGCGGCTGGTCGCCGAGGGGAAGCCGCGGTACGCTGGTTCTGTTGGCCCGGAGTTTCTCCATTCTCACGTTCGTCCACAGCGCAAAAGGGAGGCAGTCATGGCAAACCCGTTCGTGCACGTGGAGCTACACACCAACGACCTCGCGCGCGCCCGGCAGTTCTACACGAGCTTGTTCGGATGGAAGCTGCAGGACATGCCGATGCCGGGGAACGGAGGCACCTACACGATGATCGACGTCGGCGGTGGGACCGGCGGCGGCATGATGCTCAACCAGGCGCCGGGAACGCCATCGCACTGGCTGGCTTACGTCGGAGTGGACGACATCAACGCATCGACGAAGAAGGCCAGGGAGCTGGGAGCCAAGGTGATCGTGGACGTGATGGAGGTCGGCGAATTCGGCTGGATGAGCGTGATCAGCGACCCCACCGGCGCCACGGTGGCCATGTGGAAGTCGAAGAATACTCAGTGACGTGGGGGGCCCGAAGTGGCCCCCACACCCCACAGCGCTCGGCCCGGCGGCGCGGGGGGCGATCCTGACGGAGCGGCCATCGTCGGTCGGACCGCTCGTCAGGATCGTCCCGGGAGCTGCCAGCCCCCGTACAGGGCATGGGTGTCGTCGATCGGTAGGCGGACCTGCTGTCGCGTCCGAGCCGCGTGGTACACCGAGGTGATCAACTCGGCCGACGCCCGGGCGTCGGCCACCGCGACGGGGAGCTCGGAACCGGACTCGAGCGCCCGGTGAAAGCGAAGGAACTGGCCGGCAAAGCCCTCGGGCAGGGGCACGAACGCGGTCAGGGCCTCCCGGATCTGCTTGTCGATCTCCGGTGAGTCCCCGGTGAACGTCCACGAATCACTGGAGTTGCGGTAGGGCTCGGTGTTGCTTTCGGCGCTGAGGTTGGCGAAGCAGAACCGATGTCGGCTGATTTCCCGGGCCGAGCCCGTCGTCACCGATAGCGTGCAGAGCGAGCCGTCGGCCATCTCGAGAGTCGCCGCCACACAGTCCTCGGTCTCGATCGGATTCACGAGGGTGGTGAGGTGGGCGGATACGCTGCGGGCAGGCCCCAGGAGGTAGTACACGAGATCATGGCCGTGGATGGCCAGGTTGACCAGCGGGCCACCGAGCTCCGTCGCCCACTTGGCTCGCCACGGGACCGCGTAGTACGCGGCTCGGCGGCGCCATGCCGTCTCCACGGTTGTCAGGTAAGCGCGCCCCGTGATCCCTTGATCGGCGAGGAATTTGAGCTTCTGGATGCCGTGGCCGAAGCGGTACTGGAAGATTGGCATCACGCGGCGGCCAGATCGCTTCTCGGCCTCGGCCACCCGGTCCGCTTCCTGGAGTGACCCGGCCAGCGGCTTCTCGCAGATCACGTGCCGTCCCGCTTCCAGGGCCTGGAGCGTCTGGGCAACGTGTAGGTAGGGCGGCGTGCAGATGTCGATGACGTCCAGATCGTCCATCGCGCAGAGCGCGCGGAAATCCGTGGTCACGCGAGGGATCGCGTACTGCGTCGCGACCTGGCGCATTCGCTCCTCATCGAGCTCGCAGATCGCGGCCACCTCGAACTGTTCGGGCAGGCTCCGATAAGCGTCCACGTGTGGTCGCCCGATGCCACAGCCGACCACGCCTACCTTCAACCTACCGCTCATGGCGCTCCCGCCCTGCCAGGCGTCGGACCCCTCCCACAGGGTAGGGTGGCCAACGTCAGCGGGCCGCTCCGAGCCTCACCGCCGTGGCCTCGGCCTCCAGCGCCAGCTGGCAGGCCCGGAAGCAGTGCGCCTGTGACATAGCGGTCTCGGTCCGATTGAGGATGTCGGAGACGAGCCGACGTCCATAGGGCAGGTCGCCGCCGCTGGCGTCCACGTGGCGGGTGGCCTTCTGGTCGACCACGAACAGATGGTTTCCGCCGGGACGCCCGCCCACATCCACGTACTTGCGCAGCTCGATGTAGCCTTCGGTGCCCAGGATGACGAGACGGCCATCCCCCCATGTCCCGAGGCCGTCGGGCGTGTACCAGTCCACCCGAATGTAACCGGTCCCGCCGTCGCCGCGCAGTATGATCTCGCCAAAGTCCTCCAGTTCTGGCCACTCCGGGAATTTCCAGTTGGCCACCTGGGCTGCCACGACTTCCGCGTCGGTCGAGCCGGTGAAGAAAAGGAACTGATCCGTCTGGTGCGAGGCGATGTCGGCGAGTATGCCGCCGTACTGCGCCCGCTTGAAGAACCACGGGGGGCGGCCGGCTGCATTGAGCCGATGGGGCCCTAGACCCACCGTGTGGACGACCTTCCCAATCGCTCCTGCCTCGACCAGCTCCCCCGCCCGCACCGTGGCGGCATTCTCGAATCGCTCGCTGAAGCAGACCGAGAAGATCCGCCGTGTCTCCGCCTGGACTCGCCGAGCCTCCGCCAACTGCTCCAGCGTGGTGAAGGCGGGCTTGTCGCTCATGTAGTCCTTCCCGTGACGCATCGCCTCGATGCCAAGCCCGGCGCGGTCGCACGGGATGGCCGCGCTGACGACGAGGTGGAGGCGTGGATCTTCCAGGATCTCCCGCCGGTCGCCGGCCGGCTTCGCCCGCGGGTACCTCCGACCAAACTGGGCGGCCAGGTCAGGCTCCTCAGCAAAGAACGCGACCAGCTCTGCCCCCGCGCGGAGCAGGAGATCCGTCTGGGCAAAGATGTGGTCATGGTTGAGGCCGATGACCGAAAACCGTATGGCCACGTCACTTCGCCGAGGGCGAGAGGGGCTCGATCAGCCCTTCATCCCCGTCGTGCTGATGCCGTGCGCCAGATACCGCTGGACGTGATGAGCGCCTGCTCATCGCCAAGAGAGTGTACCTACCTCCGCGGAGTTCCGCCGGGCGAACGCCCCTGTCCCTCAGCGGGGACGGGACCCAGCCCGCCGAGGAGGCCGGCGACGGTGATCGGAGTTACATTGGCGGGACCGCCAGGGAGGGGGAGCCCATGCCGATGCGCTTTGGATTGTTTTCCACCAACGCCTATGCCTCGGTGGAGCCGGGCACGATGGCGCGCGTGGCCCGCGCCGCGGAAGCCGTCGGCTTCGAGTCGCTGTGGGGCGGCGAGCACGTCGTGCTGCCGGAACCCCAGGCACCCCCGTCGCCGATGGCCCCGACCGACCCCATCCTCGATCCGGGGATTGCGCTCACGTACGCGGCGGCGCTGACAACCCGAGTGCGCCTTGGCACCGGCATCATCATCCTGCCCCAGCGCAGTCCGCTCGTGCTGGCCAAGGAGCTCGCCAGCCTCGACGTGCTGTCGAGCGGTCGGCTCATCGTCGGCATCGGCGTCGGCTACCTCGAGGCGGAGTTCCGGGCGCTCGGCGCGCCCTTCGAGCACCGAGGTGCTGTCACCGACGAATATCTCGCCGCCATGCGCTCCATCTGGGAGCAGGTGAAGCCCGCCTATCACGGGCGCTTCGTCTCGTTCGCCAACGTGCAGGCCTATCCCCGGCCCGTGCAGCGTCCGCATCCGCCCGTGGTGATCGGCGGTCGCTCCGCCCCGGCCTTTCGCCGCGCCGTGCAGCAGGGCAACGGCTGGTATGGCTTCGCGCTCGACCTCGACGGAACCCGGCGCGCCCTGGACGGGCTCCGCGAGGCGGCGGCGCAGCACCCGCGCCCGGCTGCCCTCGGCGACCTCGAGATCAGCATCACGCCGGGCCGTGGTGTCGGGGTCGACCTCGCGACGTGTGAGAAGTACGCGGCGCTCGGCGTGCACCGGCTGATCCTCATGCCGTCCGCGAAGCTCGACGCCGACGGCCTTGAGCGCTACGTCGAGACCGTGGGCGAAAAGCTCGTCGGGCGGATGTAGGGCGGGAGGGCTCCAGGCGCTGGCGGACATCTGCCGGGGATCCGATTGACAGGCCCGATGGTTCCCCCATAATGGCGCCGCCATTCGCGCTCGGCGCGCGCATCTGAACTCAATGAGGAGGCCGACCGTGCACCATCTCAGACTGGCCGTGTGTGCTCTGCTCGCCTTGATTGCCGTCACCTCACCCGCCGCCGCCGCTCCCGAGGGGCAGCTGACGTGGGGTGTTCACATCTCATTGGCGCCGACGTGGTTCGATCCCGCCGAGACGCAGGGAATCATCACGCCGTTCATGGTGATGTACGCGATTCACGACGCGCTAGCCAAGGCCATGCCCGGAAACCCGACCGCGCCGAGCCTGGCCGAGTCGTGGCAGATGTCGCCCGACGGGCGCGTGTACGACTTCACCTTGCGCAAGGGGGTGAAATTCCACAACGGCGACCCGCTCACCTCCGAGGACGTGAAGTTCTCGTTCGAGCGCTACAAGGGGGCTGCTGCGAAAACCCTCAAGGACCGCGTGGCCGCCGTGGAGACGCCAGGTCCCCTCCACGTGCGGTTCCGGCTGAAGAACCCCTGGCCCGACTTCATGACGTTCTACACGGCGGCCAGCGGCGCAGGCTGGATCGCGCCAAAGAAGTACGTCGAAAAGGTCGGCGAGGACGGGTACAAGAAGGCGCCCATCGGCGCCGGGCCCTACAAGTTCGTCGCCTTCAACCCGGGGATCGAGCTAGTCATGGAGGCCTTCGATGGGTACTGGCGCAAGACGCCGAGCGTGAAGCGGCTGGTCTTCAAGGTCATCACGGACGAGACGACCCGGTTGGCCGCCCTGAAGCGCGGCGAGGTCGACGTGGTGTATTCGATCCGCGGGGAGCTCGCGGAAGAGCTCCTGCGCACCCCAGGGCTCACCTTGAAGCCGACGGTCATCCAGGCCCCGCAGTGGTTGAGCATGCTGGACCAGTGGGATCCGAAGTCGCCCTGGCACGACAAGCGCGTGCGCCTGGCCGCCAACCTGGCGATCGACCGCAAGGCCATCAACCAGGCCATCACCCTCGGCCACTCGAAGCTGACGTACAGCATCATCCCGAGCACGTTCGACTTCTACTGGCAGCCCCCCAATCCCTATCCGTTCGATGTCGCGCAGGCCAAGAAGCTCCTCGCCGAAGCGGGCTACCCGAGCGGCTTCGACGCGGGCGATTATTACCTGGACATCTCGTACGCGAACGTACAGGAAGCGATCGCGGGCTACCTGCAGCAGGTCGGCATTCGCTCCAAGCTGAGGCCGGTCGAGCGCGCGACGCACTGGAGCAGCTACCAGGACAAGAAGTACAAGAACCTCGCGTACACGGCGAGCGGCGCGTTTGGCAACGCAGCGACCCGCCTGGAGACCTTCGTGATCGCCGGCGGTTCGTACGTCTACGGCAGCTATCCGGACATCGACTCGCTCTTCAAGGACCAGGCGGCCGAGCTCGATCGCAAGAAGCGCGAGGCGCTCCTCCACAAGATCCAGCAGCTCATGCACGAAAAGGCCATGCACATCCCGATCTGGGAGCTGGCCTTCATCAATGGACAAAGCGCCCGGGTCCAGGAATCCGGGCTCGGTCTCATCCCCGGCCATGCCTACTCCGCGCCCTACGAGGACGTGACGCTCAAGGCAAAGTGACCGCCGCGGTCAGGGTTCGCCGGCGGATGTCACCGTCTTGACAGGAGCGCCGGTCGACAGATACACGCGGGCCACGCGCGGCCCGACGGTAGTGGCCACGTGGTGCAGGCCGAGGCCATGCTGTCTGGCCACCTCCGCGGCGGTGATTTCGGCATCACCCTGGCGGCCGATGATCACGACCTCGTCGCCGACGTGAGCGTCCGGCACCTGGGTTAGGTCGATGCGCGTGTGCTCGAGCGAGGGGCCGCCAATGATGGGCGCGGCTCGCCCGCGCACGAGGACCCGCCCGGCGTGGAGCCAGAGGAGGCCGTCGGCCGAGCCCATGGGGATCACCCCGAGCTTCATTGATGCCGTCAGGGGAAACGGCGCCAGCTCGGCGAAGCGCTCCCGCGGCGACAGTTCCTTGAGGGCGATGATGCGCGTGGTGAGCGCCCGAAAAGTCGGTCGCAACGGCAGGGACGATGTCTCGCCGGGGAACGTAATCCCATAGAGCATTCGCCCGGGATCGACGGCGTTCAGGTACGTCTGGGGGAACTTCAGCACGAAAGGCGAGGCGGCGAGCAAGCGAGTGGGCACCGGCACCCCCCGGGCCTCCAGCTCGTCGACCACCGTGGTAAACCGGCCGAGCTGCCACTCGGCGTACGCGGGGTCGTCGCCGTCGTGGGGGTGAGCGCAGAGTCCGGCCAGGCGCAGGCGCGGCAGCTCCAGCATGGCCGTGACGATCTTCACCGCTTGCTCGGCCGGCACGCCCAGCCGCTCGAGCCCGACGTCGACCTTGACGAACACGTCGCACGGGCCGGCGGCCGCTTCCGAATACGCCCGCGCGCCGTCGAGGTCCGTAAGCGCCGGGGTGAGAGCGTGAGCGATGGTGTCCGGCGCGGCCTCGGGCAATGAGTTCGGGTATACGAGGATCGGTGTGGTGATCCCGCGCCGGCGGAGGCGGATTCCCTCGGCGAGATCGGCGACGGCCAGTGCATCGGCGCCATGCGCGGAGAAGACGGCCCCCATCTCGGCGGCGCCGTGCCCGTAGCCGTCGGCCTTGACCACCGCGAAGATCTTTCGCCCCGGTCCCACCCGCTGGCGCACGGCCCGCACGTTCGCCGCGGCGGCATCGAGGTCGATCTGGAGGGTGGTCGGCCGGGGCGGTCGCGACGCGGGTGTGGTCGTCATGGCGGCTCCTCTTCGAGGAGGATACTCGGAATCACACCCGCGGGATCAGGTGCGCGTCGCCCGTGCCCCAGCCGACTTCCACGGTGGCGCCCTCCCGGACGGACTCCGGCGGCGCGCCAGCGATGCGAAGGCGCAGCGCCTGCGTTCCCACTGCGCCGATCGCGAGAACGCTGTCGCCGTAGTTGGCGACGACGTCGATGCGCATGGCAAGGCGGTTGGGCGGGCCGGGGGCGCCCCCGGCGCCGGCCAAGCGGATGCGCTCGGGCCGTACCAGCACGTCGACGGCGCCACCCCCGATCCGGCGGCAGGCTTCGGGATCGACCTGGATGGGACCAAGGCCATCCAGGGCGACGGTGCCAGGGCGTGCGAGGTCGAGGGTGCCCGTGAAGAAGTTGCTGTCGCCGATGAACTCGCCGACGAAGCGCGTGCGCGGCCGGTGGTAAACCTCCAGCGGCGGCGCGACCTGCTCGAGCTTGCCATGGCTGAAGACGGCGACGCGGTCGGACATGGTCATGGCCTCGCTCTGGTCGTGGGTGACGTACACCATGGTGATGCCGACCTCGCGGTGGATGCGCTTGAGCTCGACCTGCATCTGCTCGCGCAGGTTCTTGTCGAGCGCGCCGAGTGGCTCGTCGAGGAGCAGCACGTCCGGGTCGAAGACGAGCCCGCGCGCGAGCGCGACGCGCTGCTGCTGGCCTCCCGACAGTTCGCGCGGGTACCGGCCGGCGAAGCCGCCGAGGCCGACCAGGTCGAGGATCTCGCGCACGCGCGCGGCCTGGTGATCGCGGGGGAAGCGGCGCATGCGGAGGGGGAAGGCGACGTTGCGCTCGACGGTCATGTGCGGAAAGAGGGCGTAGTTCTGGAAGACCATGCCGATGTTGCGCTCGTACGGCTTGCGACGGGTGAGGTCTTCTCCACCGAGCTCGATGGCGCCGGCGGTGGGTTCCTCGAAGCCCGCGATCATCATAAGGGTCGTCGTCTTGCCAGAGCCACTCGGACCGAGGAAGGTGAGGAACTCGCCCCGCGCGATGTCAATGTCGATGTCGTCGACGGCGTTGACGCGGCCGTCGTAGGACTTGACGACGTTGCGGAGCCGAAGGTACGGCGTGCTCACCCCACGTGGTGGAGCCCGAGGTCCGCCACGCTCACCGCGCGGGGACGATCAGCGCGTCGACGACGACGCAGCCCCGCCCGGCCGGGCGAACGACGATCGGGTTGAGGTCGATCTCCTCGATGTGGGCGCGTTCGGCGTGGGCGAAGTCGGCGAGGGTTTCGAGGCAGTGCACGAGACTCTCGACGTCGGCGGGCGGACTCCCCCGCTGGGCCCCCAGCGAGGGAGCGCCGCGGATCTCGCGCACCATGGCGCCGGCATCGCCCTCGCGCAGCGGCAGCGGGCGCAGGGCGAAGTCACGCAGGAGCTCGACGGCGACGCCGCCCACGCCGAAGGCGAACACGTGGCCGAACTCGGGGTCGCGGCTCACCCCGGCGAAGACCTCGACGCCGCCGGTGACCATCTCCTGGACGAGGAAGCCAGCAACGCGGGCCGACGAGGGGATGCGTCCCTCGAGGGACTTCCAGGCCTTCTCGAGCGCGGCGTCGTCGGCGAGCGCGAGCGCCACCAGGCCGAGGTCGGTCTTGTGGCCGATGTCGTCGGAAACGACCTTGAGAGCCACGGGATAGCCGAGCTCGCGCGCGGACGCCCGCGCGTCGGCCAGCGATGCGGCCAGCCGCTCGCGCGCGACGGGCACGCCATGCGCGGCGAGGAGC
The DNA here is from genome assembly GCA_046726415.1 of Candidatus Methylomirabilota bacterium. GTDB lineage: Bacteria > Methylomirabilota > Methylomirabilia > Rokubacteriales > CSP1-6 > CAVWFS01. The sequence goes on from JBKPAK010000158.1 coordinate 13,398, forward strand.
CGCTTCGCGTCGTGCTCGTGGATGCTCGGGCGCGCGCCACCGGCCAGGAAACTGGCTACGCTTGGCCCGGCGAGCGGGCGCGAGGGCCGTCGCGGCGGCCGCGGCTCGGCCCACGCGGCCATCCGGTCCACGGCGCCCAGCCCCTGGCGGGTGCCGCCGATCATCGGAATGCCAAGCCCGGCGAGGAACTGTACCTGTTGCCGCTGCATGACGCCGGGCCGGGTGTTCATCATGAAGTGGGGCTTCCGGCTCGTCTGGGCGGCAGCGGCGAAGAGGCGCGCGTAATCGAGCGCTCGCTCGGCCTGCCCCATCGGCGCTTCGTCGCAGCTGTCGCTGCAGAACGCGATGGCGTCCACTGTGGTCGCCGCGTCGAGGGCGGCGAGGGCGTGGGGGAGGTTGGTGCGGTAGTCTCCGTTGCCCCACGCGTCGAGCGGATTGCCATCTCCGGTGATGGAGCCCACCACTCGCTCGACCTCCTGTCTGGTCTCGGGCGGCAGGGGAGGCAATGCGAGATCGACGGTCGAGGCCACGTCGAGGATCAGCTCGGCCTGGCCGCCAGAGGCGGTGACGACGGCGAGGCGGCGGCCGCGCGGCCACCGGTGCCCCTGGCACACCGCGAGCACCTCGGTCAGCTCGTCGAGGTCGTTCACCTCGATCGCCCGGTGGGCCCGCAGCATGGCCGAAAACACGCGCGATTCGCCGGCGAGACCGCCGGTGTGGGTGGCGATGGCGCGGCGCGTGCGCTCGTGACGACCCACTTTGAGGACCACCACCGGCTTGCCGCGGTCGGCGGCGCGGTCGAGCGCGGCGACGAAGCGCTCGGGATCGCCGACCCACTCGGTGAACGCGGCGATCAGAGCGGTGTGCTCGTCGTCGACGAGCGCGTCGATGTAGGCGGCCGTGCTGACCACGGCCTCGTTGCCCGACGAGATCACGTGGCTGTAGCCGAAGCGGCGCACGTCGGCGAGCAGGCCGATGCAGACGGAGCCGCTCTGAGAGACCAGGCCCACGTTGCCGGCCAGACCGCGGGGGTCCCGCACTTCCTGCAGGTAGAGCGAGCTGCGGTCGTGGGGGTTGAGGATGCCCATGCAGTTGGGTCCGCACAGGGCGATCCCGGCCTCGCGGCAGATGCCCGCGATCTCGGCCTGGAGCGCGCGTCCCTCCTCGCCGCGCTCGGCGAAGCCGCCGTCGAAGATCACGGCACCCCGCGCGCCGGCGTCCGCGAGCGCCCGGAAGTTCTCGAGGATGCGCGTCGCGCTGACGCAGAGGCAGACCACATCGGGCGCTTCCGGCAGGTCGTGCACGCTCCCGTAACAGCGCTGGCCCAGGACTTCGGGATAGCGGGGGTTGATCGGGTAGACGCGCCCCGCGAAGCCGAGGCGCCCCGCCGACTCGAGGAGCGCACGCCCGATCGACGGGCGTTCGGAGGCGCCGAGGACGGCGATGGAGCGGGGACGGAGCAGGACGTCAAGCGACATGAGCGGGCCTCCCGCGACGCGCCACCCAGACGACCACCCCGAGCACGACGGTGGATACGAGCAAGGTGGAGACGACGGCGATGACGGGGTCGGATTCGAGGCGGATGCTCTCGTACATTTTCTTGGGCAAGGTTGCGGCACCGCGGCCAGCGATGAACAGCGCCACCACTGCCTCGTTGAACGAGGACAGAAAGGCGAAGAGCGCGCCGACCAGCATGCCGGGCCGCAGCACCGGCAGGGTCACGTGCAGGAACGTGCGCAGGGGTCCGGCGCCTGCGCTCATGGCCGCCCGCTCGAGGTTCCGGTCGAATCCCTTGAGGCTGGCCGCGATCACCAGGAAGGCGA
>JBKPAK010000159.1:0-9208 GCA_046726415.1 Candidatus Methylomirabilota bacterium
CCATTAGCTTGTCCAGCTCCTCACCCGTCTCAGGCGTCGGCCCGTGCTCCATCCGTTGACCGACGACGCGCCGGGGGAGCAGGTCGAGGCGGGTTACCTCAACTCACTCGGCCTCGAGGATTTCTCGCACCCAGGCGGCCATGGGGGCCGTGTCGTACAGGGTGGTCAGAAGGATCACGTTGCGGGCCCGGTCGCCCTGAAAGAAGCGCTCATACAGCACCTGCCGGGAGGCGAACGCGCTGCAGCAGGTGTCCCAGGCGAGGTGAAAGAGCCTCACACGCTCGGCGGCCGAGGCGGTGTCGGTGGCGAGGTAGTGGGCGATCTCGGGCGCCAGCGACCCGGCGAGATCTGCCTGGGTGGGCAAGGCCATGAGGCTGCTGGATCCCAAGAGGTGTAGGATCTCCGCCATTCTCGGGTACATGCGGATGAACACCTGACGGGCCACCATCAGCGGCATCTCGGCCGGGCTCATGATGCCCCACCCGTTCATGGCCGCATCGGCCTCGGCGGCGCGCAGGCAGGCCTTGGTGATCTCGAGGTTCTCGATGAGCTCGGCGAGCAGCTCGCGGGTCTGTGGCAGCTCACCGGAGCCCAGCGTGCGCACCATGAGCGAGGCCAACCCGAGGACGAATTCGCACTTGACCACGTTCTTGGTCACCACCTGGTGGCCCGAGTGGAGATACTGGCCGGTGCTCGTGGCCATGTTGTTGCCGAGGTCGGCGTCGCCGAGGAGGAAGACACGCTCCCACGGGACCAGGACGTGGTCGAAGAATGCGAGAGCGTCCATCTCCTCGAAGCGCGAGCCCAGGGGGTGGTCGAAGTGGGGGCGTTCGAGGTCCAGACTTTCTCGGCACAAGAACTTCAGTCCCGGGGTGTGGCAGGGGATGGCGAAAGCGAAGGAGGTGCGCTCGGGGGCGCCGCCGGGGAGCCGGTGCGAGCGGGCCGGATAGACGGCGATCTCGTCAGCGATAGGCAGCGTGGCGAGCACACGGACACCGTTCACCACGATCCCCGCGTCGGTCTCCTTCACCACCGACAGGGCGATGCCGGTAGTATCCTCGAGGCCGCTGCCCTGCGGGGAACGACTGCGCTGCAGGTTGACGAGAGTATGGGTCAGGACCAGGTCGTGCTCGCGGATGTACTCGTAGTAGCGCTGGATGTTCTCCCGGAAGGCCGGGCGGTTCTGGGCGAAGTAGTCGCCCGCCGCCGCCATCGCCATGACGCTGGCGTTGAGGAAGTCCGGCGTGCGGCCCATCATCCCGCAAGTGGCACGTGCCCAGTGCCGCATCATGGTGTGCCGCCGGGCCAGATCCTCGTGGCTTCGCGGGGTGATGAACGACAGCCCGACCCGTTCGCCCGAGGTCGGCGAGGGATAGGTCATCTCGTCCCGGAGCGCGGGGTCATGCTGCATGTCGTACAGCCTGGCCAGCGTTCGCACTCCGTTGCGGAGCCCGGGATGGCTCGTCACGTCCTTGACGCGCTCCCCGTGCATGTGAAGCTCGGGGGGACGCTCGCGGAGACCGGCGATGTAGGCGGCTCCTGACCTGGCTGGCATGCGCATTCCTCCTCGTTCACCGGATCGGCGCCACGCGCCGCCGGGCTGCGATGTCGGGACTGGCCCCTGGTGGGGGCGCGCCCGAATGTCCCGGTCCCGATCTCCATAGACACCCGCCGCCCCATCCCGGCCCGAATCATTCGACTCCCAGCAGTCTGCGGCCAGGAGGGCCGACTAAGTACTCATTTCATAAGTATGATGACGGATTCTTACTGGGCGGCCCGCAACTCGTGTCGGTGATGCCGCAGGTGGTCAACCGGATAGCGGAAGAGGTCCTCCATGCGCATGGGCGTCTTCAAGCGCGGGTCCCAACGGGTCGGGTAGTGCATCGCCAGCGCCCAGCCGCCCGGGCGCACGCGCTCGAGCCGTTCGAGAATGGCCCCATGCACCTGGTCGAACGTGCTGATGAGGCCCGCTCGGCCGACCAGAGAGGCTCCGGCGCGAGGACCTGCCTGAGGTCGCTGCCACCGACCTTGCATTGCCTTCGCTCTTTAGGCTCCGGCGGTGGTCTGTCGAACGCTCGCGGGGCGTGAGGCGGCTTTTCGCCGGCTCTGCGCAAGAGGACCCCCCTCGTCCGGCTCGGAGGCATGAGCCTTGCCCTGGTAGCAACTCAGAAGGAGTCCACCAATGCCGAAGAAGCGCGGTAACGGAGCGGCAAAATCCACCGTCAGCGGTCCGGCGAAGGGTCCGCGGGGCGGTGTTGACCCTGCCACCCGCAAGATGGCGGATACGCAGGCCCTCGCAGCGAAGTTTCCGTTCAACCCCAACAAGGCCGGCGAGTTCGGGGAGGCAGCGAGGACCCCTCAGTGCGGGGTCACGGCAGAGCCGGCTGATCCGGCAGTGACGAGCAGCACCCTCACCGAGGTCAACGTCTCGCCCAAGACGGGCGCCCGGGCATCTCGTGGTCGCAATCCCGGCAGCGACCCTCTCGAGCGCGTGCGTGTCGATTCAGGCGGACAGGCGCTCACGACGAACTTCGGCCAGCCCATCGCCGACAACCAGAACTCGCTCAAAGCCGGATTCCGGGGACCGGCCCTCCTGGAGGATTTCATCCTCCGCGAGAAGATCACCCATTTCGACCACGAGCGCATCCCCGAGCGCATCGTCCACGCGCGCGGCTCCGCCGCGCATGGCTTCTTCGAGTGCTACGACTCGCTGGCCGACGTCACCCGCGCCTCCTTCCTCGCCGCTCAGGGAAAGCTCACGCCCGTCTTCGTGCGCTTCTCCACGGTGGCCGGCGAACGCGGCTCGACCGACACGCCGCGCGACGTTCGGGGCTTCGCCACGAAGTTCTACACCGACGAGGGGAACTTTGACCTGGTCGGGAACAACATCCCGGTGTTCTTCATTCAGGACGCGATCAAGTTCCCCGACCTCGTGCATGCGCTCAAGCCGGAGCCTCACCACGCGATGCCGCAGGCCGCCAGCGCGCACGACACGTTCTGGGACTTCGTCTCCCTCATGCCCGAGTCGACCCACATGCTGATGTGGGTCATGTCCGACCGTGCCCTCCCGCGCAGCTTTCGCATGATGCAGGGGTTCGGCGTCCACACGTTCAGGCTGGTGAATGCACACGGCGCGTCGCGCTTTGTGAAGTTCCACTGGATCCCTCGGGCGGGCACGCATTCCCTAGACTGGGACGAGTCCGTAAAGATCGCCGGCGCCGACCCCGACTACACGCGCCGCGATCTGTGGGAGTCGATCGAGGCGGGTGTGTTCCCCGAGTATGAACTCGGGCTCCAAATCTTCACCGAGGAGCAGGCCGAGGCATTCAGCTTCGACGTGCTCGACGCCACCAAGATCGTGCCCGAGGAGCTCGTGCCCCTCAGGCGGGTGGGGCGCATGGTCCTCAACCGCAATCCTGACAACTTCTTCGCCGAGACCGAGCAGGTGGCCTTCGGCGTCCAGAACCTGGTGCCAGGTATCGACTTTTCGAACGATCCCCTGCTGGCCGGCCGCATCCATTCCTACTTCGACACGCAGCTCCTGCGGCTGGGCGGGCCGAACTTCCACGAGATTCCCATCAACTCGCCGGTGGCGGCCGTGCACAACAACGAGCGCGACGGCTTTCACCGGCAGTCCATCCATCGAGGCCGCGTGTCCTACGAGCCCAACTCGCTTGGCGGGGGTTGTCCATTTCAGGCGGGCGGCCGTGGATTCGTCACCTTCCCGCAGGCCATCGCCGACGACAAGGTTCGGGGCAAGTCCGAGAAGTTCGCGGACCACTATTCGCAGGCCACGTTGTTCTGGAACAGCCAGGCGCCCTTCGAGAAGGCGCACATCATCCGGGGATTCCGCTTCGAGCTCACCAAGGTCCAGGTTCCGGCAATTCGCGAGCGGACCGTCTCCATGCTGCGCAACGTATCGGATGAGCTCGCGCGGGCTGTGGCCGAGGGGCTCGGCATCGCGTTGCCCGCGCCGATGCCGCGGGTGGCGGAGCCACCGACGCCCGAGGTCACGACATCGCCGGCCCTGTCGCTGACCTTCCGCCCGGGCGACGGAAGCATCCGTGGACGCCGGGTCGCGATTCTCATCGCGTCCGGCGTCGAGGCGGACTCGGTCACGCAGGCGCAGGACGTCTTGAGCAAAGCCGGCGCCGTCGTGCGCCTGGTGGCGGCGCGCCTGGGTGAGATCGATGGGACGTCCCTCCAACCCGACGCCACCCTCGAGACGTCCCCCTCGGTGCTGTTCGATGCCGTCGTCGTCCCGGATGGCGAGGACGGCGCCGCTGCGTTGAGTGCGCTGGGACATGTGCAGGAGTTTCTCAAGGACCAGTATCGGCATGGCAAGGCCATCCTGATGCTCGGGGCCGGCGAGCGCGTCGCAGAGGCGGCCGGCATCCCTGTGGGCGACCGCTCGGATCGCGCGATTGTGCGAGAGCTCGAGGCCTTCGTCGCAGCCCTCGGCCAGCATCGCAACTGGGAGCGATCCACCGACCCGCCACTCATCTGAGTTAGCAGGCGACCCTCCTGGGCTTCAGCTGCACAGGCGCTCGTACTCCAGCCTGCGGGCTCCGGCCGACGGTCCCTTCTGACGACGATGATGAGGACGAGGAAGTGACCACGGCCGAGGTGGCGGCGAGCCCGACGGCCTCGGCGCTCCGCCCCGACTGCATGCCCCGGAGGCAGCCGACGGGCGGCCACCCCCCGATGAAGCAGTCCCATCGAGTGCCACTCGTCGTGGCCCTTCGTGACAAGTGGGGTGTTTGGCTTGCTTCGTGCAGGCCAACCATCGAGGGCTACGAATTGAGTGCTAGAGGGTTGGGCCTGCGCTCGTGTCTCGCAATCGCTCTCTTGCTGGTCGTGCCGATACAGGCATGTGCGACTAAGAGCAGCATTAGTCAGGTGCTCACTGATCCTGGCCGCTATCGAGACAAGGATGTAAAAGTCGTCGGCAATGTAACGGAGTCCATCGGCTTGTTAGGCTATGGGTTCTTCAAACTCGATGATGGCACCGGCGCACTTTGGGTCTTCAGCCGCAAGGGGCTACCTCGGCAGGGTGCGCAGGTGGTGGTCAGGGGCAGCGTTAAGGACATAGCCGTCTTCAATACGCTGGTAACGACGGCCGAGGGACGCCGCCTAATTCCAGAAGCCCTGGCCCGCGCGCTGCGTGGCGGCGTGTTGATGATCGAGGACGACCGATCGGGCCAGTGAACGGCGGCGTTGGATGCTTCGGGTGTCAGATATCGTGATGTGGCTCCTTCACCAGCGCGGACCGCCATGCCCGCCCTCGAGGGATTTGCCGTTGCTACGGCCTTTCTCGAGGCCAAGACGTAGCGCCCCCGAGCGTGCCCGCGCGGACCAACAGCAGAAATATCCTCCCGCCGATCCCTCGGCGGTGGCATCGCCCGTGCGACCTCGGCGAGCCCGTCGTATAGGGCAGGAGGCGACTCGCGGATGCACTCGCAAGCAACGGGCTGGCCCGCTCAACATCGCCATTTTCGGAACGCGTACCAGTCCGCGGCGTGACTTGGCTCGACCCGCGTCTTGTGGCCGAAGTGACTTACGGTGCCGTGACACCGGCTGGAGTCTTAGGTGCGCCGGTGTTTCGCGGGTTCGCCGACGAGGGCGCCATCCGGCTGACATAGCACCGCATCAGTTCACCAGCCGACGCGCCGTTCATGCCCGTCGATTCGATGCGACCGGCGGGCATCCACGCCGCAACACGCGTCGAGATAGATCACAGACGCCATTCACGGGACCAGGGCCCCGGCGGCCCGCTGCCCATCCGAGCGGCCACCGACGGGGGGATCTAGCGCGGCCGCCCTCACCGCTCCACTTCGACGGGGAATCCCGCGTCGATCGTTTCGTCGAGGATCCGATACACATTCTCGCGCAGCTTCGAGGCGTCAGGGTCGGGGGGTCGCCGTGGCTCCTCCGCCGCCGCGTGCCGCGGAGTCACGTCGCCTGCTAGGGGCTCTTCTCCGGGGCGCTCTTCTGAATGAGCTTGTCGAGGAGCTTGTTCAGCGGAGTGTAGGTCGACGTGGTCTCCCCACGCAGAAAATCTGTGAAGGCGCTTCCCAGGGCGATCCTGGCCGCGTCCTCGAGGAACACGGGATCCTGGGAGACGGCCTCACTGGCCAGGCTGGCTTCGGCGACGGAAGCCCAGGCCAGTTCGCCGGTGTGCGTATCCCACAACTGCAGGGACAGCCGGACAATGCACGAACGCGTTTGTACGAGCCGCAAATCGAGGGGCTTCCATCGCTCTGTCATCGTCTGCGTGAACGCCGCCAGTCGAGGCTGGAAGGCGTAGCGTGCCCCGATGGCGGTCCCGATCTTGTGGAGCGGTCCGGCCTCGAGAATATTGCTTTGCTCGAAGTCCGCCCTCATCCGGACATAGTCCGTCGCCACGCCCCGGGTGTTGATGCGGGTCGCGGTTTCCTGTGGTGATATAAGCCGGATGCTCGGGGTGACTGTCTTCACGATCTCCGCCAGATAGTTGGCCAGGCCCAGCTCGTTTCCGCGGAGACCAGCGGACGCCTGGGCCTCGAATACGGCGACGGACTCGTGTTCGAGTACCGTGGGATTGAATGATCTGGAAGGCAGCGTGGAGTTGGTGCGGACCGTCCAGTTGTATATCGGGGCCGAGCATGCGGTCATCGACAAGAGCAGCAACATCAGGCCGGCGGAGACGGAGGGCGTGACGCCGAACACTATGCGACTCGACCAGTTCGGCGCCCATGACGGACCGATGCGGCGCCTGCCCAGCTACGCGGGCCGTTGTATCCAGCACTGTAAGGTCGCAGGCTCCGACGATTTCGCCGCGGTTTGACGTTGGGCCCTGTTTCATGGGAAGGCCCGGACGTACCGTCGATGTCGTCACCCTCGGCGCTCGTCGCCCAGATGATCCTCGTATCGACGACGTCACCCCGGGCCTCGAAGGGTGACTGCGTCAAACGGGCGTCATCGCTGAGACCGTGCATGGACTTGACGACGTGGCCCACGCCGGACCAGGAGTCCAGCCAGCCGCGCAGCACGCACGCTTCAGGCACCGTCTCCGGCAGCTGTGCGGCGACCAGAGCCATAGCGAGCAGCGACCGGTCGCTCATTCTCTGATCGCGGCCCGTCCACCGATGAGCGCACGCACCTGCGCCCGGAGCTCGTCGAGTTCCTGCACCTTGGCCCGAAGCTCTACGATCTCGCGCTGCTGCCGCTGCAGCTCGTTCAGCAGCATGGCCGGGAGCACGTGGTAACGCACGCCTGAGGGCTGGCCATCCTTGTCGAGCACCACCAACTCGGGGAAGATCTCGGCCACCTCCTCGGCGATCAGGCCGTATTGCACCAGGCGTGCGCCGTCATCGTGCTCGGGCTTATAGCGGAAGGTCACGGGGCGGAGCTTCAGGACTCCGTCACTTGCCACGCCCATGTCGCGGATCTCGTCCTTCGCCCGCCGGGAGGAAGTGGTCGTCCCGAGGTGGCCGGCACCATTCACGAGGACGGCGAGGCCACTGGGACTCGTCTGGCCTGCGATGCCGGCGATGAAAGTGGCTGTGTGGGTGCCTACGGTGCCGATGCGGATGAGGGCGGTATCGCCGTCAGTGCCTTGATTGCCGATGTGGATGTTGTTATTTCCGGTCGTCACACTGAGCCCGGCGAGGAACCCCAAGGCGGTGTTGTTGCCGCCCGTGGTGTTGTTCTCTAGGGCGAAGCCCCCTAGCGCGGTGTTGTTGTTGCCCGTGGTGTTGGCCGGGAGGGCTCCGCCCCCAACGGCGGTGTTGCCGCTGCCCGTGGTATTGTCGCTGAGGGCGGCGCTCCCCAGGGCAGTGTTGTCGTCGCCTGTGGTGTTGATCTGCAGGGCGTCGACCCCGACGGCGGTGTTGCTGCTGCCCGTGGTGTTGCTCTCCAAAGCGTCGACCCCGACCGCGGTGTTGTCGAGGCCCGTGGTGTTGCTCTCCAGGGCGCCGTCCCCCAGCGCCGTGTTGGCGCCCGCCAGCTCCCGCTCCTCGCCTCCCACAATCCGGCGGGAGCAGAGGCTACGGAGAAGGCTCTCACAGAGCTGCTCCACAAATGGGCTACCGCCGAACACGCCGGTGAGCAGATCCGTACCGCCGAGGGGAAGCGCAGCGACGGGCCGTGCCAGGCCAAGCGTCAAGGCGAGCACGAGCGTCACGATCACGCGGATCGATGCCATGGGAGCCTCCTCGTCGGGGACTCGGCGAACCTGCCTCGCCGGTCCCGCGATGGTAGCCCGAATGCCCTCCGCCCGCTTCTCCAGCAATGCGCGCGCCGACGCAAGCACTTTGTTGATACACAACCTGAACCGGGGAACCACGATGCCGGCGAACGGCGTGAAGGTGCTTTCTCGGCGTGGCCCTGATTGCGTCGGCGCTCCGCGTGTTCAAGGTCGCGCCGTGAGCCCGTGGATTCAAACTGACACACTTGATGGTCATGCCGTTCGGTCCACCGCCGATCCGCGTCACCTGCTTGGCCGGCTCCCCGTCCTGCTTGAACTCCGCAGGTCCTTCGAGCCATCGCGGAATACCCAAAGACGGCCATCCTTGACCTCCCTTCACGTAAGAGAGCGCGCCTGGTTGGGCAGCGCACCGCTTGGGTGATCGGCGGCCTAGTTGTCGCGAACAGGATTGTCGTCGAAAGCGGTCGGTCCGGAGAGGATCATCCGGAGCGGTGTGATGCGGATTCGCTTCCGGCGGATCGAGCGCGTGGTTCAACGCGATGATCAGAGGTGTGAGCGGACCGGCCTCGTGCCCCGAGAGGCCGAGGCGGGATCGCGCCGGGGCCGGGTCTCCGCGCTCTACGCGCCTGGTGTGTTGCTCGCCACACGCTGTGCCGCGACCGCGGGACGGTCGCCGGTGAGATCGGCCGGACGCAGCCACACGAAGGCGAGCGCCCCCGCGAGCAGGGCAACGGTGACGTGGCCGAACGCGAGGCCCCAGCCGATCACGCTGGCGCCCCCGACGAGATCGAGGGTGGCGCCGAGCGCCAGCGGCCCGAAAAAGCCGCCGGCGTACCCGAGCGTCGAGTGCACGGCCAGCGTGGCGCCGCGCCGGCCGGGCTCGGCGCTGCCGGCGCTGCCCGCGGTTAGCGACGAGGAGTCCGACCAGATCAGCATCGCGTAGATGAGCACGAGCGCTGCCGCGCCGGCGTACGGCAGTGCCGCGCTGAAGCCGATCACGCCGGCCAGCGCGGCCGAGGC
>JBKPAK010000160.1:0-11318 GCA_046726415.1 Candidatus Methylomirabilota bacterium
GCCCGGCACCTCGCGCGCAACGCCTACCTCTACGTGCGCCAGTCGACGGTGCGGCAGGTCCTCGAGAACACCGAGAGCACCCAACGCCAGTACGCGCTCCGTCAGCGCGCCATCGCGCTCGGCTGGCCGAGCGACGGCGTCATCGTGATCGATTCAGATTTGGGCCAGTCGGGTGCCTCCGCCGTCGATCGCGAAGGCTTCCAGACGCTCGTGGCGGAGGTCGGAATGGGCCGCGCCGCAGACCCCCAACCGCTCGGCGGCGCGCGGCGCCTGAGGGCACCCGGACGCGGCGGTCGCCGGGGTCTGCTCGCTGGCGTGTTGGGGCGGGCCCATGCCTCTCGACCAACGCTCCGTTCTGGGAGAAACTCCGGTGACACGCTGGTTGTCCGCGCTGTGCCGGGGGGGAGGAAGGGGGCGGGGGTGGTGCCGAGAATGGACGTTCCGTCAACCGGTCTGTGCCGGGGGGGGAGGAAGGGGGGCGGGGGTGGTGCCGAGAACGGACGTTCCGTCAACCGGCTGTGCCGGGGGGGAGGAAAGGGGGGCGGGGGGTGGTGCCGAGAACGGACGTTCCGTCAACCGGCCCTTTGTCGTGTCTGCGCTCTCTACGCTCGCAGGACCTCGCCTGGGTCGACCATCGCGTCGGGTCGGAGCCGGTGACCTACCTCGGTCAGCAGATCCAGGACCCGAACGGGCTGCTCCTGACCGAGTTCTGGAACCGCTCGATCCGGCACGTGTACAGCCTCGACGGCAAGGCTCCGGGCCCCGGACCCACCGGGACGCCCGACATCGTCGCACCCGACGGGACGCTCTCGCGCCTCCCACCCGACACGAAGTACGTGCTCACCGACAACGGGGTCGCCCTCCAGCAACCTGTCGTCGACCGCTGGGGCCAGCTGACGCTCTACCGGAAGGACGGGCCGTGGAGATCGCTCGACGGAGCGCAGCAGCTCTACCCGGACGGTTGGGTTCCCGGCTGGTCGAGCTACACGTACTTCCGGCCCGGCCAGAAGGGCACGCTCGTGGTCACGCTCTCGCGAACGGCCTTCAACGGCTCCGCCCCTCCCGGCCGCGCGCGAATCGTCGCGGGCGAGGTGCGGATCGACCCGGCCCTCGGCGGCGCCGCCATGGGCCGCATCACGACGCGGCGCAGCGCGGTCGTCCGGAATGGGACGAGTCAGGAGATCAGGCTGCCGGTCGAGCGCACACCCGTGCGCGTCGAGCTCACGATCACCCCCACGTTCCACGCCAGCGTCTCCGATCGTCGCGATCTCGGCGCTCAGGTTCGCTTCCAGTTCGTTCCGGCAGACGGGGATTGACACCCGCACCGAGCTACGCGACGCGGATCGCGCGCACGGTCGGCGAGCTCGAGGAGCTGCGGGCGGTCTGGGAGACGATCCCGTGGGAGCGGGACGAGGCCGAGTACGAGTACCTGCTCACGCGCGTACGGACGCGGCCGAACGTGCTCGGGCCGTTCGCGATCGTCGTCGAGGACGGGGAACGCGTGCTCGCCGCGCTTGCGGGACGGCTCGAGCAGAGGCGGCTCGAGACTGCGGTCGGCTACCGGGTGCTCTACGCGCCCGAGGTGAAGCTCGTGCAGGCGGTCGACGGCGGTGTCGTCGTCCCCGACCCCGAGGGCCTCGAACCTCTGCTCGACGCCGTGCGGGGCGTCCTCGCCGGAGGCGAGGTGGACGCGCTCGCCCTACCGCCGCTCGAGCTCGGCTCGCCGCTCGCGGTCTCCTTCGAGTCGCTGAGCACCCGCCTGGCGCGACAGCGGTTCGTCGCGCCGTGGACGCGCCGCCGGCTCGTGCTTCCGACGTCGTTCAACGAGTTCGTCGCCACGAGGAGCCCGAACACGCGCTGGCGCATCAGGCGCGAGGCACGAAGGCTCGCCGAGGAGTTCGGCCCCGATCTGACGGTCGAGATCGTCCGCGACCCCTCCGGCTTCGAGCAGCTCGTCCGCGACGCCGACCGCGTCGCGCGCTCGACGTACCAGCGGGCCCTCGGCGCCGGCTTCTCGGACACGCCCGAGCAGCGGGCACTCGCCCGGGTTGGCCTCGAGCACAGCTGGCTGCGCGGATACCTGCTGTACCTGCGCGGCGAGCCGATCGCCTACTGGCTCTGCTCGCTCCACGGCGAGACGATGCTGATCAGGACCGGAGGCTACGACGGTGCGTACGCCGAGCACCGCGTCGGCATCCACCTGCTCATGAGCGTAATCGAGGACGCCATCGCCGACCCGTCGCTCCGGATCCTCGACTTCGGCCCGGGCGACGCGGCGTACAAGCAACAGTTCAGCAACGACAACGACTCGAGGCAGGAGTGGAATCTCCTCGTTTTCGCGCCGACCTTCCGGGCGATCCGCATCAACGCGGTCCGCGGCGTCATCCTCGGCTCCGCGCGCCTCGTCCGGCGGATGCTCGACGCGGCGAAGCTGACGGACCGGGTACGGGCGCGCTGGCGCGACCGCCTCACTAGGATCGTTCGGTGAGGGTCAGGGCGATGATCAGGCGGGCGCCGAGGACGATCGGCAACGCGCTGCGCGACCTTCGCTACGGCGGGCTCCTCGGGGGGACGATGGAGACGAAGCACGCGCACCTCGGCGCCCACGACGTCGGCAACGCCGACTACAGCGACCTCACCGTCCTCTTCGAGCAGGTCGAGATCGGGCTCGACGACGTGATCGTGGACATCGGCTGCGGCAAGGGCCGCGCGCTCAACTGGTTCCTCTCGCACCATCCGCGCAACACGATCGTCGGCATCGAGCTCGATCCCGACGTATGCGCGAGGACCGCCCACCGGCTCCGCCGCCACGCGAACGTTACCGTCCTCTGCGGCGACGCGATCGAGCTGCTTCCGCCCGAGGGCACGGTCTTCTACCTCTTCAACCCGTTCGGCGAGGAGGTGATGGCGAGGTTCATCGCCGCCTTCCTCGCGGTGGACGTCGGCAAGCCGCGGACGATCGTCTACTACAACTGCAAGTTCGTCCACCTCTTCGAGGCCGAGCCGCGCTTCGACGTGCGGATGCTGGAGCGGCCGAAGAGCTTCCGCTCCGCGCTCATTCGCGTGCAGTAGCCGCGGCGGGCTCCGGGCCGAACCCCCGCCGCCGCAGCCCGAGCAGGAGCACGATCCACGTGAGGGCGGAGGCGACCGACGAGAGGAGCACCGCTACCCCCGCTCCCGTGACCCCCCAGCGGTCGCCGAGGACGACGATCAGCGGCAGCAGGACGGCCGCCTCGACGCCGTGCGCGACTATCCGCAGGCCCGGCCGGCCGATCGTGACGGGGAAGGTCTTCGTCCAGCCGAGCACGAGGTGGATCGCCGCCGAGACGAGCACGAGCTGCGCCGCCGTGGTCGCCGGCTCGTAGTCCTCGCCGAGGATCACGCGGACGAGCCACGGCATCAGGAGGAGCGCGGGCGGCAGGGTGAGCACGAGCAGCAGCGTGGAGCCGGCGACGTAGCGCCGGAGCCCGGCGAACACGACCTGCGGGCGGCCACGCTCCCAGTCGCGCGTGTGGTCGGTGAGCAGGATCATCCGCACTGGCGCGAAGAGGACGGACATGCCCATTTGCGGCGCCTGGGCGGCGCGGAAGAGGCCCACGTCAGTCGCCGTGCGCACGATGCCGAGGACGAGCGGGGCGATCCACGTCCGCAGCGAGATGAGAGCCGTGTAGGCGGAGCTCTGGAACACGAACCCGAGAATCGGCCGCCGGTCCTCGCCGAGCGCGACGGGCGTCGCGGCCGGGAAGCGCCGCACCGCGGCGATCGCGAAGCCCACCACGACCGCGCTCGTCACGGCCTGCGCGGCCACGAGCCCGGCGATGGTCGCGGTCACGCCGTACTGGGCGCCGATCGCGACACCGGCGAGCCGCAGGCCCATCGAGAGCGTCAGCAGCGCGCCGCGCAGATCATAGCGCCCGCGCAGGATCACGGTCGCCGCGCCGATCGAGTCGAGGGCCTGCAGCGCGGGCAGGATCGCGGCGATCAGCATCGCCCCCTCGAGGCCCTCTGCGTCGTTGAAGATCGAGCCGATGAACGGTGCGAGGGCGACGACGATCACGCCGGCCCCGAGCGCGGCCAGCAGCTCGTAGCGGAAGGTTGCGCGGACGAGCCGGTGGAACCGTCCCCAGTCCTCGCGTGCGGCGTAGCGGAAGCCGTACTTGACGAGCGCCTCGTCGCTCGTCAGCCAGAGGAGCGTCGAGAGGAAGCCCACGACGCCGAGCACGATCGCGTAACGGCCGGCCTCGGTCGGGCCGAGGACGCGAAACACGACGAGCGTCGCGAGGATGCCGAGGGCGGCGGAGGCGTAGACTCCCGCCGCCGCGACGCGCCGGCGGTGCGGCGGGCGCTCCTCGGTCACGGGGTCAGGCGTGCGCGGCGCAGAGGACCCTCCCGTAGCGCCGCGCGAGGAGCGACGCCAGCGGCCCCGTCCGCTCGAGCGCGGAGACGAGCGGAACGACCGGTCCCGGCACCGGCCGCCTCTGGGCAGGAAGAACGGTCGCAGCCGGATGTCCGTGAAGCCCGCAGCCTCGAGCTCGGCCAGGATCGGGGGCAGGTCGTAGGCGCTTGGCCTGACGTCGAAGACGAGCTTCCTCCGGACGTAGGTCGCGACCAGCCGGAAGAACGCCGCGCGGTCGGGCGCGTAGTAGAACGCGCGCAGGCAGATCGCCGCATCCACGGGCTCCTCCGGCACGTACTCCTCGAGCCGCGCGAGCGTGAACGGCACGCCCGGGTGGCGCCGTCGCGCGGCCTCGACCATCGGCACGCTCGCGTCGATCCCGGCGTACCGCAGCCCTCGGGCGAGGAGCGGCGGCGCGAGCACGCGCTCGCCGCAGGCGAGGTCGAGGATGCTCTGCCCCGCCTCGAGCGGCTCGCCCAGGCGACGATCAGCTCCGCGGCACGCTCGGCGTACTGCTCGGGATGGGTGTACTCGTGCTCGGAGTAGCGGTCGGCAATCCGGTCGTACTTCTCGGTGGAGCTCACGTCGATCTCGTTCGAGGCTGTCGTTCAGCTCACCGCGCGTCCCAGAGCGGGCTCATCGGGCGAGCAGTCTCTCAGGATGCTTGCGGACGAACCGCGCGATTCCTGCCCAGTGCCAGAGCGTGCGGCGCGTCAGCCAGCTCGTGTCGGTCACGGCCTGGTGCTCGTGGCGGACGACCGCGGCGGGCACGTACCAGCGCTCCCAGCCCGCCTTCATCGCGCGGTACTGGAGGTCGATGTCCTCGTCGTAGAGCCGGAACCCCTCGTCGAAGCCGCCAAGCTAGCTCGTCGAGCATCGTGCGCCGGAGGAGCAGGAAGCCGCCAAGCATCCAGTCGCACTGGACAGGCCCGTCGGGCTGCGGCTCGTCGAGGTGGTAGTGGCGGCGCTGCGGGATCGCGCGGCGGAGGGGCGTGCGGCGGACGGCGGTGCCGGCGACGGTCGGGAAGCGGCGCCAGGAGGGCTGCGGCGTCCCGTCGGGGTAGACCATGCGCGGACCTGCGACGCCGCAGCGCTCCTGGTCGAGCATGAGCTCGCGGAGGGCGGCGACCGCGCCGGGCTCCCGCACAGCGTCCGGGTTGACGGCGAGGAGTCCTTCGCCGCTCGCGCGCGAGAAGCCGCGGTTCAGGTTCGCCGCGAACCCGAGCGGGCGTTCGTTCACGATCGCCTCAACGCCGGCCGGAACCGACCCCGGCACGTTCGCGACGACGACGAGCTCGTCGACCTGCTCGCGCAGCATCGGCAGCAGGAGCTCGAGCTCGCGGGCGTGGCCGTGCGAGACGACGACCGCCGAGACCTTCATCTGGCCAGCACCTGTCGGTAGACGTCGGCCGTGCGGCGGGTCGTCTCCTCCCACGAGAAGCGCTTCGCGCGCTCGAGCCCGGCGGCGACGAGGCGGTCACGATCCGCGAGCGCGTGCTCGAGCACGGCGGCGAAGTCGCCGTCCTCGGCGTACTCCTGAGGAAGTGCACCAGTTGGCGCACCGGGGCAAGAAGGACGGCCGGGTGAGTTTCTGGCTTCAGCCCAGGGACTACGGCGTGGAGAAATTTAGGGAGGCCTCGGCGCGTGTCGGAAGCGGCCTCGCGCAGGTGGCAAAACATTGGGAGCGAAGGGATATGGTGGTCCGACACAGTGACGGCGTGGCTGGAAGACTGAGCGGATGATGCGGTGGTATGCGGCCATCGCCAATCAGACACTACGAGCGGCAGCTGAGGCGGTGAGCGGCTCGGAGCTATTGCTTTGTTGTGAACGAGTTTCTTCCTCATGAGGCCGCGCTGGTGGGTTGTCACTATCCTGTACCGGGGGGGCGGAACGCGAGAACCGGCCGCTGCCGTGTTCCGATTGGGCGGGAGGGCGGGGGTGCCGAGAACGCCTGTTCCGTCAACTGGGCCTTTGTCCCGTCTAGCGCGGCCTGGCGGCCGCAACCAAGCCGAGGCGACCCGGCTGCGCCGGCTCGCTTTCGGAACCGACCAAGCATCTCATCTGGCTGACGACCGGGACCATGATCGAACGCCGCTGGGCGTCCCGGGACCGAGACGGCTGACCCCGAGCGTGGCGATCAGGGGCCGATGGGACCGACGCGTTCCGCCGAGTTCGCCCCGGGGAAGAATCGGATTTCTCTCGGGATCGAGGCTTCGAGCCAGCGTCCTCAGCGCAAGGACCTTGCCTTCCCGCCCGCGTTCGTGGGCGATCCACGGATGGATCAGTTCATCGCCAGACACGTCAACAAGCTGCAGGGCACGCTGTCATGCTTCGACCGGTGTTGTTCCGAGGGTACCTGCCGTGCTTCAGTGGCTACGCGATGGCGAGCTTTCTGGAGAGCCGGGGGATCTACCGGCGCGACGTGAAGCGGTTCGTGCTGACTCAGGCCTATCGGCTCAAGGACCACGCCCGCCAGCTGGCCGAGCGGGATGGGATCCGGGAGGGCTGGTCTGCGTCTTCGCCACGGTCGAACCCTGCCGCACCTTTTCCCTGCGCTGGCGCGAGGGGTCGGCGTTCATCCAGTCCGCCCGCCGCAAGTGCCTCATCCTCTACTACTACTTCATGGATCGGGACCTCGGGCTGATTCACGTACGCCTGCAGACGTGGTTTCCGCTGCAGATGCAGGTGTACGTGAACGGGCACGAGTGGTTGGCGCGGACACTCACGCGCCACGCCGTCCGGTACACCAAGCAGGACAATGCGTTTCTGTGGCTCGAGGATTTCGCGCGCGCACAGCGCTTCGCGGATCGCTTCGTGAGCCTGGGGTGGGTGGCTCTCCGGGATCGATATGCGCGGCGCGTGACCCCCTTGCTCCCGGGGGTCCTGGCTCCGAGGCAGTACTACTGGGTCACCGCGCAGTCCGAGTACGCCACCGACTTGGTTTTCAAGCGCCGCCAGCACTTGGCGGAGCTCTTTCCTCGGCTGGCGGCGCCCAGCCCCCTGACCTTCACGGCGCAGGATGTCAGGAGCATCCTCGGCCGGAAGTTCCACGGCAAGTTCGAGGGCGAGGTGGGCACCGACCAGGCGGGGCCCCTCCCCGGCCGCATCCCCGGGCGACGGGTGAAGCATCGGATGAAACACAACTGGCTCAAGATGTATGACCTCAGGGTCGAGACGGTGATCAATCAGCCTGAGGAATTCCGCGTCCGCCGCCGCGGGCGTCGCCGCGGCCGGCGACGGACCGAGTGGGTGCCTTTGCGGAAGAGTGGGGCCTCCCGCTTCCGGTATCGCGACGTCTCGGCACAGAGCACCGCGATATCAACGCCTTGGCGCAGGTCGACGATCCCACCCCGAGCCTGCGGGACCTCGACGCCATCACGACTCGGAAGCGTCCGGCCACCGGCCGGACGGTCACGGCTTTTCACCCCGTGGCCCGGCCAGAACCCCAACTCTTCGTCGCCCTCATGAGCGGCGAGCATGCCGTGCACGGGTTCGCGAACCGCGATCTCCGGGCCAAGCTCGCGGGTAGTGCCGTTCGCCTCAGCGAGGATCCGAAGCGGCAGAGTGCGCAGGTCAGTCGGCTCCTTCATCGGCTCCACGCCTACGGGTTGGTGGCGAAGATCCCGCGATCGCGGCGCTGGCGGGTGACTGGATTTGGGCATCGCGTCATGGGCGCCTCGGTCCGACTACGGAACCAAGACTTCCCCGCTTCCTATGCGCGCGCAGCGTGACGCCGTCGAAGAACTTCATCGCAAAAAGCAGAGAACTAACGCCGGAAGAATCTACGCGCCCGTGTACCCACGCGCGCGCGAGCCGCGCGCCCTCCGCGGGTCTCCCGTTCGCGAGCGCACGCTCGGCCCGGAGGTGATCCAGCAGCGCCTCTCCCTGGGCCTGCAGCCACCCCTGAAGCGTGTGCGCGGAAATCGCGCGGAGGCGCGGGCCAGGCCGAGGTGCAGCAAGTTCTGTCCGTAGATGCGGTTGGCCTGCTGCATGATCGTGTGGAGTCCGCGCGCCCGCATGGGCCGATCCTCGCGGGCGAGCAGGCTCGGCACGAGCGGGTGCACGATCAGGACGACCTCGGCACCGGCCTCGGCGGCGAGGTCGGCATGCCCGCTGAAGCCCACTGCCACTGTTTGGCTCCACGCAGCGGCCGCCGCGGGCGGCGCCGGGCCGAGGTGAGGAACGGTGGTGCCAGATCGATGCCGAGGGGACGACGCTGGTATTACGGCCCGGTGAAGACCTGGCTCTTGCGCCGATTAGAGCGGACATTGGGTCAACGGACGGACTGGGCGAGGAACGGCGAAGTGGACAGGCCCGGTCACCGGCGGGCTCCGGGGGCGGCCGGGAGGCGAGATCGGCGAGCCCCAAGACAGAGCGGGACGCGCGACGGGGGCTGGTGACCGAGGAGCTTCACGTTCGGTGGGACGGCGCCGGCCAGGGGCCGGACATCTCGGTCGGTGCCGCCCACGAACAGCAACTCGACGTCCGGAAACGAGGATGCGATCGAGACCGTCTCCTCCGCCCCTCGACCCTGATACAGGTGCCCCGAGTGAACGACGTGCTGCCGCTCGACGGGAAGGCCCAGCCGTCGCCGCGCCTCCTGGGGAGAAAGCGACTCGCGGTATTGCGCCGGGCCATGCCCGTTGTGCGCGACCAGGCAGCGCTGCCGTAGGAGGGGCACTTCCTCCGCGACGATGTCGAGGAGCCGCTGCGAACAGAACGCCCACGCGCGCACGGCCGACAACTGGCTGAGGCTCTGGGCGGCCCGGCGAAGGCGGACTGACTCGGGCGGGAAATGCGCATGCGACTTGACGACGACCCTGGCCCCGAGCATCGCCGCCCGCGCTGCGATCGTCGCATCCGAGGCCATCATCAGGTCGGGCCGAAATAGCATCGACACGAGCGGGGCCACGCGTCCATAAACGCGCCGCGACTGACCGAGTGGAATGTGACGACGCGGGAAGACTCCCGAAAGCGCGAAGTCGCCCCACACCTTCGTCAGGTCCCTCGCGCGCCCCTCGTGCCAGGGAGCCACCACGACCACGTCATGCCGGCACTCGGCGAGCGCCGAGACCATCTCGAGGGTGAATACGGCGTGAGCTGAGCCGGAAGGAAGAAGCGTCTCGGAGATCCAGACGATCTTCACTGCAGCGCCCGCCGGACGTACCTCAATGCTCGGCGCCCTTGCTTGAACGCCCACCGCGGAACCCGCCCGCCCGGCAGGAAGACGCCGATCTGCTCCAGATGGCGTGGCCACCGCTCGAGGGACCAGCGCAGCGTTCCGTCACGCTCGAGCGTATGCGTCGCGTCCTCGACGGTGAAGAAGACGTCCCCGAGAAGGCTCTTGTTCCTCTGCGCCTCGGGGGTGGCCCAGAACGCCACCTTGCCGCCCCGGTAACCGTGGTTCTGGTGCACCGCCGTCACGATCGTGGCATCGACCAGGGCGGCCATTCGCTGTCGCGTCCGGTACATGAGCCAGTTGTCCCATGCCGTGCGACCGATCGCGAACGGGGGGATATCCCCGAGCAGTCCCACCGGGAAGACGAAGTAGTCGGTGCCATTCATTGAGTAAAGGACTCCCTGAGCCTGCACGTCGGCGCGGAGCTTGGTCTCCCAGTCAGGCGAGGCGAAGTCGATGAGCTCGGTCTGGTCGAAGTCCGTGCGCCGGCCGACCATCATGAACTTGGCCTTCTGCCGAGCCACCTGCTCGACAGCCCACACGAAATCGCCGAACAGGATGATGTCGGCGTTCACGTAGCAAAGGATCCGGTGACGGGCCAAGCGCTCTGCTGCACCGAAGAGCGCGTTCACCAGGGGTACCCCCACGTCGTTGCATGCCACCTCGGGCTCGTGGCGAATCCCGAGCTCGGCCGCGAGCTCGGCCGTTCCCGCGTCCCGCCCGAGCAGGATGACCTCGACCCTGGGGCCCAGCTTCGTCCAGCTGGTGATCGCGTTCCGCTGGATGACGCCGATGTGTCCGTCGAATGCCTTCGGTGTGGTGAAGAGTGTCAGCATGGAAAGCAGCGGCGCTAGCTACCTATGCCACGCGACCGTCGGGGCTGTCAAGCCGACGTGGTGCTGCGGCGGCGGCTTCATGGTACACTCGCTGCCGCTTTGCGCCAGGGCATGGACGGAGATCGATCGCTCAAGGCGCGGGTGCTGCGATTCGCGAAGCGGCCGTGGGCGGAGAAGGAGCTTTTCCTCCGGCGTCGCTTCAAGCGGGCGTGGAACCGCGTCCTCGCGGGGACACCGATCCCCGTTCGGCTTCCCTACGGGGCCTGGTGACTGGCGACGAACGACGCCGCCAGCGAGGCGATCTTCGCCGGGCACTTCGAGCCGGCCGAGATGCACCTCGTGGAGCGGTATCTGCGTCCCGGAATGACAGTGCTGGATATCGGGCCCACCAAGGGTTTTACACGTTGCTCGCCGCCAAGCAGGTCGGCTCGACAGGTCGGGTCATCGCCTTCGAGCCGTCGCCTCGGAGCTGGAGCGGCTGAGGACACACCTCCGCCTGAATCACGCCACCAACGCGGAGGTCGTCGAGCTGGCGCTCGGCGCCGAGGAGGGGCAGGCCCAGTTCTTCGTCGTGGAGGGTTTGGAGAGCGGCTTCGACAGCCTCAGGCCGCCGGACGTAGCCGACCCGCGACGTCAGATCGTCGTGCAGAGGCGCACCCTTGACCAGGTGTGCCTGGAGAGAAGCATCGAGGTCGTCGACTTCGTCAAGCTCGATGTCGAAGGGGGTGAGCTCGACGTGTTCCGCGGGGGAGAGACGTTCTTTCAGCGAGCGCCGCGTCCCATCGTGCTCTGCAAGATCGCCGACCGACGGACCGAGCCCTGGGGCTATCCGGCGCATCGGATCATCGAGGAGTTCGAGCGCCTCGGCTTCCGCTGGTATTCCCCGCGGACCGACGGCTCGCTGGAA